>NZ_KB895698.1:0-197074 GCF_000374965.1 Bacillus sp. 95MFCvi2.1 | reverse complement strand
TGAATTTCGCACCATGCGGTGCAAAATGTTATCCGGTATTAGCCCCGGTTTCCCGGAGTTATCCCAGTCTTATGGGCAGGTTACCCACGTGTTACTCACCCGTCCGCCGCTAACTTCATAAGAGCAAGCTCTTAATCCATTCGCTCGACTTGCATGTATTAGGCACGCCGCCAGCGTTCATCCTGAGCCAGGATCAAACTCTCCAATAAAGTTAGTTTGTCTAGCATCTAAAATAAAAATTGACGTTTCACGTTGTTTGTTTCGTTCAGTTTTCAAAGAACTTGTCCATCGCCGATTGGCGACTTCCTTATGTTAGCATCTTCATTTTTCGATGTCAACTAAGTTTTTTAATTTCTTTTTTTCACTTTCTGCGTGTTCCGCATCAGCGACGTTTATTAATATACCATCCTTATTTTTAAATCACAAGTGTTTTTTTAAAAAAACTAAAAAAGTTTTCCACTTAATAATTTCGCCTCTTTATTTCATATTTAAATGGATTTTCTTCCTCCTGACTTCAACAGAATTTTAAAAGGCTAAAATACCCAGCCAACTCTCTAGCTCTTCCTTACAAAACCCTATTCACTCGCTACTTAAGAATAAATTTAGAATTTTTTTACATTTAATTAATGAAAGATATCCAGATTTTGTTATATAGTAACGAAGTAGGCTAAAAAACAACTTAAACGGAGGAATCATTTTTATGGATAGGTTAACAAAATTCTCATTAAAAAATCGAGCCGCTATCATCATCATGGTTTTTCTCATTTCTGTGCTCGGCATTTATTCCGGCTCCAAATTACCGATGGAGTTTCTACCCAGCGTCGATAATCCCGCAATAACTGTCACTACAATGTCTCAAGGGCTAGATGCTGAAACATTGACAAAAGAAGTAACCGAACCGCTCGAAAAAAAGTTTCGAAATTTGGAACACGTCGATACAATAACTTCTTCTACTTATGAAGGTTTATCTCGTATCGATATCGCTTATACATCTAAAGCTAATATGAAGGATGCTACACGCGAGGTCGAAAAAATTACCAGCAACGTAAATTTCCCAAAAGAAATTACAAAACCCGTCGTTAGTCAACTTAATACCTCTATGATTCCACTTGCACAAATTACCGTTCAAAAACAGAATGGTTTTACAAAAGCAGACGAAAAACAGATTGAAGAAGAAATCATCCCGCAACTTGAAAATATCGACGGCGTTGCTAACGTCATGTATTACGGTAAATCAACATCCGAGTTATCTATCCTCTTAGACCCAAATGAAATGAAAAATAAAAACGTAACACCACAGCAAGTATTAGCCGCTTTACAAGGAAAAGAAACTTCCACTCCAGTTGGTCAAGTTACTGTCAATAACGAAGACCACAGCCTACGCGTCATTGGAAATGTCAAGAATGTAGATGAAATAAAAAACATGTCACTTACCCCTCAAATCAAATTACAAGATATAGCTCAAGTAAAAATAAAACAACATTTTGATACCGTTTCACATGTGAATGGCGAAGAGGGAACTGGATTAGTTATTATGAAAGAACCTAGCAAAAATGCTGTTGCAATCGGAAAAGAAATTGATAAAAAAATAAAAACTATAAGCAAAGAATATAAAGATACTTATACAATTAAATTAATATCCTCTACTCACGAACAAGTTGAAAATGCAGTTATGAGCATGGGGAAAGAAGTCATTTTAGGAGCAATTGCTGCGACATTTATTATTTTAATCTTTTTACGCAGCGTTCGAACAACCCTTATCGCTGTCGTTAGTATTCCGTTATCCATTTTACTAACACTATTTTTACTTGATCAATCTAATGTTACATTAAACATTTTAACTCTCGGGGGCTTAGCAGTAGCGGTTGGTCGACTTGTTGACGATAGTATTGTTGTCATTGAAAATATCTTCCGGCGCCTACAAAAAGAACATTTTTCAAAAGACATCATTCTAGACGCCACAAAAGAGGTAGCTGTTGCGATTACCTCTTCTACTTTAACAACAGTCGCTGTCTTTTTACCTATCGGTCTTGTATCAGGTACAATCGGTAAGCTAATGTTACCTATGGTATTGGCCGTTGTATACTCTATACTTTCTTCACTAGTGGTGGCCTTAACCGTTGTTCCACTTATGGCATTTTTATTACTGAGAAAAACAAGGCAGCGTACACCGAAACCTTCAAGAAAGTATACAGCTACTTTAAAGTGGGCCCTTTCACATAAGTTTATTATTTTATTTTCTTCTTTCTTATTATTTGCCGGATCAATTGCTGCTTATATATTACTTCCAAAAGCAAATATCCAATCAGAAGACGATACGATGCTTTCAATTCAGATGACATTCCCAGCAAATTACGATTTTGAATCTAGAAAGCAAACAGCCTTTGATTTTGAAAAAAAATTACTTTCTAACAGCGATGTAAAAGATGTTATTTTACGAATGGGTTCCAGTTCTGAAGATGCACAGTTTGGATTTACAACTAAAAATAACCTTGCATCTATTGCTGTAGTCTTCAAAAAAGGAACAGATATCGATCAATATATCAAAAAACTTAAAAAAGAGCATGCAGACTTTAAACCAGCTGAATTCGATTATACAAAGGCAAACTATTCTAATTCCGGCGGAGGAAACAGCTTGCAATTTAACGTGACAGCAAACAATGAGACGAATTTAAAAAAAGCTGCTGATGTCGTTGAAACAAAACTAAAAAGTATAGACAGTCTTTCTAAAGTAAAAACAAATCGAGAAGAATCAAAAAAGGAATGGCAAATCGATATTGATCAAAAGAAAGCGGAACAAGTTGGATTGACACCAGAAACAGCCGGACAACAAGTTACATTCCTTATGAAAAAATCACCAATTGGGCAACTGACAATTGATGATGAGAAAACAACCATTATGCTGGAACATAAACAAGAAAAGATAAGTAACAAGGAAGATATTCTTAACACAAACATCTTATCACCTATAGCAGGATCAATTCCTTTAAAAGATATTGCAACCATTTCAGAAAAACGATTACAAACAGAGATTTTCCATAAAGATGGAAAAGAAACCATTCAAATAACTGCCGAAGCAACAAATGAAGATTTAAGTAAAGTAAACACTGAAGTGAATAAAGCTATTTCAGAATTAGACCTACCAAACGGTGCGAAAGTTAAAATTGCTGGTGCAACTGAATCAATGCAAGAAGACTTTACAAATTTATTCAAAATCATGGGTATCGCCATCGGGATTGTTTATTTAATTATGGTTATTACTTTCGGGCAAGCACGCGCCCCATTTGCGATTTTATTCTCTTTACCACTAGCTGCTGTTGGCGGTATTTTAGGATTAATCATTTCAAGAACACCAGTCGATTTAAATGCATTAATCGGTGCATTAATGTTAATTGGTATCGTAGTCACCAATGCCATTGTATTAATAGAACGTGTTCAACAAAATAGAGAACACGGCATGACGACACGGGAAGCTTTACTAGAAGCAGGTTCTACAAGGCTACGACCAATTATTATGACAGCCATTACAACAATAGTAGCGATGTTACCATTATTATTCAGCCAATCACAAGCCGGCAGTATGGTATCTAAAAGTTTAGCGGTTGTTGTAATCGGTGGTTTAGCAGTTTCAACTGTGCTCACACTAGTTGTCGTCCCTGTTATGTATGAACTGTTAGATAAATTCGGTAAAAAACGACGCTCACGCAGAAAAGTAGTCTCTTCTATAGATACACCAAAAGCTTAACACCAAAAAAACGTTATCTTCTGTTTTGAAGATAACGTTTTTTCTACTATAATATACAATTATAATTTCACGACTACTCATTCATATACGTCATCACTTCATCAATATAATCCGCTAAAGGCTTCCCAGAATCTACAATAAGATATGTAAAATCAGATGGTCGTTTACTACCATCTAACCCTTCTTTAAACACTTCTTCAGATTCCACTTTCTCAATTTGACTTATCATTCGTTCTCGTGTCTTTAGCCTATTATTAATTTCTTCTATATTATTAAGATAGCATTCAATATATTTGTATTTCACACGATGTTCCCTAGACAAGATCGTCCCCTTTTCCACCATTTCTATATAGAGACACGGGCTATCCAATATTACACTATGCCCCATGGATAGATGAAAATCTATTAGCGCCCATTCGATTTCATACGAAATTCCACCAGCGGCCGTTGTTTCAATTTGACGAGTTTCCAACGACTCTAGTAAGGCCGTTTTCACAATATCATGATCAATCACAATTGCACCTGTATTTTTCGCTATACGTCTAGAAAGTGTTGATTTTCCCGAACCCGGAAAGCCTGACATTTGTAGAAAAAACATGAAAAACTTCCTCTCCATCTCCATTCCAGCATTTACATACACAGGTATATATACAATATTTTATCTTCATACTCCTGCTATAACCGAGATTACCGGATTCACTTCACACAAAAAAGCTCCCTGTTTTTTTATAAACAGAGAGCTTCTTATCCATTTAGGGTACAAGCGTTTAAGCCGCTTTGGCTTTCGGTGTTTTACGAGATTTCTTAGCTCCCGTAAAACGTTTATGAAGTACAGATGCAGTAAAACGGGCAATAATATTAAAGAGTAATACCATAATAATTAAGACTGCTGCTGATTTTGTCGCAATCAGCTTCGCATCAGGAATAATTCCTTCAGAGTTCAATTTCCAAATATGAACCGCTAATGTTTCAGCTGGTCGAAATGGATTCAACGGATGTGCAGGACTTGAAAAATCGGCTGCAGAATTTAAAATCGGTGATGTTAATCCCGCTGTATAAATTAATGCCGCTGCCTCACCAAATATACGACCCGCAGCTAAAATAACCCCCGTAATAATTTGCGGCAATGCTGTGGGGATAATAATTCGCACAATCGTTTGCCATTTTGTTGCACCAAGCCCAAGACTCGCTTCTTTTACATTAGACGGAACTTCCGTAATCGCACTTTCACAAACACGCGTTAGACCCGGTAAATTTAAAATCGTTAAAGCAAGTGCTCCTCCCATTACCGTATAGCCCCAACCAGTCATTGTAACAAACACTAATAAACCAAATAACCCAACAACAATAGAAGGTAGTGATGCCATCGTTTCAATACATAAACGAACAAATCCTAAAAAGCGTCCTTGTTTCGCATATTCCGCAAGATAAATCCCTGCTCCTAATCCAAGCGGAATTGAAATGACTAAGGTAATAACAAGCATATAGAAAGAGTTGAATAACTGCGGACCAATTCCACCTCCAGCTCTTGTATTGCTTGGTTCTCCGAACAAGAAACTTGGATCCCAAAAACCCCAACCCTTTTGCAAAATTTCGTATACTAAGAAAACAAGTAAAGCTACTACAAACGCTGCAACTGCATATAAAATACCCGTCCAAATATTATTTACTTTTCTTGCGTTCATCGCTATCGTTCACCTCTTTGGCCAATTGCTCGTATTACTAAAATAAACAGGAATGAAATAACAAGTAATATCATTGCCAATGTCCATAAAGCGTTATTCCAGGCAGTTCCATTTAACGTATTCGTCATATCCATTGTTAGAATACCTGTCAACGTTGCCGTTGGACTATATATCCCTTCAGGCAATTTAACAGTATTCCCAATTACCATTTGAACCGCTAACGCTTCGCCGAAAGCACGAGCTAATCCTAGAACGACCCCTGTTAAAATACCTTTTTTTGCAGCTGGAACAATAACACGGCTAATCGCTTGCCATTTCGTCGAACCTAAACCATAAGAGGCTTCCAAATAATCAAAGGGAACCGAACGTATTGCATCGGAAGCAATACTAGCAATAGTAGGTAAAATCATAATACTGAGCACAATAATACCGGCAATTAAACTAAAACCAACACCACCGAATGAATCACGTAAAAGCGGAACTAAAATGGTAACCCCTAATAAACCATATACTACTGAAGGAATTCCAACTAACAATTCTAAAACAGGCTTTAATACCTTATTCCCAAACTTTGGTGAAATTAAGTTCATAAATATCGCAAGAGCAAGCGCGATTGGCGCACTAATAACGACCGCACCTAATGAAACAAGCATTGAGCCAACAATAAAGATAACAGCACCAAACGATCCCTGATCAGCATTCGGATTCCATTTTGTTGACGTCAATACCTCAGAAAATGAAATACCACTTTGCGTAAAAGATTGAATTCCTTTCCCGCAAATAAATGCAATAATTGCTAATGTAACAAGAACAATAAATATACCGCAAAACGTAACAAGCGTTCTTCCGATATATTCACTTTTTACATAATTAATTTGTTTTTTCCCCTTCATCACAGGACACAACCCCACTTCATAGATTGAAATGAACAAGGCTGGCCTCGCAGCCAGCCCGTTAAATGTTTACTTATTCAGTTTAGACATTGGAATATAACCCATATCTTCAACTTGTTTTTCGAAGTCTTTACCTTTTACATAATCGATATAAGCTTTTGTAGCTTCTTTCGCTTCTCCTTTTGTTACCATGTACTCATAAGACCAGAATGGATATTTGCCCGCAGAAATATTTTCAACTTTTGGCTCTGCACCATCAATTTTCACAGTTTGTAATGCACCTTTTTTATCGCCTACCATATAAGACATTGCAAGATAACTAATAGAACCAGGAGTAGAGTTAATTGCTTGTTCTACCGCACCGTTAGAATCTTGTGTTGTACCTGTTCCATCGTTAATCTTCGCATCTTTCATAACTGTTTTTTCAAATGTAGCACGTGTACCAGAAGATGCAGGACGGTTTACCACGTTAATTTTCTCATCTTTACCGCCTAGCTCTTTCCAGTTTGTAACTTTTCCAGAGAAGATATCTTGTACTTGTTTCACAGTTAAGTTATCAACCTTCACATCTTTATTTACAACAAGTGCAAATGCAATACCTGCCACTTTGTTATCTACTAATTCCTTCGCTTTTTCTGGATCTTTTATTTTATCTGCAGCTGGAACATCAGAGTTACCGATTTGAACCGCCCCAGAAGCTACTTGGTTAATCCCTGTTCCACTACCGCCACCTTGAACTTGAATAGAAACTTTCGAATTCTTTTCCATGAATTTTTTACCCGCTTCTTCAGCAAGCGGTTGAAGAGCTGTAGAACCAGCTGCCGCAATTGTACCCGACAATTCTTGTTTTGCATCGTTACTACCTTTAGCAGTTTCTTTGCTATCTGTGCTTTCTGATTTGCCACATCCAACTAAAGCACCAGCAACCACTAATGCCGCTAACGAAAATTTAATACCTTTTTTCATAACCATGTCTTGTACCCCCATTTGGATTATCGCTTTTTCACATTCATCTACTTCTTTCGAACACAAATTCATTGTAGGACAATAATATTGTGTTAGTGTTAAGCGATTTTTAATTTTAAGTAAATAGAGGTCATAAGTCTAAAAACCCATATATCCCAACTCTTTTTATAAGAAAGACCAAAAGAATCCACACAAAATTGCACGTATTGTAAATTTACTTTTAATAATGTAAATGTATTGTAAATAAAATTCTTGGTTTCACTACTTATATTAAAAATACATTTACAAATCTCTTTATTTTTTGAACTTTATAGCGTTCACTCCACATGTATCCCACATAATTTCAGTAATATTTTTCTGTACAACACAATAAATTGGAACAATTCTAAAAATAATTGAATATTTTTAAAGTACCAATTGACAACATCATTTCATGTAGTCTACTATATTAGTAACAAAAAGTTTCCCTCGGCAAACTTTTTAAACCAACACTAAAAATATAGAGAAGAGGTAACTTTTATGGTATCGGCTAATATCAAACCCCTTTCAAATTTCCAAACAGGGCAGTTTGTACAAATCGAGAAGATACAATTAGAAGGAACTATGAAACGTCGTTTATTAGATTTAGGCTTTATTCCCGGAGCTACTATTAAAGTATTACAAAGAAGCCCGCTCGGAGATCCAACCGCTTATCAAGTGAGCAATACGACCATTGCACTGCGTAGTGAAGAAAGTTCCCTTATTTTCGGGAGATTAATAGGAGATGATTTAGTATGAAAAACCATCGCATTGCGCTAGCAGGAAACCCAAATACCGGAAAGAGCACATTGTTTAATACGTTAACAGGATTAAAACAACATACCGGAAACTGGACTGGCAAAACTGTATTAAAAGCAGAAGGTGAATATGAACATAACGGAAGTGTATATACCGTAATTGATTTACCTGGAACATACTCCCTATATTCAAACTCTGCAGATGAGGAAGTTGCACGGGATTATATTATTTTTGAAAAACCTGAGGTAACAGTAGTAGTTGTAGATGCAACTGCAATGGAAAGAAATTTAAATTTAGCGTTACAAGTGATGGAAATGACTAACGACGTTATAGTGTGTATTAACTTAATCGATGAAGCAGAAAAAAAAGGAATCGTCATTGATGAAAAGAAATTAGCAAAATCACTGGGTGTACCTGTAGTCAAAATTTCGGCTCGAAACCGCGTTGGAATCGGACATTTGCTAAATGTAATTGCTAAGGTGGCTAGCAAAAAATTAATTCCTACACCTGTTCAAATTACTTATAATGAACAAATTGAAAATATGATTCAGGAATTAGAACCTCAAATTTATAAAGTATTCGGTGATACATACCCTGCACGCTGGGTTGCACTACGAATACTAGATGGAGATAAAAACTTTCTAGCTACACTTCAAAAACATCATAAAGAGCCGCTGATAAGGGAGGTCGTAATAAATGAAATCTCACTCAGCCAGTAAGGCTCTTCCATTAGATTATATTGTTCAACATGCACAAACACTTACAAAAGATGATATACGAGATGATATTGTAGGTGATATTTATCGAACTTCCGCAAGTATATGTAAAGAAGCTGTTCAATACACGAATACTGATAAGTTATACCGTTCAGAGAGGCTAGATAAAATTTTCACTTCTCCTATATTCGGATTCCCAATTATGCTCGGAATTTTATCTATTATTTTTTATCTTACAATTGCAGGAGCTAACGTGCCATCTGATATGATTGCTGAATTTTTCGGGTGGGCAGAAGGTCATTTAACCGCTTGGTTTCAAGCGATGAATGCACCGAATTGGGTACATGGCATCTTAATTCTCGGCTTATTCCGTGGTACTGGAGCTGTAATTAGTGTTATGTTACCACCTATGGCTATTTTCTTCCCTATGTTTGCTTTATTGGAAAATTACGGATATTTACCGCGTGTTGCTTTTAACATGGATCGTTTATTCAAACGTTCTGGCGCTCACGGAAAACAATCATTAACAATGGCAATGGGGTTTGGTTGTAACGCTGCTGCCATTATGTCAACACGTATTATCGAATCACCACGCGAGCGTATGTTAGCGATTTTAACAAATAACTTCGTTCCATGTAATGGACGTTGGCCTACATTAATATTAATGGCATCATTATTCATGGCCGCTGGATATACCGGCAGTATGCAAACACTTGTTACGGCAGGTGTTGTAGTCGGAATGGTTATAATTGGGGTTATTGTAACATTAACTGTATCTTGGGTATTATCAAAAACCGCTTTAAAAGGCGTCCCAACTCACTATACGTTAGAGTTACCACCATACCGTAAGCCGAAAATTTGGAATACAATTGTACGTTCCACACTTGATAAGTCATTATATGTTTTAAAACGCGCGGTTATCGTAGCTGCACCGGCCGCTATGCTAACTTGGGTATTAGCAAATATTTATGTTGGTGACACAAGCCTACTTATGTATTTTGTGAATTTCTTAGATCCATTCGCTAAATCACTCGGTCTTGACGGATTTATTCTAGCTGCATTCATCCTTGGTTTGCCAGCTAATGAAATTGTCATTCCAATTTTATTAATGTCTTATTTATCAACTGGTGCTTTAACCGAACTAGATGATTTAAACCAAATTAAAAACTTGTTCTTAGAACATGGCTGGACTTGGTTAACTGCGTTAAATACAATGTTGTTCTCACTACTTCATTTCCCATGCGGAACAACATTGGTTAACATATATAAAGAAACAAAAAGTCCCAAATGGACATTTCTATCGTTTGCAATCCCTACCGTAATCGCCATTGTTGTTACATTCCTCACATCGCAATTGGTACATTGGTTAGGGCTTGTATAAAGTGAAACTTCTATCAGTCGGGAGTTTTCTTCATCCCCACTTGTCTGTAAAGGCCCGCATCAATCAGGCTTTTACGGACAGTTATTCACCACCTATCTTCCTCGCTTTCATTTGAATTTTGCGGTGGGTGGATTACTTTTCGTTAATGCGGGATAAAGTGAGACAGGTATCAATAGAGGGAATCTCATTAACGCTTCGTTGATTATTAAAGGAATTCTGAGATTTATTCAGATTTCCTTTTTTGCTTATTCTTTTGCCACGGCTGTGCACCATACTCCATAATTTTCTTATGAAGAAAGTATACTGTATATGGGAGAATTGCCATTAATACCGTGCAGGTTATACTTAATTTAGTAAACAAGACAACCCCTCCTACTTTACCCGAGTCGGCAATGAAGAACCCGAATGTTCAATTGTTGGATGTACTTGAACCACAATGTCACAATTACTAAAATAGTTCTTACCTTGATCCCAATTCTTTTTTATTTTGCTCCACTTTTTATAATCATGACGTTTATATTCTTCTCCCACGCCTAATACATCCACCTTATAATCTTTTTGCACAATTTTTATTGTTTTTTGAATACGTTTTTCCATCTCTTTTGCAATATACTGCTTTAGTTTCTTCTCTCCCACAACTTGGTCATGATCACTAAAATGCAGTTCCGCCAAAGTTCCTTCTAACGATAAATCAATAACAAACTTTGGCTTAGTAGCATTTGTAACAGACGTAGTAATTTTACGACGCATTTTATGAATTTCATATGTAACAAATTCATTCCCTTTACGAATCGTAAAAAAACCCGCCATCTTCTTTCCAATAATATAATTTAATCCTAGTGTATTTTCTCCACTCAACCTACCGACAAGCTTATTATCCTTCCCTCTAAATAAAGCCGCTCCATTCATTTGCACCCCTTGTTTTGTCAATCCTAAAACAGGCAATACAAAACTTCTTTTAGCTGTAATTTTCTCCTGAATATCACCAATCCGAGCCGCTTCTATCATCTGTGCATTTTTCGGAGCGTGGTCAACTAACATATCAATATACTTTGCAGGTAAATTCTCAGGTTTTGCACTTTGGTTTAATATATCCTCTGCTTTTTTTTCAGAAACAAAAATACGAATGTTCCGTCTCATTTCATGGTCACGAACATATACATCCAATGTATTTTCTAACACATACGGTTTTGCTAACAAATCGTTAGAAAAAATTAGCACTTGTATATGAGGGAAAAATAGTGCACGACTAATCTTTTTAGCAACGATACGAATTTGTTCAAAAACCCCATCTGCTACCGCACTAATATTAATATAGTTTTTACTCCCCGTATTTCCTTGTGCTCCTTGTGGTGTTAGCGTTCTAGGCAAAACCATTTGGTATGTTCCCTTCATAACCGGATTGGACTTTTTTTCTTTTACAAGATCGTACGCTGCCCCTACAACAAAGCCTCTTTCTTCAATTTCTTCTTGTTCAGAACAAGCACTCAGGTAACATAACAAACTAATCAGGTATATGAATTTAAGAAGGCGTTTCATTTCTACCAGCCCTTCTTTTTATTTTATATACAATTAGCACTAGTAAGGGCACCAATAGGATACACCCCATATCTATCCAAGCTAAATATGTACCATAATCCGATAACTTTCTCACATCTCCTGGAACCATATTGATCATAAAAATAATAGGTGCACTTATAAAAATAAAAATATGTTTATTTAATTTAGAAAACATTGCACAAAACAATAGAGAAGCAATGTCATAATACATAGCTGTTGTGTTATAAACCGTAATAATCCAAGTCGTAAAGAAGATTGCGTCGAATCGTTCTAAAAATCCTCCTCCAATTTCAATTTCCTTTCCCAACTCAATTGTAGGATACGTTAAACTCCTCGTTGTCATATACGTAAAGACGCTAATACAGGTTACATAAATTAAAATATACGACATAACAGTTACCATTACTCCTTTAGCTACAGCCAAAGGAGCTTTTTTTATATTCCCCTTCAACATCATGGAATAAAAAAGAGCAACTTCGAATCCAATAAAAGTGAAAATAGAATCTTTAATTCCTGCTGCATATTTACTTACTTTCGTTTGAAATACCGGTAATAAGCTATTTATCTCCATTAAATTTATATTTAATAAAGACAAGAGCAACATAGCTATTAGGACAATCGGTAAAAATATTACATTCAGTCTTAATAATGCAGCTCTTGATCCACTTACTCCGTAAATCACAACCAGTAAAAAGAAAAAAGAAAGCCATTGTATAGGCGTATCACTAAATAAATACATTTGTGAAATAATAGAGATCGTTCTGATCTCATACGCTGTCAACGCAACAAATGTCAAAATCAAAATAACACTAAATACGTAAGTAACTGGTTTTGTTAAATGAGCACTTGTATATTCAACAAAATTTTGTTTTGGAAATAAAATCGCAACTTTTGTTACAAACCAAGCAAAAAATGCACATATAATTCCACCCGCTAATAAAATGATCCAACCATCAGAAAACAAAGTTTGTGTAGCAATGACCCTTGGCATTGACAACGCACCGGTACCAATAATGGCTGAAGATACTGCAACAGCAAGTTCACGAGATCCAATTTCTTCATCCCCGTACTTAAACGGTCTCAATTTACTTCCGCTCCTTTGGACGTAATGTACCATCCTTCGTTTGCAAATATTCTGGTCGTTCCTTAAGCATTGCTTTTGGTAAGCGAATAATTTCTTCTTTCCAATCTTTATAGAATGCTGGCGCAATAGGCGTAGTATAAGGTACCCCCACACTCTTTAAATTTGTAAGGTGAATTCCTAGGGCAATTAAAGCCAAAATAATACCGTATAATCCGAATACTGTAGCAGCTAAAACGAATACAAATAATAAAATTCGAAATGTAATTGTGATGCTATATACCGGAAGAGAAAAAGTAGCAATGGCAGTTACAGCAATGATAATTACTAAAAAAGGATTTACAATCCCTGCACTTACTGCCGCTTCTCCAATTACAAGTCCACCAACAATTCCGATTGTTTGCCCCATCGGTCTTGGTAACCTGATACCGGCCTCTCTTATCAGTTCCATCGTGAGCGCCATCATAAACGTTTCAATATAAGCTGGAAATGGCACCCCTTCTCTCGCTCCAGCAATAGAATAAGCCAATTTCGATGGAATCAGCCCTTGATGATAAGAGACAAGAGCTACATACATAGCTGGCAATAAAACTGCAATAATACCAGCACCCATTCGTAAAAACCTTAGTAACGTTCCAATTATCCAACGTTCATAATGATCTTCTACGGATTGAAATATATCAATCAAAACTAGTGGGGCAATGAGAGCAAAAGGAGATCCGTCTACTAAAATTGCCGCTTTTCCTTTCGCCAACGAAGCGACTACATTATCAGGTCTTTCTGTACTCAAAAATTGCGGGAAAGGCGACAAATTATTATCTTGAATTAACTGTTCAATTGTTCCTGTTTCAAGAACAATATCTGTTACTATCGATTGGAGCCTTCGATTTAACTCTTCTACAAAATAAGGATTAATAATATCTTCTATATATACTAAAGTTACTTCTTTTTGCGAACGCTTCCCCATGATATAAGATTGAAACCTGAGCTGCGGATCACGCAGACTACGACGAATTAACATTTTATTTACATTAATATCCTCATTAAATCCAATTCTTGGTCCACGGATTAAAGCTTCTGTAACCGGAGATTCTAAACTTCTTTTTTCCCACGCTCGACTGTTTACAACTACCGCAGATGGAATGTCATCAATTAGTACGATTGTATCTCCAGCTAAAAGAGCATTTATAATCCCCGGAAACGTTTTTGCAATACTCACCTCTGTAATAGAAAGGAAACGATCCAGCAGAGTTTGAATGATTGCAGCTTGTTTTGGTAATTCTTCATATTGAAGTGGCCTGATAATAAACTTATAAATATTATCTTTATCTGTTAATCCGCATAAAAAAACAACCGCACAACGTGTAGAGCAACCGGCAAGTGTAAATTCTCTAACCGTTAGATCATTAGGTGAATCTAACTTTTCTCGAATTTCCTTTGTAATTTTAGATAAGTTAGCATCTAACTTTAACAAATTCCCCACCTAACTTTCTTTTCAACAAGTTGTAGTTAGATTTCGCCAATAGAAACAAATATATACAAAAAGAGCTATCTCTTTTATAAGATAGCTCTTACATATGAATTATTTATCCCGCATTAACGGACAGTAACACTCCCGATTGGTGAGTGCTAATAATCAGTGGGAGATGGAGAAAACCCCCACTGATTAAAGTTTCACTTTATCTACTATCTCCTTTTCTCATAAAATTCAACACAGATGAAACAAAAACTTCTACCCCAATCGGCAAAGCATCTTCATCAATTGTAAAACGAGGATGATGATGCGGATACACAATCCCCTTCTCTTTATTCCCAGCACCAATAAAGAAAAATGTGCCTGGAGCTTCTTGTAAAAAGGCCGAAAAATCTTCTCCGGCCATCGTCGGCTCTAAACGAACTACTTGTTCCCTTCCGTAAAGCTCTAGTGCTGTATTTTCAACAAATTGCGTAACCTGTTCATCATTTACAACTGGACGATAGCCGTACTCATATGAAAATGTATAATTTGCGCCATAAGATTCCGTAATATGTTTAACAAACTTTTCAATTCGCTGCGCAGTTTGTTCTCGTAATTCATGCTTCAGACTTCTTACCGTCCCTTCAATTGTTGCCTGTTCTGGAATTACATTATGCGTTGTTCCCGCATGAAACTGCGTTACAGATAAAACGAGAGAATCTAGCGGATTCGTAAGACGCGATACGATTTGTTGGAGCTGCGTAATTATTTGTGTACCGATTGCAATACTATCAACTGTTTCATGCGGAATACCCGCATGTCCACCTTTTCCTTCTATTGATATTTTAAATACATCAGGCGCCGCCATCGCTGGACCATAAATCACACCAACTTTGCCAACTTCTAAAGAAGCCCAAAGATGCGCCCCGATAATATAATCCACATTTTCCATCACGCCTGCTGCAACCATTTCTTGTGCACCACCTGGAAAATTTTCTTCAGCATGTTGAAATAGAAAACGAATTTCCCCTTTAATTTTTTCCCTTTGCTCTACGAGCGCATATACAGTGCCAAGGAGCATTGCAATGTGACCATCATGCCCACATGCATGCATCACTCCTGGATATGTAGAAACAAATTCAAATTGATTTTCTTCTTGAATTGGAAGGGCATCCATATCAGCACGAATTGCAATCACTTTTCCAGGTTGTTCACCAATTAATCTTGCCATCATGCTGTACTTTGTCGGCCTTGAAATTTCTAGATGAGGAATTGTTTGAAGCATGTCGTATATATACTGAGATGTTTTTTCTTCTTGAAAAGATAACTCTGGATATCTGTGAAAATGCCTTCTCCATTTTATTAATCGTTCTTTAGAAAGAACAATACCTTTGATTTCACCCATCTATCCTCTTCCTTTCTTCACTAAGCTAAACGTTATTATAGCTCGAAGTAAAAACAAAATAAACAATATTCCGAATATTTAACTTACAATAAAAGCCACCTAACATTAGATAGCTTTTATTTTTATAAAATAGTAATTGCTTGTTTTCCCATTTGTTCCCACGCTTTTTCAAATTCAGAACGTGATACTTTTTTATTCGGATTGTTAGCTAACGGATCATTCATATATACAAAGTTTTGATCGTACCCAACAACTACTGCACTATGCTCATAATATGTAATTTTCACATCACCGTTATTTGTATTCCAGGTTTCAAAACTCTCCTCAGCTAGCGGCTGAAACGTTGTATTTGCAATTACCCATACTGGTGAGCCTGAACTAATGACTTTATATACATCTTCAATCTCTCTTCCAGTTAAATTAATCGTTTTTTCAGGTACATATTTTTCTGCAAGTTTAAAAATCGGCCCATGATAAACACCGTAACCTGGTTCGGATTTCGTATAAATATTTCCAACAAATCCTTCATGAGGATTTCCTCGAAGATTATTTTCTTTAAATGGAACATGATTGATTTCACTTGCAAGTTGCATCTTATCCACTTGTACACCTTTATACTGCAATAACATTGCTAAACTCGTAACCTCACAACCTCGCTGTAATTCCGGAAGTTGTTTTATAAATGGAACATTTTCAATCATAGCTGTTTCTTTCATATCAAACAAAAAATTCACTCGTAACTCTTGTACTTTTTGAAGAATTTTATTTTTCCCTACAAAAATAGCAACAACAAGTATAATTCCTACAATACATATATATTTGAATTTTTTAAACATATGCAAAACTCCATTACATCATTATTTTCATCAAACACTATCCTTTTTATTGTACCTTTCTTCTACCTAGTTTGCTAGAAAGATTATATGAATTATTATTCAATTCAACTGTTTTAAAATTCTAATTTTTTGTAATAAAAAGAAAAATGAATATACATTTTCAGAATATTTTGCTAGAATTAAAAATGTTTAATGTGGTTAAAGAAATTGAATTTCTTTTATTCACAAAACAAAAATCAAGGAACACTAATCGTTTCGTTGTTGTTTTTTATGACTACTCAAGCACCCAGAAAATATACGTAATCCATTCGTATAGGAACATAAAGAAAACTACAATCAGTATGTTTTTTATCCCCCACTGATGATTAGCGAAACGAAGCAAGCTCAATATTCATTGAGTAAAACAAACAAGAGAAAAGTACGGGGTGAAGGGAATATGAATCAAACAACTACAGAACAAACTAGTTTAAAACGTACAATGAAAAGCAGACACCTTTTTATGATTGCGCTCGGAGGTGTCATCGGTACGGGATTATTCATGGGATCAGGACAAATCGTCCATAATGCCGGACCTGGTGGGGCAATCCTTGCATTTTTAGTTGGTGGTTTCGTCATGTATTTAACAATGCTCTGTCTTGGCGAATTATCCGTTGCCATGCCAGAAGCAGGTTCATTCCAAAGTTATGCAAGCAAATTTATTTCACCTGGTTTTGGATTTGTCGTTGGCTGGATGTATTGGTTAAACTGGGCTGTTACAGTTGGGGTAGAGCTAACGACTGTTAGCATTTTAATGAAGCGTTGGTTTCCAGACGTATCTTCATGGATTTGGTGTGTTACATTTGCAGTAATCCTTTTTCTTGTAAACGCTTTATCAACAAAAGCATTTGCAGAGACGGAGTTTTGGTTTTCCAGTGTAAAAGTCTCAACAATTGTTGTCTTCATTATACTTGGAGGCGCTGTTATGTTTGGGTTCTTAGATTTCAATGGGCAACCCGCACCAATGCTTCATAACTTCACCGAAAATGGTGGATTATTTCCAAATGGTGCCTTAGCTGTTCTTCTCACAATGATTACTGTAAATTATTCCTTCCAAGGAACCGAACTAATTGGAATTGCTTCAGGTGAAAGTGAAAACCCTGAAAAAACAATTCCAAAAGCAATTAAAAATACAATTTGGCGTACTTTATTCTTTTTCGTACTAGCAATTGCTGTTGTTGTTGGTTTACTTCCATGGCAGGAGGCTAATCTTGTAGAAAGTCCATTTGTACTTGTTTTTGATACAGTTGGTATTCCATATGCGGCTGACATTATGAATTTTGTCATTATTACTGCTGTACTATCAGTAGCAAATTCAGGATTATACGCGAATTCACGTATGCTTTGGGCTATGTCAAAACAAGGTATGGCAAGTCCTGCATTTGCAAAATTAACAAAAAAGGGAATACCACTGAATGCTTTAATTTTCAGCTTAGTCTTTGCAAGTCTCTCGCTTTTAACAAGCGTATTTGCAGCAGATACAGTCTTTTTAGTACTAACATCAATTGCAGCGATGGCAGCAGTTGTCGTCTGGATGTCAATTGCTGCTTCACAATTTTTCTTTCGAAGAGATTTTATAAAGAATGGCGGAAATATAAACGATTTAAAATATCGTACACCCCTTTATCCAATCGTTCCAATTGTTGCTTTTTCTTTAAATTTCATTACATTCGTTAGTTTAGCTTTTATACCGGATCAACGTATCGCACTTTATTGCGGAATTCCATTTATGATTATTTGCTACATCTTGTATCAAATTAAATATAAAAAAGTTGTCACATTTGAAAAGCAACGAAATATTACACAAGGAATAAACTAAATATATAAAATATTCAACTATCTTATCCTATGATAAGATAGTTTTTTTCTATTTTTTGGATATGCTGGTATAACTTTATTTATCTTAAAATTTTTACAATCATGTTTTCATCAAAAAAATAGTTTACAATGTTATCAAGTTACAAATGATATTCACCGTAAAAAGTGTGCATTTGTGTCTATTTTTTAACAATATGACAAAAACTATTGCCTTCTATAAATTAATAGGTTTATATTGTTTTATTGGCATAGTTTCAATCCAAGGAGAAAGGAGATTTTCAATCGTGCAACTGAAAAAAAAATTTTGGAAGTTGGCTTCGCTTCTTCCACTATCACTACTCTTGTTCCTCGGTGGCTGTGATAAAAAACTTGCAGTATTAAATCCGCAGGGGCCTGTTGCAAAAACACAGTATGATTTAATCGTTTGGTCATTCATACTCATGTCGTTGATTATTGCAATTGTATTTATCTTGTTTACAGTCATCTTGATTCGTTACCGTGAAAAACCAGAAAATATGGACTATGAGCCACCTGATATACACGGTAATACTCTTTTAGAAATTATCTGGACTATTTTCCCTGTTATCATCGTGATTGCATTGTCAATCCCAACAGTAAAAGCAACATTTGCATCGGAAAAGCAGCCAGAGCAAACAAAAGATATGAAACCAGTTGAAATTTACGTTACATCTGCCAACTGGAAATGGTTATTCAGTTATCCAGAGGAAAATATTGAAACCGTTAACTATTTAAATGTACCAGCAGGTGTACCAATTCAATTTAAGCTAACTTCTGTTGGTCCAATGAATGCCTTCTGGATTCCAGAGCTTGGTGGTATGAAATACACAATGGATGGCATGATTATGGACTTATATCTACAGGCTGATAAGCCAGGTTCTTACATTGGCCGTAGCGCAAACTTCTCTGGTGAAGGATTCACTGACATGGAATTTGAGCTTGAAGCAAAAACAAAAGAAAAGTATGACAAGTGGGTAAAAGAAGTAAAAGAAACTGCTAAACCACTTACAGAAGAAAAATACAATGAAATCATTAAACCTGGTGTAGTAGGGCGTATGACATTCACTAATACACATTTAAAATACGTAGATCCAAAATCACTTGAATATTGTGATTACAACTACTACAAAAACAAAAAGTAATAACGAATATTCCGACAGATTGGAGTGAATATAGTGAAGCTTGATGAATTTTTTGTCACAGGCGATCCGATTATCTATGGAGCGGACGTATCTATTGTTCTTGTGACGTTAGCGATCCTTTTTGTGCTAACAAAGTACAAAAAATGGAGATGGCTTTGGGATGAGTGGTTAACTTCTGTTGACCATAAGAAAATTGGGGTTATGTATATCATTTCAGCAATTGTAATGATGTTCCGCGGCGGTATGGACGGATTAATGATTCGTGCCCAGTTAACGTTCCCTGACACAACATATTTAAACGCTGAACACTATAATGGTATATTTACAACACACGGTACGGTTATGATTCTCTTCATGGCAATGCCGTTTGTTATGGGACTTATGAACGTTGTTGTTCCTCTTCAAATTGGAGCACGTGACGTTGCATATCCTTTCTTAAATGCATTAAGTTTTTGGTTATTCTTCGTAGGTGCTATGTTATTTAACATCGCCTTCGTTATCGGTGGTTCTCCAGACGCTGGGTGGACATCATACTTCCCAATGGCTGGTACAGAATTCTCACCTGGAGTAGGAAATAATTTCTATGCAATTGCATTGCAGATTTCAGGTCTCGGGACGCTGATGACAGGGATTAACTTCATGGTAACAATCTTAAAAATGCGTGCACCAGGCATGAAGTTAATGCAAATGCCAATGTTTACATGGTCTATTTTAATTACATGTGTAATCATTATCTTTGCTTTCCCAGTATTAACAGTTGCTCTTGCATTAATGACATTCGACCGTCTATTTGATGCTCACTTCTTTACAATGGCAAGCGGCGGTATGCCAATGCTTTGGGCGAACTTGTTCTGGGTATGGGGTCACCCTGAAGTATATATCGTTATTTTACCGGCATTCGGTATTTTCTCTGAAATCGTAAGTACATTCTCACGCAAGCGCTTATTTGGATATACAGCAATGGTGTATTCAATGGTTGCAATCGCAGCTCTAAGTGGTCTTGTATGGCTGCATCACTTCTTTACAATGGGTGCAGGACCAGCAGTTAACTCATTCTTCTCGATTTCAACAATGGCAATTTCGATCCCAACCGGTGTTAAAATCTTTAACTGGTTGTTTACGCTTTATAAAGGTCGTATCCGTTTTACAGTTCCAATGCTTTGGTCATTGGCATTTATTCCAAACTTCGTAATTGGTGGAGTTACGGGTGTTATGCTTGCGATGGCAGCAGCTGACTATCAATACCATAACAGCTACTTCCTAATCGCTCACTTCCACTACGTATTAATCGCTGGTACAGTATTCGCGATGCTTGCTGGATTTACATTCTGGTATCCGAAGATGACTGGTCATATGCTAAATGAACGCCTTGGTAAATGGACATTCTGGATCTTTATGAGTGGATTTAACATTTGTTTCTTCCCAATGTACTTCTTAGGTTTAGATGGTATGACTCGTCGTATGTACACTTACTCTGCAGACCTTGGATGGGGTTGGTTAAACCAAATCGCATCTGTCGGTGCAGTAATGATGGCAATTGGCTTCGCCTTATTATGCTACAACGTAGTTTATAGCATTCGTCACGGTGAGCGCGATGTAACCGGAGATCCTTGGGATGCTCGTACACTTGAGTGGGCAACACAATCTCCAGTACAACATTACAATTTCGCAAAATTACCAGAAATTAAGTCTAGCGATGTATTCTGGGAAATGAAGAAGAACGGCGAAACTATTACACCAAAACCTGAAGAGTTGAAACCAATTCATATGCCAAGTACTACAGGCGTTCCAATCATTATGTCTTGTTTTATCGGTCTTGCAGGTTTTGCACTAGTATTTAGCTGGTTCTGGTTAGCAATTGTCGGTGGTATTGGTATGTTAGGTTGTATGATCTGGCGCTCGTTTGATTACGACGACGGATATTACGTTAGCGTAGATGAAATTAAAAAGACAGAACATGTTGCATGAGAGGTGAAACGAAATGGCGGCTTTAGATAAAAGCTTACCTCTAGAATATCAATCCGAACAAAGCAGATTGAATATTTTAGGGTTTTGGATTTTTCTTGGGGCTGAAATCGTGCTGTTCGCAACACTTTTCGCCTCTTATCTAGTACTTGCTGGTCGTACGGCTGATGGCCCTACACCAGCTCAGCTGTTTGAACTTAAAACCCTTTTAATTCAAACGCTCCTACTTTTAACAAGTAGTTTTACATGCGGTATCGCAATTCATGAAATGCGTAAGCACAACCAAAAAGCAATGTTAGGATGGTTCATCTTCACATTAATTTTAGGTGCAGGCTTCCTTTTCTTTGAA
This sequence comes from Bacillus sp. 95MFCvi2.1, assembly GCF_000374965.1. NCBI lineage: Bacteria > Bacillati > Bacillota > Bacilli > Caryophanales > Bacillaceae > Bacillus > Bacillus sp. 95MFCvi2.1. Next base: position 175,245 of record NZ_KB895698.1, on the reverse strand, counting down.
GTTGAAGAGTTTATGGCTTATGTTGCAGAAGGCGCAACAATCCAAACAAGCGGATTCTTATCTGGATTCTTCGTTCTTCTTGGAACGCATGGTGCCCACGTAACAGCTGGTATCATTTGGGCAACTTGTGTTGTTATCCAAATTTTAAAACGAGGTTTAACACCAGTTACAGCTCGTAAAGTATTTATTATCAGCTTATACTGGCATTTCCTTGATGTTGTTTGGATCTTCATTTACACACTAGTTTACTTGAATGGGATGGTGGCGTAATAATGGGACAAAACAATACTCAAGCAAACGCACATAGCGGTTTTCCATGGTCACACGTTTTCGGATTTATTTTATCGCTTGCATTAACGTTCCTCGCTGTATATGTAACGTTATATACAAGCTTGCCACTTTCAACAATCTTAACAGCCATTCTTGTAATGGCTGTGGCACAAGCAGCATTGCAATTTGTTATGTTTATGCACATGACAGAAGGCGAAGGAGTAATACAAACAATCACAATCGTATTCCACTTTTTCATCGCTGCAGTAACGGTTGTTGGTACAGTTTGGATTTTCTTCTCTATGTAATGAACATGAAAAAGACTGCTGAGGTAATCTCAGCAGTCTTTTTTTATTTATTGTACTATTTTCTCTTCCCCTCTCTTATCATCCACATTACGGCAATTAAAACATAAACATGAAACCTATACTTATTATGACAAATGTTAAGAAAACTCTTTCTTTATGGAATCGAGTTCACATGCATTGCTTTTCTTCCTATAATATGGCTAAAATGAGTACTATATTATTTGAAGGGAGAGAACGCAGTGGAACACCATTCCTCAGTCCTATCACTTATGATTGTTGTCGCAATCGCGTTTTTCATTCCCCTTTTGTTACAACGCTTTAAACTAAAAGCACTTCCTGTCGTTGTTGCCGAAATTATTGCAGGAATTTTTGTGGGAAAAAGTGGATTTAATATTATCGAGCCAGATATGTGGCTACAAGTTTTATCAACGCTAGGATTTATCTTCTTAATGTTCTTAAGCGGTTTAGAAATTGATTTTTCTATCTTTAAACAAAAAGGGAAAAAGAATAAGACGAATGAACCCAATACGTTCCAAGCAGCAAGCATTATCTTCTTATTTATTTTCATCTTATCCTATGCCCTATCACTTATATTTGTATGGCTTGGATTTGTAGATAACGCGATGTTCATGACATTGATTATCTCAACGATTTCTTTAGGTGTTGTTGTCCCAACACTAAAAGAAAACAACTTAGGAAAAACAGCAATCGGTCAAATTATTTTGTTAGTCGCCGTTATTGCGGACTTAGTTACAATGATTTTACTCGCTGTTTTCGTTGGATTAAACTCTGAAAGCGGTCAGAGCATGTGGCTTCTTCTCGTTCTATTTGGGGCAGGTATTGTAATTTACTTTGTTGCAAGACGCTTTAAAAATATTCCATACCTGGAAAGCCTAAAAGCTGGTAGTGTACAAATTGACACACGTGCTGTTTTTGCGCTTATTTTAATACTAGTCGGATTATCTGAATCTGTTGGTGCAGAAAACATTTTAGGAGCCTTTTTAGCAGGTGTACTCGTATCCTTATTATCACCAAATGAAGATATGGTTGAAAAACTCGATTCCATCGGATATGGTTTCTTCATTCCAATCTTCTTCGTAATGGTCGGTGTAAATTTAGAAGTATGGTCTATTTTTAAAGAGCCTTCTAGTATGTTAATGATTCCAATTTTAATTGTTGGACTCTTTATTTCAAAACTATTGCCATCACTCGTGCTAAGAAAATGGTATCCTCGTAACATCGTATTAGGAAGTGCCATTTTACTAACATCGACACTTTCATTAGTTATTGCCGCAGCACAAATTGGTGAAAAGTTAAATATTATTAGTCCGAGTCTGTCTGCTTCACTTATCTTGAGTGCAGTTATTACATGTATTTTTGCACCTGTATTATTTAAAAAGATGTTTCCAAAAGTGGAAACACCAAAACCAAGAGTTTCTATTATTGGTGCAAGTCGAATCACGCTTCCATTATCACTTGATTTAAAACGCGAAGACTATGATGTAACACTATACATGATGCGTCAAAATAAAGTAAATGCCGAGGAAGCAAAATCTCATGACTTCCCAATCGTAAAACTAGATACAATTACAATAGAACTATTAGAAGAACAAAAAGCCTTCGACGCAGATCGAGTTGTCGTCGCAACAAGTGATGATGAGCAAAACTTATTATTAGCAGAACACGCAAAAGAATTAGGCGTTGAGCATGTCATTGCAAGTGTAGAAGATCCTCTTTTACAGGAAAAAGCAACGCAAGAGCATATTGCTGTATTCTCGACGATTAACTCCACACGCATTTTATTACGTGCACTCATTGATAAGCCGAGTCTCGTTCGTTTAATTACGACTGCGAATGAAACGGTTCGCGAAGTGGAATTACGTAGTAATACATATAACGGTTTACCGCTTCGTCGCTTGCCATTCCTAGGTGACGTACTCATCATCCAAATTTACCGTGGTAACAAAGCATTAATACCACACGGTGATACAAAATTACAAAATGGTGATACACTTCTTGTAACAGGATCAAAAGAGCACATTGATACAATGAAAAGCATATTAGAATAGCAAAAAGTCCCCTTTCAAAATTTGAGAGGGGACTTTTTAAATCGACATGTAAAAAATAACACAAAACAATTACTCCTTGTTTCCCTAAACCATAATACTTTTAACTTTTTTCTTAAGATTCTTACTTCCTTATGGTAAAATATTACTATCATAAATTATGAGGATGAATCACACTATGTCTATTTCAACTTTAGCTCTTTTATTATTAGCAGAGGTACTTGTAGCCATTATTCTCATCGGTATTAGCATTGAAATTTGCAGCTATGGATGGAAGAAGCCAAATGGAACGAAATACTTTTGTCTCTTTCTTTCCCTTATTATTGGTACTTGTAGCATATTAGGCCTTTGTGTTGCGCCGGCCTATTTCTTTTTACAACTCATAGAAAAATCTTCATAAGAAAGGTGGATTATGTATGGTTACAATTAAATGTATTGACGCCTCCGAAACATACGAACTACGTCAAAAAATTTTACGTCCAACTCAACAGTTGGAAGATTGTAAATACCCATCTGATTACGAAACAAATTCCTTTCATCTTGGTGCCTTCTTAAATGATAAACTCATTAGCATTGCTTCGTTCTCTCATGAAATCCCCCCTTCCTTACAGGGTAACCATCACTATCGTTTACGAGGCATGGCTACAGTACCTACCTTTCGGAAACAACATGCCGGTAGCTCATTAATCCAACAAGCTGAAGTAATCTTAAAAGAGCGTCAAGCAGAGATATTATGGTGTAATGCTCGTATTACCGTTACAGATTACTACAAACGATTAGGATTCCTTGAGCATGGTGAAATATTCGATATACATCCAATTGGACTTCATAAATTAATGTATAAAACATTATGAATTGAACTACCCCTCCCTACCTCTACACGAGCTTGAGGTAGGTGGGGGATTTTTCATATTTTCTATGTCTCATTCATCCTCTTCAGATCGTCTTGTTCTTCTATAATTGTAAGCATATAACGATGGTACCAAGAAACAAATAAATATAACAAGACCAATTAGTCCTGTGCCCTTTAAAGAAGCATTTGGTGTTACAATCATATTAATTCCCATAATTACAATTGCAAGTGTAATAGGGAGCAATAACAATTTGAAAAAATAGCTTCGTTTCACCGGTTCTCCGCCTTCATATCCCACTCCTTTTATGACATAACGGTAAAAAAACATACCTAATATCACAAGGTTTTGTAAAACAAATGCTATTCTAGTATGTTTTAGTCCTTGAATCATTAAGCGTTCATCTTTCACGATCCTCATCGATATCCTTCACTCCTTATCCTCCCAAAATAAATCATTTAACGTTTGATTTACGGCATAACAAATTTTTAAACACAAATCTAAAGAAGGATTATATTTTCCTTTTTCAATTAAACTAATCGTTTGCCGTGTAACTCCTACTTTTTCTGCTAATTGTTGTTGTGTTAAATCTAACTGAACACGAGCGACCTTTATTTTACTTACAGCCAATCCATGCCCCTCCTTCACTATTAATTGTAACTTATATATTCCATTATTAAATTACATTATTATTGAAATGCAATTTCTCTCTTCGTAACGAATTATCCATTTCTACGAATAAAAGTTTTACCTTATTATACACGAAAAAAGGTACTACCTATGAGGAGTACCTTTTTCTATCTCATTATAAAAATAAATGACATCCAAACAAAATCGCAAAGAAATAAAGAAGCGGATGAACTTCCATCCCTTTCCCTTTCACAATCTTTAAGATAGGATAGATTAAAAACCCAAGTGCAATTCCATTCGCAATACTAGATGTTAAGGGAATCCCTACGAAAATTAAAAACGCCGGTAATGCATCTTCAAATTCATTCCAGTTAATATCGCGAATACTTTGTGCCATTAGACTTCCTACAATGATTAATGATGGAGCAGTAATTGCTGCTACACTTGATAAAGAGGCAATAACAGGACTGAAAAATGCAGTAACTATCGTTAAGCAGATTACTACAATACTTGTTAATCCTGTTTTACCACCTGCTGCAATTCCCGCTGATGATTCAATCGTTGCTGCTGTCGGACTTGTCCCGAATACTGCTCCCGTTGTACCACCGATTGCATCAGCAATAAATGCTTTACCGAAACGTTTTTCAGTGTTATCTGTACTTAAACCAGCTTGTTTAATTAAACCAAGCAAGGCACCTGTTGTATCAAATAACAGTACAAGTAAAAATGAAAACACAACTCCGTATAATCCATATTCAATCACATCAGATAACGCAGTCATCGGATTTGAAACAATGATCCCCTTTGGTAAGTGAGGGATAGCTGCAATTTTATCCTCAAACTTAAGTTGACCTGTAAAAAAGGCAATGATGCCCGTCACAATCATACTAATAAATAGTGCACCACTCACACGTAATGCCATTAACACTGCTGCTAACACTAAACCAATTAGTGTTAAAATAACAGCTGGTGAATGAAAATCTCCAATTGTAACTAAATTAGATGGATGATCAACGATAATCCCAGATAAACGAAGACCAATGAAAGCAATAAATAACCCAATTCCACCTGCAATAGCCTGTTTTAAACTATCTGGAATTGCTACAATAAGCTTTTGACGAAATGATGTGAAAGATAGTAAAAGAAAAATAATACCTGTTACAAATACTGCTGAAAACGCAATAACATATGTAATGCCTTCTGCTTTTTGTACAACAGAATAAGCAAAGTATGCATTCATCCCCATGGCTGGAGCAATGACGATTGGATAATTTGCAAAAAACGCCATACATAATGTTCCGACAACTGTCGCAATAATGGTTGCCGTAAATGCTTGATCAAAAGGTACACCTGCATCAGATAATATTTTCGGATTGATGACAAGAATGTACGCAAATGTAAAAAACGTTGTGATGCCAGCTAAAATCTCTTGCTTCACAGAAGTGTTATACTTTTGTAATTGAAACATGCTTAAGTACCCTTCCTACACAATGAATTATTATCACACATTCTTATTATTATACGAGAAAATGTAATACTTAATCTTACCAATCAATAAAAAGAAGAGTCAATGTATTCAATAATAGTTTGAATTTTAAGTTTAGGTCTGACAAATATAGATATAGTACAGCATACACCGACAATTTTTGTAGCATAACAGAAAGAAATGTTTTATAATTTAAAATAGTTTCACTTTTATGCAAACGCATTCAAACTTTTTCATCCTATAAGGAGGCTTTTTATGCAGCACACAAACAAATCAGGAAATTTAAACCGCGGTCTAAAACAACGACACATCACGTTGATGTCTCTTGGATCCGCTATTGGCGTAGGACTATTTTTAGGATCTGCTTCCGCTATTAAATTAGCTGGCCCTTCTATTCTGTTAGCCTATATGATTGCTGGACTCGTTATCTTCTTCATTATGCGCGCTCTTGGGGAAATGGCAATTGAACAGCCTGTTGCTGGTTCTTTTAGCAAATATGCACATGATTATTTAGGACCGTTAGCAGGTTATATCACTGGTTGGAACTACTGGTTTTTATGGGTTGTTACTTGTATGGCAGAAATCACTGCCGCTGGTATTTATATGGAGTTTTGGTTCCCGGATATCCCGCGCTGGATTTGGGCATTAATGGCTCTCGTATTAATGAGTGCATTTAACTTTTTATCTGTAAAAGTATTCGGGGAACTTGAATTTTGGTTTGCTTTAATTAAAATTGTCACAATTATCAGTATGATTGTGATTGGTACAGGAATTATTTTATTTGGATTTGGAAATGATGGTATCGCCACTGGTATTTCAAATCTTTGGTCACACGGCGGATGGTTTCCAAATGGTTTTTCTGGGTTACTTCTTTCCTTACAAATGGTTTTATTCGCTTATCTAGGAGTCGAGCTCATCGGTGTCACAGCTGGTGAAGCGCAAAATCCAAAGAAAACACTCGCAAAAGCAATTGATAACGTATTTTGGCGTATTTTACTGTTCTACGTTGGAGCCTTATTTGTTATGATGGCAATTTATCCATGGAATGAACTTGGCGATAAAGGAAGTCCATTTGTATTAACATTCCAACAAATTGGTATAGCAAAAGCAGCAGGGATTATTAACTTTGTCGTCTTAACAGCGGCTCTTTCTTCTTGTAACGGTGGTCTATTTAGTACGGGACGTATGTTATTTACATTGGCGCAACAAAAAAAGGCACCTGAAAAGTTCGGCCGTTTGAATAAAAATGGGATTCCAAGTAAAGGAATTTTAGCAACTTCTTTCGTCCTACTAGCTGGTGTTATTTTAAACTATCTTGTTCCTGCAAAAGTATTTACATGGCTTACTAGTATTTCAACGTTCGGCGCAATTTGGACATGGGGGATCATATTAGTTACCCAAATCCGATTCCGAAAAGGATTACCAGCACAAACTAAGCAAAATTTAACGTATAAAATGCCTTTGTATCCATTAAGTTCTTATTTTTCACTCGGTTTCCTTACATTAGTATTAGGAATTATGGCTTATTCAGAGGATACACGAATTGCATTAATTGTTGGTCCAATTTGGTTAATTGCATTGGTAGTTGTATATTACTTAAAAGGATTTCATAAGATAGATGCTGTAGAAAATTCAAAAATCAGTTAAATATGTTACCCCTTCCTGATAGCTAGGAAGGGGTTTTCTTATTTTTCACACAAATATTTATCAACAAAATTCATGTTATTTTTACAAATTTTTTGTATATTTTACATTTTCCATCTTTATTTTCATAAAAAAATCCATTACATTATTAAGGGACATATATTTATTATTAGGGGGATTCTTCTATGAAGAACAAAAAATGGCTTAAACTTTCTTTAGCAACAGCAATTACACTCAGTATCGGAAGCACTTATATTCCACCTGCTTTCGCTGAAAGTTCTACAGATCCAGCACCTGAAATTGCTGCAAAAGTTGTAAATCAAAACAATGGGAAGAAAGTATTATTTGATAATACACATGGGCAAACAGCAGGTACAGCTGATTGGGTCATTGATGGTGGTTTTTCCGATTTTGGAAATGGTATTTCTAAAAATGGATATTTTGTAAAAGAGCTTCGCCAATCTACACCTATTACATATGAAAATTTAAAAGATTATAATGTGTTTATTGTTCCTGAAGCAAATATTCCTTATAAAAAATCTGAACAAGATGCTATGTTACAGTATGTTAAAAATGGTGGTAGTATTTTCTTTATCGCAGATCATTATAATGCAGACCGAAATAAGAATCGCTGGGATTCTTCAGAGGTATTTAATGGATACAGACGTGGTGCATGGGACAACCCTGCAAAAGGTATGTCTAGTGAAGAAGCAAACTCGCCAGCAATGCAAGGAGTGGAAAGCTCCGATTGGTTATCTCAAAACTTTGGTATTCGCTTTCGCTATAATGCGCTTGGAGATGTTTCTGCCAAAAATATTGTATCACCTGAACAATCCTTTGGTATTACGAAAGGTGTTTCATCAGTAGCTATGCATGCTGGTTCTACACTTGCCATTACAAACACTAAATTAGCAAAAGGAATCGTGTACCTTCCAGAAAACCCATCAAAATGGAATAACGCTGTTGATAGTGGTGTTTATAATGGTGGCGGTATTGCAGAAGGTCCTTTTGCTGCTATTGCTAAAGTTGGTCTTGGAAAAGCAGCATTTATCGGCGATTCTTCTCCTGTTGAGGATGCCTCACCAAAATATGTTCGTGAAGATACAGGACAAGCAAAAAAAACATATGATGGGTATAAAGAAGAAAATGACGCTATCTTATTGGAAAATATCGTTAATTGGTTATCTAAACAAGAAACCTATACAAGTTTAGATCAAGTAAATGGCTTACAACTTGATAACCCAACACCTTTACAAACATTTGAGCAACCTAATTTATCAACTGAGCCACAACCAGAACCTTGGAGCGCCCCAAATCAAGGATATAAATGGTTCAATACAAATACATTTAAGCCAGGTTCATATGGATATAGCAGTACAGTAACTACACCTGTAAATAATTACGTAGTTACGCATCCTAGTATCCTGCCAAACAATGAAGTATTCCAAGTGAAAATTCAATTAAATAACTTATTACCAAATACAACATATAGTAATTATTCTCTAGGAATTTTCACAACTGGAGGATCACAAGTTGCGAAAATCCAAAATGAAAATGGTACTTGGCCTTCTAACTTGGGATATAGTAATGCATTCTCTTTCATAACAAACAGTCTAGGTTTTGCTGAAAAAGTAGTAAATGTACAACTCGCACCAAATACAACTGGACAAGCCACTTTGCGTCTTCGTCAAAATACAACGACAAAATATAATGAAGCTGTCACTATTAATAATAAATAATAAAAAAAGCAATCCTAAATGGATTGCTTTTTTACTACTCATCTTTTTCTTTTGAGAAAAACATTCTAGAAATAACAATTCCTAGTCCACCAATAAGTAAGAATAATACTGCACGAATCATCATTGATACTTCTGGTAAATCTAAGAAGAATAACTTACTCACTGTCACAACTAACACCACTAGCCCCGCATACAGTATTTCATTCATTCTTCTATTACGCCCAAACCAAACTGAAACTAAAGCATATATCATCCATAAAAGAGAGACAGGTACACTAATGATACTTCCGCTTGTTGAAAGAACCTCTCCTATTCTAGTAATTGTAATAAATACAAGTACCATAAAGCCGTACAGTGTAATCGAATACACATGTTTTCCAAAATGTTGTAACATTGGTTTCACTCTCATCATGCCATAATAAAATGTTACAAGCAAAATGAAGTGAGCTACAAAAGCAGCTGACATAAATGCTTCAAATGGACTAACGAGCGTTTGAAGCATACCAATCGCATAAATAACAGCGCTTATATAAAACTTAATTTCTTGTTTCAATTTAACAGAAGTAACAACACCTAAAAATCCTTGCAACATTAAGACGATCGATCCATTTACTAAGCTGAACTCATATAAAATCGCTAAACTAAACGATCCCATTGCAAATCCAAATAAAAGATCCGTAAATAATGATTTTTTATTTTTCGTATATTCAGCTACAAACATTACAGCGTGCACAATTGTACTAATCAATAATCCCCATGTTGTAAAGTCTGGAATTTTTACAATTGCCATAATAAAGAAGATTGCATTCGCACTAAACAACGCCATTCTAGGTTGATAAATAAAACTTCGGTTCATAAACATATGCCAAAAAAGTATAATATGAATGAATCCATACACAACTGTTAATTGTACATTTAAATTTCCTAGTAACACTGTCATAATGACAAAGAAGACAAATGTTACAAGTACAGAAACACAATAAGACACCATATATAAATATTGATAACGGTTCTTATACGCATACCATAATAAACTAATCGTTAATATTGCTTCATATCCAAAGAAAATGTAAGAATTAGGTGTTGTACTATTTAATAAGAACGGTACAAAAAAGGCACCTACAGATACAAATATAGCGAGATACTCTGATTGATATCGCTTAGCTAGATAGATGCCAAGTATAATCCAAATAATATTTAATATAAATGCAATGGTTGCCGGAAAGAAATGATACAAATAATGTGCAGCGAATGTCGTTAAAACAATACCTGTAATACTCCCCCCAGCTAATACTAACCCTAAAGCTTGACGTTCCTGTTTTATTTGCAGATTACCTACATAGTACAAACCAACTGATAATACTACGCCAAATACAATACGAATTGCTGGAGTAAGTAATCCCGCATCTACTCCCGCTTTAAAGAGCCAAATTACCCCAAGTAGCATAATAGCAACGAAAATACGTGGCAGCCATGTTTGACAAAATTTTATAATATCAAACGGTTCAGGCTTAAATGCAGAAATATCTACTTGTTTTACTTCTGGTTCTTTCACTCTTTCTTCACTAACGACAATTTCTTCTTTTCTCACATTTGGTGCAGGGATACTAGTTTCTTGTTTCTTCTGCTCTCTCTCCTGTTGAACTTTTTCTACTTCTATTTCCCTTTGCTGTGCCTTTAATTCATAGAGCGCCTCTTGGATTGTATCAATCGCTGTTTCTAGAGCTTCTATTTTTTTGTTTAAATCCTGTTTCATTCTCTCCCCCCTCTAATCATGCTGCTAAAATGGTACTATACATATAATTGGTGAAATTACCCATTACTTACATCATACTATTAGCTTATTCATTTTTTAAGAGAAATTTCTCTAACATTTCCTAGTTTCTGCCATTATAGTAATAAATAGCATTTCTCCTTCTTCTTTTCAGCGTAACTAGAAAAATAAAAAATATTGCTTATGAGGTGTTGCTTTGGAACAATCAATTTGGAACAATAACTCAAAAAAGAAAACCCGTGGTCTAAGGCGCGCATTCCGAAATTTCTTGAAATATACTACTATGCATACAAGCTCTCTACCAAATGCTAACGAACAGTCTGCTTTAGGTTGCTGGTCTATTCATCTTCCCTTCAATCCTTCTTATATGAATTCAAAACGTAAATCGAACTCGATTAAACGATTTTATTTACAGACAGCAATCAATCGGGTAGAGCATTTAATCCATCTAAAAACTACAGTTGAAAAAGAGTATCGTATTTATTTTGGTGTCTCTTTTCCTACCTTACAAACTTCTAATATTTTAATTGTATGTAGTGAACAAGGGATAGAACGATTTTTTGAAGGCTTTCTAGGTAGATATATGGACGGGCCACAGTGGGTTTCATTACCACAAGAACGCAATATCGAAAAAGAATTTGGCTTACATATACCTAAAGAATTACAAGTAAAAGGATATACAGAAATTTTTACTGATTCTGATTACAATGACAAAGAAATATGGTTTATTGGCGAATTAGATTAAACAAAAAAGGCGTTTTCCAGTATAGAAAACACCTTTTTCTTTTAATCCTTTTTATTCATACAAGCACTTACAATCATTCCTAAACAGCCACCTACAATCGCTGGAATAACCCATCCTACTCCTTCTGTATATAAAGGAATGTTTTCTAATATAGGTGTCCATTTTGAAAGTAACACATTACGATTTAAAATATCTATTCCACTAAACGCCGCTACTATTCCAATAGTCGCTGGATATATATACGTATACTTACCGATATACTTATGACATAGTCCTAAAATAATAAGTGTTAAAGCAATCGGATAAATAAACCCAAGAATAGGGACTGATACTTTTAAAATTTGTGTTAATCCTAAATTAGCAAGAATCATACTAACAACACTTAAAACAAAAGCCCACACTTTATAAGAGACTCTTGGAAATACTTCTGTAAAAAACTGACTACAAGATGTAACAAGTCCAATCGATACACACAAACAAGCAACTGTAAAAATAATTCCTAATAATATCATACCGCTCTGTCCAAATAATGCAGTCATCACATGAGCTAATACTTGTGCACCATTATCAAATTTTCCAAGTGAGCCACTTATTGATCCGACATATCCGAGAATAACGTAAATAAGAGATAATAATAGACCAGCACCGATACCTGCCATACTCATGTATTTTGCTATGTCTTTTTCATCTTGTACTCCTTTTACACGTAAAGCATTTGCCACAACAATTCCAAAGATTAACGCTGCTAAAGCATCCATCGTTAAATACCCATCTAAAAACCCTTGAAATACCGGAGTATTTCCATAGTTCCCCACTGGTACTTGAACATCTCCTACTGGTGTAATCATACTCTTTATAAAAATAAGGGCAATCATACATAACAATAAAGGTGTTAATAGTTTCCCAAACAGCCCCATCAATTTTGATGGTGATAAACTTAGCCAATATACAATGCTAAAAAAGATGACTGTATAGATAAGTAGCAACACACTACCGGAATCAGGAAATAATTGACCTGGTCCCATTTCAAAAGCTAAACTTCCTGCACGTGGTATACCAAGCCCAGGACCGATAAACAAATAAATTAAACAAGGAAAAATAATTGCAAAAGAGGAATGTACACGATTTGCTAGTCCTTGGAAACTTCCGGCCTTAGCGATTGCTATTACACCTAATATCGGAAGTCCAGTTGCTGATATGATAAAGCCCAACAATGCAATCCATACATGATTCCCCGCTTCATATCCAAGGAAAGGTGGAAAAATAAGATTTCCAGCTCCAAAAAACATGGAAAATAACATCAGACTCATAAGTAAAATTTCTTTTTTCTGTAATGATTTCATTTCTTTCTCCTTCGTTACTTTCATATAAAGTGGAATCCTTTTCATCCTATATACATTTTGTTTGTTCCACATATAAATTGCGGCTACGCCTAACAAAAGATGATTCGCACTCATCTTCTCTCTTTGTCTTCACTTAGTATGAGACAGGAAAAGGATCTGACTGCTTCTAGCCATGAACAAATGCTCTCTCCCATTTAAAAAAAGAGGTATATAACTCGATTTTGATTTTCCAACATATCAGTTGCGGCTTTGAAAACAAAAGCAGACCTCCACTCGTTTTCTCCTTTTGTTTTCCATGGCATGGGGCTAAAAAAGGCCCTAACCGCTTCTATACATAGTCGGATGCTCTCTTCCATCTAAAAAGAAAGGTTTTACATTGTTTTTCAATTTTCACTTATACGCTAAAACAAACATAGTCCATAGTCTACCACAAAAGAAATCCCCATTCTATATCCGCTCTGTTTTCCAATTTCTTCTGAAAAATCAACCTTTATTGACATGCAATAGTTAATAAAGTAAACTATTACATATACAAAACTATTAACTTTGTTTTTGTTTGTGTCAGGAGGAAACTGAAATGGAATCAACGATACAACTTGAGAAAAAACAACAACGAAACAAGAAACATCCTCCAGGTTTATACTTACTCTTCTTCACAGAAATGTGGGAACGATTTAGTTACTATGGATTACGAGGGTTATTAACACTATACTTAACAACAGCTTTAGTAAGCGGTGGTCTTGGATTTAGTCCCGGGTGGGCACTTTCTATCTATGGCTTTTACACTGGAGCGTGTTACTTTACTCCAATGATTGGTGGATACTTAACTGACCGATTTCTTGGAAGACGTTTAGCTATCACGATAGGTGGCGTGACAATGGCAAGCGGTAACCTTACGCTATTTGCCCTGCAAAACCAAATCGGCCTATACCTTGGACTCGCGCTTATTATTATTGGTAATGGTTTCTTCAAACCAAATATTTCTACACTTGTTGGACAACTGTATGAAGAAAACGACCCAAAACGTGATAGTGCATTTACCATTTTCTATATGGGTATTAACGTCGGTTCATTTTTAGCTCCACTCGTTTGCGGATTTTTATCAGAAAATTTATTCAAAACAACAGTAGATGGCGTTGTTCATTACGGCTTCCGTTACGGATTCTTAGCTGCCTCAATCGGTATGATTATTGGACAAATTTTATTTACAACATTGTCTAATCGCTACCTTGGTGATATCGGTAAAAAACCAACAATAGATTTACAAACAGCATCAGGGAAACAAACAGCTGGTAATACACCACTCACAAAAAAAGAAAAACAACATACAGCAGTTATCGTTATTCTAACTTGCTTCGTCGTCTTCTTTTGGGCTGGTTTTGAACAAGCTGGTAGCTCGCTAACGTTATATACAAACAAGTTTGTTGATCGTTCTGTGTTCGGATGGGAAATCCCAACATCTTGGTTCCAATCAGTCAATCCACTATTTATCATTTTGCTTGCTCCCGCTATTTCAGCACTATGGGCTAAGCTGGCTACAACAAAACGTGGAGATTTAAAAATCCCAACAAAAATGGGACTCGGTATGATTTTACTTGGAATCGGTTATATCGTTCTTGTTATCGCTACATTAAAAACAGGTAGTGATGAGCACAACATTACAGAGCAAGCAAACCTACTATTTATTGTCTTTACTTACCTTTTCCACACATTAGGTGAATTGTTCTTATCACCTGTTGGATTATCAATGGTCAGTTCTCTTGCACCAGTAAAACTCGCTTCATTACTGATGGGCGTTTGGCTCGCTAGTTCAGGGGTCGCCAACATTTTAGGTGGTCAACTCGCTAGTTTTACAACTTCACTTGGATATTCAGAAGTATTCACAGTTATAGGAGCAGTCGCTATTGTTTTAGGATGTGTTTTATTACTACTTTCTAAAAAACTGGTAAAATGGATGGACTAAAAAAAGCTGAGGGATTACTCCCTCAGCTTTTTTTCTTCGCTTTTACAAACTCCCCAGTAACAACAAAACGCTTCGAGTTATCAGATACAGACACACATGTAATAAGTGTAACTTCTGTTTTCCCGTGACCTTCTACTACTTCCCATTTATCAGGTGTTACTTCTGACACATTCGTAACAACGTACTCATACTCATTTTTATTATCATATAAATAGATTTTATCGTTCTTTTTTAACGAAGATACATCGCTAAACAAAACACCTTTTTTTGACATGTTATGTCCTGCCAATGCATAATTTTCTTTTCCCATCTCTTGCTTCTCTTTTACAGTTGCTGCTCCTGATAATAAATTTTTCTCGGTAGAAGCATTTAAAATAGGTAATTTCAATGAAATACTTGGAATCTCAATACGACCAATTACTTGTGTTTCATCTAATGATGCATTCGCTACCTCTGATAAATCAGGTTGGTCAATTTTAGATGCATCTACAAATTTCGTATCCTGTTTTTGATATTCCATCTTCTGAACAGCTTGTACATTTTCTGTTTGCTTCTTCTCTGCCATATATCCGTCATAAAATGGCTTACCAATTAAAATGCCACCTACAACAAATAAAAGAACTGCTAGTATACTATATATTCTCTTCTTATTCATACATAATTCCTTCCCTTTACAAAATCTTACTTCTATATAAGATGATAAAGTAAGATGACTATATGTACAAGTATGAGACGAAAAGGAAAAGAAATTTATTTACTTATACGATAAAAACTTAATACTCCATCTACTTCATCCGCACTTACAAACAAATCTCGACCGTTTACTTTATAAATTCCTTCTGGTGCTGCCCCAGCTGATGGAGCAAGTCCAATATAAACCGGGAACATTGGAATTGTCATATCGAAAAATAATACAGCATTTGCCCTTTCAGCAGCTACTGCTAAGATGGAATTTCCTTTTATCATACCCGTCGCCACATTTTCTACTTCACTTCCGCGATTTTCACTTCTATTATCAGGATATAACCCAGCAGCTGCTACTTTTTCATCAATAAGATTCATACTATCGTACACAAGAGATCCGTCCTGACTCCATACAGAAATATTTCTCCCCCCTGATTTCACGCCATCTTTAAACTCATTTTTACCAAGATCCCCTTCATTAGCAGTAACGAGAAATCGCCCAGACGGATCCCATGTCACACCATCTGGTTCTAGGCGTGCAGTCACCTCATCTTGAAAAGATACGGTACCATCCTTTTTTAAATCTGCTTTATGTGTTGTGATGCCAAGACCAAATATATTTTCAATTCGTTTTTCTACAATATTTACAATTGCTACCGCATTATTTTCTTGTAATGTAACAGCTGCTTTATCTCCTTTTGCGCTAATCGCTACATACTCCGGCTGCGGATCATGCTTATAGATTGCTCCATTACTAATGTTACTCATATGGATTGGAAGCTCAATATGTTCCCCGCGCATGACATCACCGTCAGGAAATGTAATCATAGAAATACTTCCTGGTCGTTTTGTTTTTTTCATATTCACTTCATTTTCATCATTTGGATCGTTTTCTTCATCTTCATTACAAATAATAAGTGTTCTTCCATCTGCTGTTAACGCTACTGAATCTGGTCCTACACCTACTTCATACGTCTTTACAACTCTCTGCGCTGCTAAATCCACTACCGCCACTTGTCCCTTATTTGCATAATATAAGTTATCTCCAGTTCGAAAAGCAGCCAATGCGTACTTTCCGTCTGGTGTAACCGTTACACTCGTTACTTCTGCTTCTGAATGAATTTCTTTAAAACTCACATTTCCTAATACTTTTATATTCTCTAAATCTGCAATTGATAGAATCTGAATTTGTCCTAAATCTGCTTCCGTAACAACAAGTGTATTCCCATCAGGTGTTGATGCTGTAATTTCAGCCTTCCCATTTGGCATTTGAAATGAGGCGATTCGATTAACTTTTGTATCCTTATGTTTTTTACCAATAAAGTCCGTCACCATCTGTTCCACTTTCCCACGATACGCTGGGTTAGATATACTCCCCTTTGGTAACGTATCTATTTTATTCACAACCTTTTGTGCGTCCTTGTCTATTGTTTCTGCACTCACATCATTTCCTGTCCATAATACACTTGCAATCATCCCACCGTATAAGAACGCCTTTTTCATTTCCCCACTCCCTTTATTCGATACGTCCAATTTCTATCATAAAAAATATTTGTAAATCTTCACTTCGACACACATTAATTTTTTGTAAAAAATAGAATGTTTATTACAAAAAAAGACGTGCACGTGGCACGTCTTCAAGCAAATTTATTTCGATAAAGTGAAATATGGAATACAGTCATTTGTATAAAGAAGATTAAAAACACAACATATAATGGGTACGCAGGAATATACGGGGTTACAATCGGATATATAACAAGCAATGCAGCTGCAGTCGGCATAACATACCAAAGCGCCATAAAAGTCGTACGACATGCTTTTGCTGTAATGATTTCTTCCCGCTCATCATCTTGTGGAAATAACAAGGGAAACATCCAAAAAGATAATTTCTTATATTTCTTCTTTTGAACTTTATAAAAAATAGTGGATACAACAGCTACAATTAATAACAATAAAAACGGTGTGATGCTCATCGATATTTCAAATGGCACTTTCTCTGTTTGAATAATATTTGCAAATTCCACCTCAAAATAATAGAGTTCAATAAATGCCCAGCTAGCTAATCCGATAAATAACACATTCACCACATAAGACAGAATGATTCTATTCACTTTTTTCTCCCTCCTTATTTAAAACAAACACATCCTCCATCTTTAAATCAAATACATCACAAATCGTCAGTGCTAATAACAATGATGGAACGTAATCACCCTTTTCAATCGCTGCAATCGTTTGCCTTGTTACGCCAACTTTTTCAGCTAATACGCTCTGCGTAAAGTTAAAACGGGCTCTTAGCTCCTTCACTCTATTGTAAATGGTCAAATTTACCACCTCTCACCATCATTGTATGCTAAGCTTTACAAAATGTAAACTCAACTTAACATTTATTTCGTAAAAAAATCCAACTTTACCAGATGTAAAGTTGGATTTGATTTTAATTTAAAATTGTAACTTTAACCGTTCTGCGTCCCCAAGCACTAGAAGAAGCTTTATCTGGCATTAATACATCAATTCTATGACCTTTAATATCTCCGCCAGTATCCCCGGCAATTGCTTCACCGTATCCTTCAACAAATACACGAGATCCCAATGGAATAACCGCATCATCTACAGCAATTAATTTCATTCCTGGGTTTGCAGTTAAGTTATGACCCAATTTAGATTTTACAGTTTCACCTGGCTTATTTCCATTTTCAGAAGGATCAGCTGTATAAGCAGTTGCCAATACATAAATTTCACGCCCACCTTTAGCCGGTTTTGGCTCTGGCTGAGGAGTAGATGGTGTTTTTCCACTTTCAGCTTGCTTAGGCGCTGGTGCTGTTTGCTTAGCCGCGTCTGCTATTGCTTTTGCTTCTGCTTCTTTCGCAGCTTTTGCTTCTGCTTCTGCTTTTGCTTGAGCTTCCGCTGCTAATCTTGCAGCTTCTTGCTCACGAGCAATTGTTTCTTGTACTTCTTTCATACTTGATTCAATTTTTGCTTTTTCTTGTTCAGCTAAATTAATTTGACTTGCAATTTGATTATATTTTGCTTGCACAGCTTGTAAGTTTTCTTGACGCTTTTTCAAGTTTTCTTGTAAATCCGCTTGTGCTTTTGCTAATTTTTGTTTGTCTACTACTAAAGACGCTTCTTTTTCGTCAATTACTTTTTTGTCTTCTTCAATTTGACGAAGATCTTGTTCTTGCAGACGTAAAATCTCTTTATCTGCATCTAGGATTGTAGATACTGCATTCATACGTTGTAAGAAATCAGCAAAATTCTTTGATTCTACTACAACTTCTACTACTAAACTCGTATTTGAGCTATTTTGAACAGAAACCATACGTTTTTTCATAATATCTTTACGAGCAAGTACTTTATCCTCTAAAACGATAATCTCTTGCTTTTTCTGTTCAATTTGCTTATGCGTTTCATCGATTTTACTTTGAATAGCAGCTTGGTCCTCTTTGTTTTTTACAATTGTATTATTTAAATTATGTAGTTCACTTTCAATACCTTGTATTTCTTTATTAACAGCTTGCTTCTCTTGTTCTTTTTGCTGAATATCATTGTTATTCTGCTGCAATTGCTGTTGCATGTTGTCCAGTTTCTCGTCGTTTGACTCAGCTTTTACAGCGACTGTACTAGAAAGACCAATAATTCCTGCTAATACTAGACTACTGATTCGCTTAAAATAGTTCATAATCCGACTCCCTTCTCATACAGTTATACATGATTTGTTTTACAGTTTGTTTACAAACTCATTAAATACACTTTATTTTTCATGACAAAAAAATGAAAATAACCCATAAAATGTAATGAACTCTTAACTTTTAACAACTGATTTTCATACAAATCTTACAAAATGTAAATTCGTATATTAGAAACAAAAGATTACACGACATTAAAAATATTGTCAAATCCTGTAGAAACCTTACTGATACAAAATTAGTCTGTTGACAACATATGACAACCTTCTACAAATTATATAAATCCAAATTGAAAAACCATCATAAAACCTTTCTTTTTGGGCGGAAGAGAGCATCAAGCCATGCATAGAAGCAGTCAAATTCTTCCCTTGCCCCATACCAATCTAAAAAAGAAAAAAAAATAAGTACAGGGCACTTTTTATTCTTCGTAACAGCAACTTATATATTGAAAAGTCGAAATAGATTTATATGGTTTAACTCTCATTTTTCCTTACATTTGATGGCGAAAGGGAATTTAAAATATTTCTCTTTTTATTGTGTCATCGTGGGTGTACTCACTATTATTTTCCTATAAAGCTGAAAGAGTTGTCCTACTAAATAGGGCGCTCTTTTTTATAAAAAATTTGTCGTCTTCCTTTTATTTACTTTAAATTTTCAGAATAGTATAATATTAAATGTATCCTACATTATAAAAATGAATTACGAACATGATGAATCTACGTTAAAGATACCTCCATAACCTCGTAAGCATAATAGGAGGATTGCACATGTTGTGACTGAAACAGGATATTCAATTTAATTTACTACTACAAATACAAAAGGGGTGCAATCATGTTTATTGTTACAAAACTTATTCATATTAAATTCGGCTATGAAGAACAAATTATTCGTTCTCTACAAGAATACTATCCAAACTCCGGTACATATGGGTTTATTAATCTAGAATTTTCTCGCATGAAACGTACTGAGCATGGGAATGAATATATGATTCGTATATTATGGAAAACACAACAAGATTATCATGAGTGGATTTCTCAAAAACAGGAAACTACAACGATGCCATGGAAACAACAATTCAAAAGCTATATTCTCTCATCAAAATCCCATGCTACGCATGTTAAATATTTACACTAGAAGAGCCTTCTGCAAATTTGCAGTAAGGCTCTTCTTCATCCCTCTTTCCTATCGAAACAACTCGGTCTCTAAAAAATAAAATTTGATTTTACATTTTATTAAAGCTATAATAGATTCCGAATTTTTTTGAAAGGAGCCACATTTTGACAGCTTATTTATTTCCAATTAAAACAGCATTTATTCTATTCCCCTTTTTAGCAATGATTCTATTGATTCCATTTTTAATATTTAATTACAGAAAATATGGCTATTTAAATAAATGGCGTTCATTTATTTTATATTCTTTACTGCTTTACTTGTTAAACGCTTATTTTCTTGTCATCTTACCGCTGCCACAAACCTATGATACATGTAACTTGCAGCCAGCTAGTACACAGCACGTTCAGCTTGTACCGTTTTATTTCATTCAAGAAATCAGCAACCATACAGCAGCAGTATTAGCCAAACCAGCTACCTATTTCTATTTATTAAAAGAATCTGCTTTTTTACAAGTCGCATTCAATGCACTATTAACGATTCCAATCGGCATATATTTACGTTACTATTTCCGCCTTGGTTTTTTACAAACAATCTTCTTTTCACTTTGTCTCTCACTATTTTTTGAGATAACACAAGTGACTGGATTATACGGTATATACAATTGCGCATATCGTTTATTTGATGTCGATGATTTATTTTTAAATACACTTGGGGGAGCAATTGGTTATTTCATCGCACCGATATTCACGTACTTCCTTCCTAAATCAAATGAATTAGATGCACATGTCGATTTAGCTACGAAACCAGTTGGATTTATTCGTCGTCTTATCGCACTGCAAATTGATTGGATTTTCTTATCTATTGTTGTGCCAGTTATAAAAAATAAAGGGAATTCTATTTTCATTTCTAGTATCCAGTCTTATACCAATCTATATGAACTTATTTTCACCCTATGTGCGGTCTTCATTTATTTCATCGTCATTCCGTATTTGACGAACGGAAAAACAATTGGTAAAGCGTTGCTTCGTATTCATATAAAAGGTAAAAATGAGCGAATTACCATTAAAGAATTATTTATTCGTTACGGCCTGTTCTATTTTGTTTTAGGTGGAATGAACTATATTCTCTCTAGTAGTTCCATATTGAATCAGACTAATCCATTAACTATGCTCATTATATTACTGTTTATGTTCTCAATTAATGGTCTCTTCATTATACATGTCCTATTACATGTATTTAGTCGAGATAAATTATTATTTTATGAGCATATAAGCCATACACGGAATGCAATTACACTCCAAAAAGCTGACAAATAATTTGTCAGCTTTTTTCATAAATAGAAAACATTTTTGCTACATATGGATTTAAAAACATCCCCATTGGATCTAGCTTTCCTCTAACTTCCAAGAAAGAGTTTAACTTTGGATAAACACATTGTAATGGTTCATATCGCATTGTATGCATTTTCCCCCAATGTGGACGCCCTTCGTACTTTTGAAAAATATGTTCTATTGCTGTAAAGTACGCAGCATATTTCATTCCTTTATACATATGCACAGCGATATACGCTGAATCTCTTCTATAAGCAGGACTTATCCATATATCATCTCCCTTTACATAACGACATTCAATTGGAAAATGAACTTGGAATTTCTTCTTTTCAATGAGGTTGTAAATTTCCCCTACTACCTCTTTCATATACTGCGCTGGGACACTATACTCCATTTCATAAAAACGAACATTACGAGATGTAGCAAATATTTGATAACTTGGACCAATTGTTTTCGTACTCGGCACAGCCTTTGCTGACAGTCTACTAACTCCTTTACTTATAGAAGGAATCCACTTGCATCCTTTAGACAATAATGAAAAAGCTATATTTTCAAGTAGTTCTGTCTTGATCTTATGCCACTTTAAATCTATCCCTTTCTCTGCTGTTTCATTTGTAATTTTCACTTGGACATCATCTGAATACGGAAACACAAAAAATTCAAAATGACGATGTTGCTTATATTTCTCTAGTTTGTTTATTACAGTAGAAAACGATTCCTTTCTGCTTTCATAGATAAGTGAATAAGCTGGAATGACTTTTAATTTAACTTTTACAATGATTCCCAGCATACCAAGAGATAACTGAAATGCCTTCCAAAATTCAGGATTCTCTTTCTCAGAACAAACAATAATTTCTCCAGATGCCAGCACAGCTGTAACTTCTACTACTTGTGTTGCCAAACTACCAAATTGAATACCTGTTCCATGCGTTCCTGTACTAATTGCTCCTGCAATAGATTGCGAATCAATATCTCCTAAATTTTCCTGCGCGTATCCTTTGTCTTCCAGCATTTTTCCTAAGTTATATAACTTTGTTCCGCCCCATACTTCTACTATGAATGATTGTGAATCCACGTCTACTATCCCTTGTAGCTCATCTAAAGAAATTAGAATTTCCTCTGTTTGAACAAGAGGTGTAAAGGAGTGTCCTGATCCAACAACACGAATTCTCTTTCCCTGTTCCTTTGCAAACTTTACTACTTCTATCACATCTTGTATATATTTTGGATACATCGTATATTGTGGATTCCCTTCTACATTCCCTGCCCAATTTCTCCATTTCTGCCCTTTTACAGAAAGCATTGGCCATCCCCCCGGTATGTTGAATACTCCCCTATCACTTTGTTACCTACAATACGATGTAACGATGAGAAACGCTCACATAGTTCTCCGGCTTTACTATGCCGAAATAACATGCCATCCCCAACCGTTAGATGTTCTGAACCATCATAATAAACGGGCGTTTGTACTTCTCCAGCTCCCTCTAAAGCTAACAACTTTGCCCCACTTGGCTCCCAAATCTCAGGCTGTTTGTCTTTCCCAACTGCTCCTGAAGCCATATATCCGCCACCGAGGCAAGTATATATATGTTGGCTTGGTTGTCTAACAATCGGCAACGCAAAGCCAACAGCTGGTTCAAATCTAATATCTTTATAGTAATCAAAGAGCTTGGGAGAGTAAAAAGCAGAACCTATTGTAATCTCTGTAACGGATTCATCTTGCATTGTCGTTTTTATACTTCCTGTGCCTCCTCCATTTACAAAACGAAGTGTAATTCCTTGTTCTTGCAATGCTCGTACAACGCTCTGTCTACGTTCCATCACTTCAAATACAGATTTTCTCTTTAAATAAGAAACTATTTTATTTTTAAAACCTTGCTTTGGTACATCGTCCCCAACTCCTGCAATCTGTGCCTCATAGCCCATTACACCGTCTATTTGTAAAACGGAAGATTGAATTGCTTTTTCAATAACGTTTAAAGCCTCAGAGGTAGTACGTATAGGAGAACGTCTAACACCAAAATGAAACTGAAAAAAATGACTACTCATATCGATATCAATACAAGTTTGAAAGCGTCCACCTGTTTCTATTGCAATTTTCTCTAAATAAGCAATATGTTCTATGCAATCTACCATACAAGTGATTATAAATCCTTGTTTTGTAAGCAAACTAATTTCTTGAAGTGCTTGTTCATCATGTACAGGATATCCAAGCAACAAATCATTAAATCCTTGTTTTATTAAGAATATTACTTCTCGTGGTGAAAAACACATAATGCCTTGAAAACAACTATTAGAGGCTAAAATTTTCTTCATCACTGGAACAGATCGTAACGATTTACTAGCAATACGAACTTTCTTTCCTCCGCACAATTGAACAATTGACTCAATATTTCTTTCTAACGCTTCTTCATCAAGAAATGCGCATGGTAAGGGAACCTTTTGAAACATGTTACGCTCCACATTTTTCTCTCCCCTTCTATATATATGTCTTATACATATTGGAAAGAAACTATCATTTTCCTGTGCCTAAACAAAAAAAGTTTCTTCTTTACGAAGAAACTTTTTAACTATTTCAATAGAAGTGATTGCCTGTACTGGATCATGAATCATTATACGTATATGTTTTTTAACTAAGAAGTAACCAAGCGTTCTAGCGATTTACATACGTATCAAACCAAAGCTGAATATATCCCGCTGTGACACGCTGTGCTTCTACTAAACGTTTTCCTGTTGTTAGTGTAACTTCTGCACGCCATTTATCTGCATATTCTTGTGAAACTGCCGCTCTTACGAACCAATCTTTTGTAGTGCCATTTACAATACCAGCATAATCTTGCTTAGCAGCTACAGCGGCTCCATGAATCCAGTCTTCAGGATTTACTCCTTTCCAATTCCAATATCCATTTCCATCAGCCACTTTATAATTATTCTTTATTGTATCTACAAAATTTTCATATTTGGAGTGGAAACCTTGTGGATAAGAAAGATTTGTAAAGTTTGCTGCATGCATTGGTTGATTTACATCTCCTAAGTAATGAAGTGATAAGCCTAAATAGAAGAATGCTTGTTTTATTTCTTGCTTTTGATAGGCTTCACCAGCAAGTTTAAAATATTTAGCCCCAGTTTCTTTTGCCTGCTTAGCAAAAGGTATATATGTCTTCCCTGTATCAGGATCGTAGAAATGAGAAGCAAATGTACTGTTATCATAATAAGGGTTTTCATAATCAGCAGCATATATACCATTCTCTAACTCTGTACGCCATTCATTTAATAATGCAACTTGGTCTTGTTTTACAACCGTTGTATTACGAGACATAATATCAATTGCACGATTGACAATCCATAAATGGGAGTTTACACCTTCTGCATGTGTATCTTCAGCAGACCAATATTGAATTACTCTTACCTTATTTCCGCCCTCATTTTCATGGGCAAACGCTACACTTTGCAATGGTGCTACTAATGTAATAGCTGCTGCTAAGGCTAATACTTTCTTTTTCATATGAAAACCTCCGTTTATATTTAATTTACTTGGAATATGTAATTCAAATCATATGGTTAACCTACGATTAGAATATCCCACCTTTCTACTCATTTCTATTGAGAAAACAAACAATGTGAATATTCACATTGTTATAATTCTATGGATAATATGTTTCATTTGCATTATAGTAAACGAATATTAAATTCCTGCAAAGAAACAGCTAAAATATTGTAAAAAATAGAAGCAATCAGGTGCATATCCTGATTGCTTCTATTTTTTCTTTCGCCCTGATAATATACTTGATAATTGAACATTTACTGCTAGCTTATGAATAAATCCAAACACTAAACCAATTCCAATGAAAATATAGAAAATCGTAAAGATTTTTCCAAAGTCTGTTTGCGGGCTAAAATCTCCATAGCCAACTGTCGTTAATGTAACAACGCTAAAATATAATGCATCAATCGTGCGTAATCCTTCTACCGTACTGTAAAAAATAGTCCCTGATAGTAACGTTATAATCGTTAATACAAATAACACTTGAAATTCTTTATCTTTCCACGCTCTTGAACAAGCTTTTGGCATTCGTTTCAAAGTTAGTAAAAATGAAACCATGTAACTCTCCCTTCCTACTTAAACAATTTAGTCAAAGGAAAGTCTATCACCTTTCTATCCACAAAAAAGTAGCCTTCTTCTATTTCTAGAAAAAGACTACTTTCTTCTATATTATATATTATTTAGGTGAAACAAGAATCTTCACTTGTTTTTTATCTTTTACAAGCGCTTCAAATCCTTCTTCTACAACTTGATCCACTGTAATTTTTTTCGTAATTAATTTCTCTGCTTGAATTTGACCAGAGCTAATTAATTTAATAACAGATGGGAAGATGTGACGGTATCCAAGAATACCTACAACTTCTTTTTCTTTTAATACTAAGTTGTTTGGAGTAATTGTCGCATCTTTTTCCCAGACACTGACGATTACAGTTTGTCCTTCAAAGCTTGTGCTTTCAATTGCTTGACGAAGTACAACTTCAACTCCTGTTACTTCGAAGCTAACATTTACGCCTAAACCATTTGTTAAGTTACGGATTTCTGCTACCACATCTTGCTCTGCTGGATTTAATACGTAATCAGCACCTGCTAATTTTGCTAACTCTTGACGTTCTTTAGAAAGTTCAACTGCGATAACAGGTGTTGCACCTGCAGCTTTAGCAGCTTGGATAACAAGAAGTCCGATTGGTCCACAGCCAAATACAGCTACAGCTTCGCCTTCTTTTAACTTACTTTGACGCACTGCATGAACTGCAACTGCTGCTGGTTCTACAAGTGCACCTTGTTCATAAGTCATTTCATCTGGGATATGGTGAACCATATCTGCTGGTACTACAGTATATTCAGAGAAGCCACCGCCATCTCCACCAAGACCATGGAAAACAAGTTGTTCACAAACGTTATAATGACCATGTTTACAAGCTTCACATTTACCACAAGAATAAATAGGTTCTACAACAACGCGGTCCCCTACTTTATGATTCGTAACACCTTCACCGATTTCAACAACTTCACCACTAAACTCGTGACCTAAAATAACAGGTGCTTTCACGTGTGTTAGTGGATGTTCTTCTGTTGGAATAAAAATAGGTCCTGCTAAATATTCATGTAAATCTGTTCCACAAATACCACACCATTTAACTTTGATCTTCACTGCTCCTGATCGTACAGCTGGTTCTGGAACTTCTTCTACTCTTACATCACGTTGATTATGCCAAAGTAATGCTTTCATTTTATGCATCCCTCTCTATGTATATATACTTAACCTGGTGAAGTTTACCAATCTATTATAGTACTCTTATCCATATATTTCAAAAAATCAATCTGGTTTTCACTAAATTTTAACAAAAAAAAGTTCACTTTTTTGTCACTTTGTACTTTTTTCCACATCTGTTAATTCAATTTCATTGCAGGCGAAATTCGCATTATGCCATAATAGCAGAGGAGAGGTGAACATCGCTTGAAATATTTCATTTATTTTATTGTTATCGTAGCGTTTTTAGATACATTTTCACAATTACCAATTATGAGTACTTACGCGCAAAGCCTCGGGGGAACCCCTCTTATTATCGGTCTCGTTGTAGGTATGTACTCGTTTGCCAATATGATTGGCAATATTATCGCAGGTGCATCTGTTGATAAATTTGGCGCAAAGAAAGTACTCTATATGAGTATGGGAATTACGAGTCTCATAGTGTTATTGTATACTGTTGTTCAAAGCGGCGAGCAATTACTCATCGTTCGCTTTTTACACGGATTTAGTGATGGCTTCTTAATCCCTGCAGCCTTTACTTTCCTATCTAAACAAACGAAATCTACAAAACAAGGAAAAGCAATGGCACTATCTGGTGCCGCTGTCGGAACAGCAGCTATCGTTGGCCCTGCTTTCAGTGGAATTATGAAAGCAACCGCAGGTGTAGAGTGGGTCTTTGTTACGATTTCTATCTTAATGGTATTCGGGACAATCGTATCCCTGTTCTTATTACCAACCAATGTGACTAGAAAAGACACATCACGGACGCAAATGATGAACAAAGAAGATATGATAGGATTACTAAAATCCGAACCATTATTACAAGCATATATTGGCGCTTTTACATTAATGTTTTCACAAGGAATCGTCACATATATGTTACCGGTAAAAGTAGAAGCACTAGCACTCAAAGCATCTACAACAGGCATGATGCTAAGTGTATTTGGGATTACTGCCATCCTCTTCTTCCTACTGCCAACAAATCGTATTTATGATCGCTTTGACCGTTCAAAAATGATGCTAATTGGTATTGCAGTCATGGCACTTGCCTTATCATTACTTGGCATATTTACAACAAAAGGTATGCTCTTTGTTGTTATGATGATTTACGGAATTGGATTCGCCATCCTCTTCCCATCTATTAATGCTTTACTCGTTGAAAATACAACTGAAGATAAACGCGGGAAGGCATTCGGATTATTTTACGCATTCTTCTCATTAGGTGTTGTCGCTGGATCCTTTACAGTTGGAGCAATCGGGGCATCACCGAGCGTAAGCTTTGTAATTGGAACAGCATTCTTACTCACATTTGCTGGAATGATTTATTTCAGAGGAAAAATAAAAGAGACAATGATGAATTAGCTCATCATTGTCTTTTTTCAATCAAATCTTTATTATAAAACCTCAATATACGAAGGATTAGCAGTTATATAGCTTCCTGATTTTAGCTTATACATTTTTGAACCATTTACAGTTACCGTTGCCACAACAGTGAATACATCACCTTTTTTCACAGTACCAGCCTTTGCATTCCAATCAGGTTGATTATAATAATATAATTCTTCTGTTTTCACACGAACTAAGAATGTTTTCTTCTGTAATCCAAATGCCTTTACTAAACCATTTACATGCCCTCTTGCAAGTTGTTCTCTAAATGTTGCATTACCTAATTTTTGAGCATCTTCTGCTCGATCAATAAACCCATTTTCAGTTAATACTGCTGGCATATTCGTTTCTCTTAACACATGGAAATTATTTGTTTTGATCCCTCTATCATCAAGGTCAGTTGTTTTCATAATTTCCTGATGAATTATATTCTGGTAAGTCGTAGTTGGTGCTCCTGCATTTGGATAACTATAATCTTCATAACCAGAGCCACCACCACTGTTAATATGTACAGATAAGAAGAAATTTGCTCCCCAATTATTTGCATCAGTTGTTCGCTGTGTTAACGTAGGATATACATCACTTGTACGACTCATTTTAATTTCATGACCTGTATACTCTGCATTTAAAATGTTACGAATACGTAATGCGATATCTAATGTTAAATCCTTTTCTCGCAAACCATTTCCAACCGCTCCTGTATCTGTTCCCCCATGACCTGGATCAAGATAAATCTTAACTGTCTCCGCACTTGCATGTGCAGTTGGTATAGCAAAATACATACATGCTACACATAATAAAACAATACTACTTTTCACAAAAGCTGATAATTTTTTCAATGCTGTCAATTATTTCACCCTCCCTATATATAACTTTACAAATATTCTCTACATTTCCTTCCTAAAAAAGGATTTCAATTAAACTATTAAACTATCACTATCTTAATTAATTCCTTTGAATTTTACTCAAAATAAAAAACAAAATCAATATATAATTTTGTTTTTTATAAATAATTATTTTTTAGATTCAAAATCAGTAAAAACTTGAAATATATGTATTTATAAACAACAAAAAAAGGAGCAAACTCTATTTATCTCTATATCAAAAAAATGTATTTTCATTTCATATATTTAAAAATTCCGCTTGTTCTTTTTTACTTTTCAGTAATAATCGTATCCGAATACTACTCATTGTAACTTGCTGAAACTCGTCTTTCTTCTATACCAATCAGCTTGATACACTCTTCACTCATTTTTCAAAAAAATGTATAAATACCAACTATGTCTCGACAATTTCCTCGGAAATATTCCTTTTCCCTACACCATTTGATAGACTGTATATAGGTAAACAATGTGTATTACACAAAATAAAAAAGTACGTTCTTTTTACGAAGAACGTACTTTTCTATTTTATTACTAATCTATTAACGACGAATCCAAATAGCTCCTGCCGACTTATCATCAGCTTGCCCAACAACTTGGAATTTCAGCCCTAATTGCGGCACTTTTCGTCCCGCATCAGGAATTTGAGTGTTACTGTATACTTTAGAATCATCAAATGTTGCAACACCTGGTAAGCCTGGGTAATTAAATTGTCCACGTGTAAATGAATTTACATTCCACGCCGGTGTTTGATCAAGTGAAAATGCAGCATCTGCAATTTGCAACCCTGTATTACCGTATACTGGTTTTCCATTTAAACTTCCAACAAATGCCTCCGGGTGAGAATCAACAACACCAAGGAAGCCTTCACCAGGATGTTGACCAGTCCAGTTATCTTTAAAACTATCATCTGCATACCAAACAACAAGACCAGTATTATATGCTGGACCTCTCGCTACTTTTAACCCTTCATCTGATCCAGCATAGTTTCTCCACTCTAAATAATAATAATGTGGTTTCTTTTCTGTTCCATCAGAAACGACAAAACCATTTAACTTCATTTTCGCTTGTCCTTCTGCATCATCTGAAAATACTACTTTTCCATCGACTGTTACATTCACATTATCCATTGCAAATCCTTTATATGCTACAGCAGGATCTGTAATATAATCAAATTGCAATTTCACTTTCTTCCCTTTAAATTGACTTAAATCATATGATTTATCAATCCATTTTCCTTCTGTCGTATCTTTATCACCTTTTACTACTTTATTGCCTAGTTTATCGATTAATGTTTTTGTTCCATCTTCTGTCACAGCATGTATTTCAATAAAATCACATTCTGCTTCAAGTTCATAGTTTACTTTATAATCAAATTTCGCGTTAGCTGCTTTCGTTAAATCAAACAATGGCGTTTCTAATGTTGTATGCATATCATCGCCTCTTGTACTGTAGTAAGCATACTTGCCAAATCCAGTTTTAATCGTTGCAACACTTTTCTCAGGTAAGTTTACACGTACAAGACCTGGACGATTAGATTTTGTAACACTTTGATCAATATATGTAGGGAAACCTACTCCACGTTTTATTTTATCGTAATCTACTTCTACAATTTTTGCCCAGTTTCCATCCATATTTTTTTGTAAGAAATCTTTATTTTGCGGTGAAAAACTTGTTGGCTCTGTTCCTGCGATTTTTCCTGTCCAACTACCACCACTCATTAATGACCATGATTCTACAGGTGATCCAGTTCCAGTATAATTCGTATCATATTCATCTGGTAAACCAAGATCATGACCAAATTCATGAGCGAATACGCCAACTGCACCATCCTCAGGCTCAATTGTGTAATCATGTGCAGCAACTTTTCCATCCCAATACGAAACTTTTGACTTTGTTCCTTCAATTGCAACTGGATCTTGTGCTAATTTAGAACGATGTGACCAAATCGCATCATCACCTACTTTACCTCCACCAGCTTCTTGACCAACCCCAGCATGAATGACCATTAAATGATCAATTACACCGTCTGGTTCATTTTGATTTCCATCACCATTTGTATCATAACGATCAAACTGGTCAAATTGAGATAAATCTAATCCTTTCTCTGCTGCTGCTTTTAATGCTTCTTTCACAAGGTCACGTGGCCCTTTAGGTCCTTTATTATCATGACCAGTTTTACCATCTGCTCCGTAATCTGCTGCTTTCCCAGGAACAGTCAACCATTCTGTCACATAACCATCTGTCGTATAACTACCACCAGATTGTTCTTCATAATATTGTTTAAATGTTTTTACTTTTGAACCATTGAATAACGTGAATGGTTCATTACCGAATAACATTTTTTGATAATGCTCTCTACTAAAGTCGTTCGAATACATATAACCAGGGCTTTGCTCAATATTATTATGTTTATAATCACTAAACTCTACAAGTAGTACAAGTACTTTATCTGTACGTACAGTTCCGTTATATGGAGCCTGCTTTGCTGGAGAAGTTGGTACTTTTCCATTTAACTGTTTTTTATTTTGTGAAGGCGTTTGCTCTGGGCTAGCATTTTCTACAGACTCCTTCACTTTTTCTTTTTCTTCCATCTTTTTTTCTTTTACTTTTTTCACGAAATCAGATGCCTCTTTAGCAGGGTCACCCGGAAGAATTTCTTTATTTGGCTGATCACCCTTCTTTTTTTCAATATAGTGCTCCACAGCCTTTTGTGTCTCTTCTTTTGATGCTGATTGATCAATCGTTCCACGTTCTTTTAAAGCTTCAGCCAAGCGCTCTTCTTGAATTAAATTGTTATCAATTGGAGTTGTTGAAATACTTCCTTTTGACTGAGATGTTGTTTCCGCATATGCTGATGATGTACCAAGTGCAAATGTGCAACCAAGCATTGTCGTGATTGCCAAAGATGAAAATACTTTAAACGGTGCTTTTCTTTTCATTACTATTTCCTCCCTTATTAATTGTACAAGACTTAAAATTCAGATAATTGGTAATATGAAAGTAACAACATATACGAGTTCTATAATATCGATTTATCCCCCCTTCTATATACAATAAAAAAGACATAGTTCTATAATCATGGAATAGTAATTATTCCCTTATAGAATCATGCCCTCCAGTCCTCTGGTCAGACCCTGTACTGATTATTTACCTCGTATCAAAAAAACTCACAAAAAAGAGTTATTTATTATATATTAAATAACTTAGATAGAAAATTTAAAAGACAATATGCACAATTGCATGAAAATTCTTTTATTCATTATTTTACAAACAAAAAAACTACCAAGGTTAACGTAATGCTAACCTTGGTAGTTTTTGTTTCCCCCTCATAAACGGGGAGCAATCCTTCACAGATGGAAGTTTCACTTTATTTCCCTTGTGTTTTCTCCCAATCAGCTAAGAATTTCTCAATTCCTTGATCTGTTAACGGATGTTTCACTAATGCGCCAATTACGTTTGCCGGAATTGTTGCAATGTGTGCACCGTTTAATGCTGCGTCTGTTACGTGAACGCTATGGCGTACAGATGCTGCGATAATTTCTGTTTTAATGTCATGAATTACAAAGATATCAGCGATTTGGCGAATTAAGTCCATACCATTATGACCGATATCATCTAAACGACCTAAGAATGGAGATACGTACGTTGCACCTGCACGTGCTGCAAGCAATGCTTGTACTGCAGAGAATACTAACGTAACGTTTGTACGAATTCCTAAATCAGAGAATGCTTTTACTGCTTTTAAGCCTTCTTTTGTCATTGGTACTTTTACAACAACGTTTGGAGCAATTTTTGCTAATTCTTTTCCTTCTTCAATCATTTTATCTGATTCTAGGCTAATAACTTCTGCACTTACAGGTCCTGTTACAACGCTGCAAATTTCACGAATACGTTCATGGAAATCTACGCCTTCTTTTGCTACAAGTGATGGATTTGTTGTTACACCTGCTAATACGCCTAAATCATTTGCCTCTTTAATTTCATCAATGTTTGCTGTATCAATAAAAAATTTCATTTGTTTTTCTTCCTTCCTAAATGTAAGTTTATATTTTATTTTTTCTTAATAAGCTCTAATTCAATCGGAATGAATTTTTCCACTTTTTTACCTTGGTTCACTTGTCTGGCTGTTTCCATCGCTTTCTCTCCGATTAATTCTGGTTTTTGCGCAACAGTTGCTGTCATACGTCCGTCATTAACCGCTTTCACAGCATCATCTGTAGCATCAAATCCAACAACAACCACATCTGTTTTTCCAGCAGATTTTAATGCTTCCAGCGCACCTAATGCCATTTCATCATTATGAGCAAACACTGCTTTTATATCATTATTTGCCTGCAATATGTTTTCCATAACTGATAATCCTTTGGCACGGTCAAAGTCTGCGGCTTGCTTTGCAACAACTTTTAGTCCCTTATCGGCAACTTTATGGAATCCTTTCCCACGCTCACGAGCAGCGGATGATCCAGGAATCCCTTCTAACTCAGCAACATTTGCACCTTCACCAACAAGCTCACGAATGTAGTCACCAGCCATGCTTCCACCTTCTACATTATTTGATGCGATGTGTGAAACAACTTTTCCTGAGTTTGCAACACGATCTACTGTAATAACAGGGATGTTTGCTGCATTCGCTGCACTTACTGCTGAAGCAACTGCATCTGAATCTGTAGGGTTAATGACAACTACATCAACGCCTTTTTGAATTAAATCCTCAACATCATTCGTTTGCTTCGCTGCATCATTTTGTGCATCAACAGCAATTAACTCAATGCCACTATCTTTCGCCTTCTTTTCTGCCCCTTTTTTCAACGTAACGAAAAATGGATTGTTTAAAGTTGAAACAGAAAATCCAACTTTAATAGTTTTATTTCGACTTTTATCGCTAGAATCCTTCGCCCATTCCGGTGGTTCCATTGAACAACCAGCAGTGATTGCCATTATGAGTGCAACGAGTACAAGTAACCATTTTTTCATGAATTGTCCCTCCATTATGCTTCTTTTCGACGATCAATTAATACAGCAAGTAAGATCACAAGCCCTTTTACAACTTGTTGGAAGAAAGAAGATACACCTAATAAATTTAGACCGTTATTTAGTACACCGATAATCAGTACACCAATGAACGTGCCGACAATCCAACCTCTTCCACCAGAAAGACTTGTTCCTCCTAATACAACTGCAGCAATTGCATCTAATTCGTAAGAAGAACCAGCAGTTGGCTGTGCAGAATCTAAGCGTGATGTTAACACAATACCCGCAAGCGCTGCCAGAATTCCAGAAAGACCATAAATCATTACTTTTATTCTTGTTACATTAATACCTGATAATGCCGCTGCTTCTTCATTTCCACCAATTGCAAAAGTACGGCGACCAAATGTTGTCTTCTTTAAAATAAAGTACAATGCAGCAAAAGCAATCATCATCGTTACAGCTGGTACGGGAATACCAAGGAAGTAACCACGGCCAAACATTTGAAACATTAAGTGATCACCAAGGCCAGTGATCGGACGTCCGTCCATATAAACAAGCGTGAGTCCTCGGAAAATGGTCATTGTTGCTAATGTCGCAATAAATGGTGC
This sequence comes from Bacillus sp. 95MFCvi2.1, assembly GCF_000374965.1. Classification (NCBI taxonomy): domain Bacteria; kingdom Bacillati; phylum Bacillota; class Bacilli; order Caryophanales; family Bacillaceae; genus Bacillus; species Bacillus sp. 95MFCvi2.1. Next base: position 140,469 of record NZ_KB895698.1, on the reverse strand, counting down.
CACTTTTCCTTTCGCAATGATGATACCGTTTACAATTCCCATTACAAGCCCAGCCAATAATCCAACTGCCATTGCAAGGAACGGATCCATGCCACTTGTCATCATTCCAGCAACAAGTGCACTTGATAATGCTAAAATAGAACCTACCGATAAGTCAATACCCCCAGTTAAAATAACGAAGGTCATTCCAAATGCAATGAGTGCATTAATCGATACTTGGCGTAAAATATTAAATAAATTTGGTATTTCAATAAATGCTGGATTTAATGCTGTAATAACTACAATAATCAGTGCCAATCCAATTAAAGAACCTAGCTGCTGCAATATATTCCCCTTTTTAGCCATAACTTACTCTCCCCCTGTAGCTAATGCCATAATGGACTCTTGTGTTGCTTTATCTTTCTCTAAAATACCGCCTACTTTTCCTTCATGAATAACAAGGACACGATCGCTCATTCCTAAAACTTCTGGAAGTTCGGATGAAACCATAATAACCGCATCCCCCTGCTTTGTAAGCTTGTTCATAATAGAGTAAATTTCTTTTTTTGCTCCAACATCAACGCCCCGTGTTGGTTCATCTAAAATTAACAGCTGCGGATGGATTCCTAGCCATTTTGCAATAACAATCTTTTGTTGATTTCCACCAGAAAGTGATTTGACGGCTTGTTCACCATTTGCCGCTTTTACATTGAGAAGCTTCATCATATCCTCTGTGAACTGTGCTTCTACTCCTTTATCCATCACACTACCTTTTGAGAGACTTTCTAGATTTGGCAATGCTAAATTTTCACGAATAGAAAAATCTAAGACAAGCCCTTCTGATTTTCGATCTTCTGTAATAAAGGCAATTCGCTGCCGTATTGCATCAATTGGACTATCAATTTTCACTTCTTGCCCATTCATAAATATTTGGCCCGAATCTAACGGTTCATGTCCAAATATCGCCTTCATAATATCAGTGCGGCCAGCTCCCATTAATCCAGCGACACCGAGAATTTCACCTTTTCTCACTTGAAACGAAATATTTTCAAACTTCCCTTTTTTCGTTGCGTTACGCATTTCAAAAATAACTTCACCGATCTTCGCATCGCGCTCCGGATAGCGCTCACCGATGCTGCGACCAACCATCATACTCACTACTTCATCAAATGATGTTTCTGGAATTAACCTCGTTCCAACATATTCCCCATCACGTAAAATCGTAATAGCATCACAAATAGAAAAGATTTCTTCCATGCGATGTGAAATGTAGACGAACGATACGCCTTCTTTACGTAATTTATTAATAACCGTAAAGAGTGTTTCAATTTCGCGGTCCGTTAAGGCTGCTGTCGGCTCGTCCATAATAATAACGCTCGCATTTGTCATTAAGGCCTTACCAATTTCAATAATTTGCTGCTGTCCAACTGATAATTCCCCAGCAAGCATAGCCCCTTTTACGTGAAGCCCAAGACTTGCTAATTGTTGCTGCGCTAACCCATTCATTTGCCGTGTACGTAAAATGCCTGTTTTGCCGTACATCAACTCTTTCCCAAGAAACATATTTTCAGCAACTGTTAAGTTCGGTAATATGTTCAGCTCTTGATGAATAAAAGCAATTCCGTATTCCTCAGCTTCTTTTGCGTTTTTAAATGTCCATTCTTGCCCATCAATCGTGACTTGACCACTATCTTTCGTATATACACCTGTTAAAATTTTCATGAGCGTTGATTTTCCCGCTCCATTTTCCCCCATCAGTGCATGGACTTCTCCTGTTTCAATACTAAACTGTGCGTTTTTTAAAACAGGATTACCATTGAACGCTTTTGAAATATTTTTCATTTCAATACGCATTCTCATCACATCCCTTTATTAAAAAATCACGCCGGCATGTAAAATAACATTCGCATATGGCGTTGCTTCTCCCGTACGAATAACTGCCTTTGCCCGTTTTGTGCGTTCTTTAAACTGTTCATGCGATACGTATTCAAAAGCAGCTTCTTTTAAACGTGCTTCAACTTCTCTGTTTACTTCTGCATTATTGATCGTAATCTCTTCTGCTAATGTTAGTTTTTCAACTGCCATGTCGTCTATCACAACTTGTAACACCTCTAGAAACGATGGTTTTCCAAGTTCTACAGCTAAATCAATTCGCTTTACACCATCTGGAATAGGTAAACCACAATCAGCAATCACAATTGTATCCGTATGTCCAAGGGAAGCAAGTACCGCAGCAATTTCACTATTTAATACACCATGCTTCTTCATCCAACAATCACCTGCACTTCTCTTACCTTTTCTCTTGTTGGCATACCACCTTGTGCCCCTAACTTTGTTACAGAAAGACCACCGGCAATGTTTGCAAAGCGGATTGCTTTTTGTAATGTCTCACCTTCGGAAAGTGCAACCGCTAATGCACCGTTAAAAGTATCACCTGCTCCTGTTGTATCCACTACTTCAACATCAATACTTGGTACATGAACAATCTCTGTACCATTATGGAAACGAACACCTTTCCCACCTTCTGTCATCAGTAACTTATTTGGATATTTCGCAAGTAACTCTTCAATTGGTGACGTAAAATCATCTAATACAATGCGGCATTCATGCTCATTCGGTGTAATATACGTCGCCTTTTCTAAAATATCTACTGGCAATACTTGTGCCGGAGCTGGATTTAACATAACCGGAATTTTGTGTTCTTCACAAATATCAAGAACGTATTCCACTGTTTCTAGCGGAATTTCCAGCTGAAGAACAACCATATCAGCTTTTACAAGAAGATCTTTCGCACGATCAACAATTTGTTCATTCACAAGACGATTTGCTCCTTGTACAACGACAATACTGTTGTCTTCTTCCGCTAAAACAATATGAGCAATTCCTGTCGTTTCATCTGTAACCGGTACCACATAGTCGATAAAAACACGGTCATTCTCTAAATTTTTTCTAACTAGTTTACCATAATCATCATTTCCTACAGCACCTACCATTGCCACATTTGCACCTAATCTAGCTGCAGCAACAGCTTGGTTTGCTCCTTTTCCTCCAGGCACTGTATGAAATGTTTCTCCAATCACTGTTTCTCCTGCTTTTGGTCGCTTTTTTGAAACAGCGACTAAATCCATTGAAATACTGCCGACTACTGCAATGTTTGGCATATATCTCATCTCCTTACTTCGTTGTATTTCGTTCTATAATTTCAATCGGTAAACGATAATGTTCGGTTTCTAATTGATTTCCTTCCATTTGCTCTAGCAATAATTCTGTTGCAATTCGTCCCATTTCATAAATAGGTTGTGCAACTGTTGTAAGAGATGGATACATCATTTCTGTTAAAGAAATACCATCAAATCCAATAATTTGTAAATCATCTGGAATGGAAATTCCTTTTTGTAATGCCGCTTTCACTACCCCAATGGCAATCAAATCATTTCCAGCTACAATGCCATCGATATGCGGATACTCTTCTAACAATTCCATTGCCACACATTCGCTATCTGCCGGATCAAACGTACTTTCTGCAATCATATAAGAAAGCCCATATTGCGTAATAACATCTACAAAACCTTCAAAACGCTCATTTGCTGTACTCACATCGCGCGGTCCACGAATATGCGCAATATGTTGACACCCTTTTTCTAACAGTAACTTTGTTGCTTCTTGACTTCCCGCATAGTTATCTGCATATACCGTCGGAATACGCTCATTAAACATGCGGTCAATTGCCACAACTGGCACAGACAAGTTCATGTAATTCATACTATTTTGTGGGTTCGTTGCCACAATAAACCCATCAACATTATTTTGTCTGAGCACATCAATATATTGTTTCTCTTTCTCTAAACTTTCATCAGAATTACAAAGTACAACTGTGTATCCTTGCTTATGTGCTACATCCTCTACGGCACGTGCAACTTCTGGAAAGAATGGATTCACGATATTTGGAACAACCAAACCAATTAAGCGAGATTTTTTATTATATAAAGAACGTGCTACTGTACTAGGCTTATAATCCAACAGTTCAATTGCTCGTTCCACTTTTTTTAATGTATCTTCGTGAACATATCCGTTCTTATTTAACACCCTGGAAACGGTCGCAACAGATACTCCCGCTAATTTCGCAACATCTTTAATCGTACTCATTCTCTTCCCTCTCCATTTCATGTAACCGTTTACAGAAAATAATATAACTCATTTACAAAAATACGTCAATCATTTATAACTAAAAAAGATTATATGTTATACACTAAAAAAGCACCACCATAAGGCGATGCTTTTTTCTTATTATGAGTAAGATACGTTTGTATCTTTCTCTTCTACTTCAGTAGCAGGTTCTTCTGCACCTTTTTTACGATTAGAAAGCTTAATTTTTTGTAAGAAGATTGTAAATACGGCACCAACTACGATAAAGACTAATCCTGTTAGGAATACACTATGAAGTGAATCCACTAAAGATGTTTTCAAAATTGGTACAATGCTATTTGAGAATGCTTCTGGCATTTGTTTTAATGCTTCTGGGCTAAATAGCATAGAATATAAACTTTGTGGATCTGTATGAATCATATCTTTAAACTTCGTTACCATTTGTCCCGCTTCTGCTGGGAATGTATCTAGTACAGGAACTAATTTATTTGTCAATGTTGTACCTGACGTATTATTCATAATAGAACCTAAAATCGTAATTCCGAACGTCCCACCGATTTGACGGAAGAACTGACTTGAAGATGTTACAACTCCAAGATCCTTTTTCGGGAAACTTTCTTGTAATGCTAATGTTAATGTCGGCATTACAAGACCCATTCCTAAACCGATAATCATCATATATGATGTTGCAATAAGTTTAGTTGTATGCATATCCATTGTTGTTAATAACCAAAAACCGCCAGCCATAATGAGCATACCTGTAATAATTTGTGGTTTTACGCCTACCTTTAATACAAGCTGACCACCAATAATACTCATCACAATCATCGTAATCATCATTGGTGTCATTATCGTTCCAGATTCAGCCGCACTTACGCCAACAATACCTTGCATAAAGAATGGAACGAACATAATTGCACCAAACATTCCAATACTCATAAAGAAACCAATTGCATTTAATAGTGTAAATGTACGGTTTTTAAAGAAATGCATTGGTAAAATTGGTTCTTCCGCCTTCGTTTCAACAATGATGAAGCTTACTATACCAATGATAGCAAGTGCAAATAATCCAATGATTTGCCAAGAATCCCAAGCATAGTCTTTCCCGCCAAACGTTAGTGCAAGTAATAAAGTCACAACACCAAGAATCATCGTGAAAATACCAGCGATATCAATTTTAATTGGACCTGTTTGTTTATGTCCTTTTAATCCCATTGCAATAAAGATTGTCGCCAAAATACCGACTGGCAAGTTGATATAGAATACCCATCTCCAGTTGACAGCATCAACAATCCAACCGCCCACTTGCGGTCCAATTACGGAAGCAAGACCATATAACGCTCCAAAGATTCCTTGCCATTTCGCACGTTCTTTCCCTGTAAACATATCCCCGATAATAATCATCGCCATTGGCATCATAATACCGCCACCAAGCCCTTGAATACCACGGAAAATAATTAACTCAGTCATACCATTCGCCATACCGCAAAGTGCTGAACCAACCATAAAAATGATTAATCCTGTAATATATACGTTACGACGTCCTAATAAATCCGCTAACTTACCTGCAATTGGTACAACTGTTGTTGATGTTAACATATATGCCGTTGTTAACCATGTCATTAAACTTAATCCGCCTAGATCGCCAACAATTCGCGGCATTGCTGTACCAACGATTGTTCCATCTAATGCAGCAAATAACATGGCAATAACTAGACCGATTAACAACAGCTTTCTATTCTGATTTTCTTGTTGCTCCATGTAATCTCCTCAATTCCTTTTAGTTTGTCTCTTTCTTCTCAGATTCCCCGCAAATAATTACCTCTAACTTTTCAAATAAGCGTAGTAAATCTTCTCTCTCTTGTAATTCTAACTGTGAGAAGTATTTTGCAATATGCTTATTACGAGCAGTCATTGCCTCTTCTACTACATCTTTCCCCTTCTTCGTCAGCTCAATTACAACAACACGACGATCTTCTTTGTCATGGTAGCGCAGTACCAATTCTTGATCGATTAACCGATCGATCATCACTGTAATTGCGCTTGGTTTCACATACATTTTCTTCGCCAATTTCGTTGCTCTTGATGCACCGTAATGGTCTAAAATTTTTAAAATATAAAATTGCGGTGGTGTAAGTCCTGATGCTTGCATTTGTTCTAGTAACTCCGTTTGCATTTTCTTTCCTATAGAGAATGCTAAAGCCTGAATTCTATCAATATGAGTCATATCATTTGGCATGTTATCCACCTCTTATTTAAACAATAAAATATTTAACGTATTTAAATATTAAACCCTATAATTAATTTCGTCAATAATTTTATTTTGTAAAAACGTTTACATTTTTGTCGCAAAGTTGTATAATTTTTGACCAAGTTAATATTGACAGTCATGGGGAATGAGAGTATAAAGACTATGTCATAAAACGTTTTCAATAATAGAGGAGGATTTTTAGGTTATGTTTTTAACTCAGTTGTTTAAACCTGCGCCGCATACAGAGCGCTTACCTGCTGATCGCATTGATAGCGAATACCGCAAACTGCGCTTACAAGTATTTTTAGGCATTTTCATTGGCTATGCAGGTTACTACCTTGTTCGCAAAAACTTTTCACTGGCTATGCCTTATCTTGTTGAACAAGGATTTAGCAAAGGTGAACTTGGAGTTATCCTTTCTGCTGTATCCATTGCATATGGCTTAAGTAAATTTATTATGGGGATTGTCTCCGACCGTTGTAACCCCCGCTACTTCTTAGCGGCAGGACTATTTTTATCCGGTATCATTAATATTATCTTTGGTTCATTCTCTTTTATTACAACAAGTATTTTGCTTATGTTTGTTCTTCAATTTTTAAATGGTTGGGTACAAGGTATGGGCTGGCCTCCATGTGGCCGCACAATGGTTCATTGGTTCTCTATTAGTGAACGCGGTACAAAAATGTCCATTTGGAACGTTGCCCACAATGTTGGTGGCGGACTTATGGGACCACTCGTAACATTAGGACTATTCTTATTTGCTGGTAGCTGGCAAAGCATTTTCTACTTCCCAGGTATTTTTGCAATTTTAGTTGGGATCTATGTATTAATTGTAATGCGCGATACACCGCAATCTTGTGGATTACCACCTATTGAAGAATATACGGGTGAATATCCTTCAGATGAAAGAGTAAAAGATCGTGAACGCGAACTTTCGGTAAAGGAAATTTTATTTACTTATGTACTAAACAACAAATTTTTATGGTACATCGCTATAGCTAACGTATTCGTATACTTCGTACGCTACGGTGTTGTAGACTGGGCACCTACTTATTTAGTAGAAGAAAAAAACTTTACTCATAATAGTTCTCGTACAGCATACGCATTATACGAATTTGCTGGTATTCCGGGCACACTCCTTTGCGGATGGATGAGCGATAAATTATTTAAAGGGCGCCGTGCCCCTGCTGGTATTTTATTCATGGTTGGTGTATTCATTGCTGTTCTTGTTTATTGGTTAAATCCGGCTGGTCATCCAATCATCGATAGCATCGCACTAGTGGCAATTGGCTTCTTAATTTATGGACCAGTTATGCTCATTGGATTACATGCCCTTGACTTAGCACCAAAGAAAGCCGCTGGAACAGCTGCTGGTTTAACAGGTTTCTTCGGTTACCTGGGCGGTGCTGCATTTGCTAGTGCTGCAATGGGCTTTATTGTAGATGCTTTCGGATGGAACGGCGGTTTCATTCTATTACTTACATCTTGTGTACTTGCGATTGTATTCCTTGCTCTAACTTTAAACACAGGATCTTCAAAATCACAACAAGCTTAAACGGAGGTTTTTCTTAAAAACTTCTATAAGATACAGTGAAAAGCTTTAATCAGTGGGGAACAAAAGCTGAAGTAAAGAAATAAAATAGCTCTTAGCATTCAGATATATGCTAAGAGCTATTTTTTATTTATGTCTAGTGATATTGTCTTGCAGCCTATAACAATCATTTCCCTTCTATTTACAACATTACTTTTATAAAAACATCTGCTGAAACATTTTCATAGCAATAGCCAATGTCACCGAAGTAGTAAATCCCCCTAAACAAATAAGACTCACTCCTTGACTATATGTTAAACTTTGAAATGCTTTCATTTCTTACATCCCCCATTCTTTCCCTTTGATGATTACATCATATCAATGGAGGAAATTTCAAAACATCGATTTCCCTAACAACAGTCTTACAATTTTGTAAGATTTATCTCAAAAAAACAGACAACATTTCTGCTGCCTGTTACTTCACGATCATCACCGGACATTTCACTCGTTTTGCTATTTTATGACTTACACTACCAAGTACCATTTCTTGCAATGTATTCAATCCCCTGCTCCCCACTATTACAAGATCAATGTCTCCTGTATTTACATATTGCACAAGTGTATTTCCTGGATCACCATGTAAAATCGTAATTTTATAAGAAACTCCTTCTTGCTGTAATAAAATCTCAATTTCTTTTAATCTATCTTTTCGACTAGCTGAAATTGTTTCTATATTTGTTTGTCCCTGTATAATATCTGATTTTGCTGTTCTACTATCTACTACGTATACAACTTCAACGGTTACTTCCTTACTCAATGTAGAAATATGTACGGCATGTTTTGCTGCGCGTATTGCGTGTTCTGAACCATCACATGCTAATATAATTTGCTTGTACATCTTCTGAAACCCCTTTCATCATCATACTCGTATTATAATACAAAAAGAACCTTTTCGGTCCTTCGAAAAGGTTCTTCCTATTTAACGAACAGCTTGTTTCGCCAATTTTGTAACAAGCTCTGAACTACGCTCATTTAATCCCGTTATGTTTACTTTCACACCATTTTTCTCATACTTCACTACAACTTTATCAACCGCAGCCACAGCTGAATCATCCCATACATGGGCGTGTGTAAAATCAATTTCTACTTCTGTCACATCTTCTTTAAACTGAAATACATTTATAAATTCTGTAGTCGATGCAAAGAAGAGTTATCCGTGAACAGCGTATATCTTTTTCTCACCAACATAAGAATGTTTCACGTGAATCTTTGCCATATTTGCTGCGAATAAAACTGCACTTATTACTGTACCAATCATAACACCAAGAGCTAGATTATGTGTAACAAGATAACACTCCTCTACTTTTCTTATTTTTTGATTTTCTCCGTAAGAAAATCGGGCCGATTGCACGAGTGCTGTTATATAACGAATGTCAGATTTTTTGCTATAAAAAACTTTCCCAAATGAAAAGACGCTGCATCATGCAACGTCTTTTCTCTTAATGTCCACCGTGTCCCCCACCATTTTCTTGAACAATCTCTAACTTCTCGTCAAGTATTCCTTGCGTTTCAAACGAAATATTCTCTGTATTTCCTAATAGAAAACCGTGGTTATATGGCCCGAGCGTTGGATCATCTTTAAATTTTGGTTGAATCGTAGCTAATAAATCATATACTGGCTGTGAAACCTTCCCTTTATCTAATAATAGAACAGGTGCATGTTTCCCCATATGTGAAAACGGCGCTCCAGCAATTGCTAAATCGGGAGTTTCTGTTGAAACAAATGATACGCCGTGCCCTGGTTTTGTGAATCCCCATCCAAATTGTGTTTTCTTATCTTTAAACTTTGCAAAAGCGATTGAGTTTTCTGTTGGATTTTCTCCGCTAATGCGCGTTACTTTTCCATGCTTACTTAACTGTTTTTCTACCTCTTTTGAAATAATTTTTTCAGGTCCTAAAAGATATATATTTGCTTTCCCTTTTCTTGCTTTCAACGCTTCTATTGTAGCCTCAGGTACTTTATCTTTTGCTACATATAAAAGAGGTTCAGGCATATGAGCAATCCAATTCACAGCAGGTGTTGTATATAAGCGTCCTTCTTCTTCAGACGAACCGATAATGACACTTTCTGGGTACTTCCCTGTTATGTCTGCATATTCTTTATCAACATCTTTCGCAAAATTTGCTGAATCCGTTTCTTTTATTTGCTTTATTTTATATTCTTTCAGTTGATTTAATATGGAAGATTCTACATCTCCCATCACCATAATTTGTGTTCCATCTTTTGTTCCAAGTGGGTTTAACCGCTTGATTTCTTTTAACGTCGCCTCTGGAATACTTTCTTTATTCATAAATAAAATAGGTCCATTGTTTGGATGATGAATGAGATCCGCACTAGCAATTCCAAGTTGCCACTGATTAGCTGGTACTAAAATCACCGCTCCTGGTTGGTTCTCTTTGTGAGTCGCTGGCCATATTGTTTGTGATGTTAATACTGCCATTTGAACAGGATCATTTGTGTTTAATCGTGTTACATTTTTTAAACTTGTTGTTAATAAATCTCTAGATGCTCCAGTATTCATTTCTTTCGGTGGCAACGCTGCATGATGCACCTTCATATCTTTTTGCTGCTCATTTTTCTTCTCTTTTGTAGATTCATGATTTTCATGCTCTGTATTTGCTTGTCCACACGCTGCAAGTCCAAGTACAGCAACTATTGTCATACTCAAAACTCGAGTTGCTTTTTTCACTATATCGCCTCCATACCCATCATGTTTGAGCCTATAATCTTTACCTAAAATGTAAATTTCAACTATACAATAACAAGCAATTCTGAAGAAATTATGCAGATGCATGATAATCTGCACCATTTCTTCAGGATTTTGCATTACACTTTTAGTAGTGAATACAAATACGGAGGATATTATATGATGGATATACTACTTGTAGATGATGAACCACGTATGCTCGAATTATTAACGCTTTATCTTACTCCTAGAGGATATAACTGCGTTTGTGCGACTTCTGGACAAGAAGCTATTTCTTATATAGAAAACCAAAGTTTTAAGTTTGTTCTTCTCGATATTATGATGCCGAAAATGGATGGTTGGGAAACATGTAACAGAATTCGTTCGTTTAGTAACGTTCCTATTATTATGGTAACCGCACGCGATCAGCCGATTGATGTTATTCAAGGATTAAAAATCGGGTCTGATGATTATATAACAAAACCTTTTCATGAAGGTGAACTATTAGCACGTATTGAAGCAGTATTACGGCGCAGTAATCAACATGAGCAACTACGATATAAAGGAATTTTGTGGGATGAAGCGAAACACTTTATCTCCGTTTATGAACAAGAACTCCTTCTTACACCAATTGAATTTTCTTTACTTGGTTTATTTCTACGTCACGTGAACTACGTATTAAGTCGCGATCAGCTTATTGAGCGGATTTGGGGACTAGATACAAATACAGAGGATCGCACAGTGGATTCTCATATTCGTAACTTACGTGATAAATTGCGAAAGAACAATTTTCCAATTGACGAACATTTAAAAACTGTGTATGGAGTTGGCTACCGGTGGATTGACGCTGAAAATCAAGGAGTTACGCGATGAAACGAATTTCTGTTCAACTCGGATTTTACTTTTTAATTGTTACGCTTTTAATCGAAACCGTCCTATTTGTTTTACTCTATTATAGCCTTGTCAATACGAGGGTAAATGAGGAAATGACAGCATTATTAAAACGTGGAAATAGCCACCGAGATGTACTTGAGAAATATTTTGATTTCCAAACAATCTCTCATGTCGCTTTAATGGAGTCAGAGGCTGAAACAAAAGTTATTATTACAAACGCTCAGAAAAAAATATTAGCAAAATCTAATGATATAGATTCCACTATAAAGAGGCACATTATTGGAATGATAGCAAATACGAACCATAATGGAACGATCGTGGAGAACCACTGGAAAACTTCCAATTATATATGCACAGTTAGTCCAATAATAATAGAAGGAAAAACGCAAGGTTATGTTTATATGTTTCTTGGCACAAGTTCTATTAAAGAAATGATTACAGGTCTTACAAAACAATTTCTTGTTGCTGGTGTTGTTACATTTATTTTAACAGTCATTACGATATTTCTTCTATCGCGTCTGTTAACAAAACCACTTCTCCGTATGAAGCATGCTACTGAAAAAATGAGTCATGGTGATTTATCCGTATCTCTAACTAGTACTCGAAATGATGAAATTGGTGAACTTGCAGGGTCTATCCAAACGCTCGCGAATGATTTACATTATATGAAAAAAGAACGCAGTGAATTTCTAGCAAGTGTCGCTCATGAACTAAGAACACCGCTAACTTATGTGAGGGGATATGCAGATATCGCCATGAAAAACAGTACACCTCCTGAGCAGCGCCAAAAATATTTATCAATTATAAAAGATGAAGCTGATTATATTACAAATTTAGTACAGGACTTATTCTTGCTTGCTCAAATGGAAAAACATAATTTTTCTATTCAAGCAAAGGAAGTACACTTGCAAACCTTTCTTTCTCGCATTGTTACAAAAGTGAATATAATGTATGAAGCAAAACATATCATTGTTTCTTCAACATGTCCTTCTTCACTTTCTATAGCTCTTGATGAACAAAGGTTTGAACAAGTTATCATCAATATATTAAATAATGCGTATGTACACTCACCTGAACATTCTCGAATTACCATTTCCGTTACAGAGCATAAAACACAACTTGAAATTGCCATCCAAGATACAGGAGAAGGAATTCCAGAAGAAGATATCCCACACATTTTCGAACGATTTTATCGCGTCGATAAAGCAAGATCTCGTTCAACTGGTGGAACTGGATTAGGACTTGCCATTGTAAAAGAAATAGTCGAACTACATGGCGGAGAAATTACTGTTACAAGTGAAGTAAATCAAGGTTCTTGCTTTACTATGTCATTGCCAATCAGTATGTGAAAAAGCTTAAGAGAATTTCTCTTAAGCTTTTTCGCACATTATTTGCTCTACAAAAGTTTATTCACCAATCAACTCAATTGTTTCTGTAATTTTTATACTATCCTTCACAGATTGAGCAATCGTACAATTCTTCACCGCAAGCTCTAACGCTTTTTCTAACTGTACCTGTGTAATTCCTTCTGCTTTTATTTTATAGTGCAAATGAAGACTTTCTACCGGCCTTGGTAAAACTTCGCTTCTTCCAATTTCAGTTTCAATTGTAAACGTATCGTATGTAATACGCTTCTTTTCTAAAATTGTCCGAAATACAATTGCACTGCACCCTGCAATAGAGGAAACGAATAACTCTAACGGTGTATATCCACTTTCTTTTCCAATAGACAATTGACCATGTGAAAGTTCTGTCTCAATATCATCATGCTTGATTGTTAGTTTCATACGTTGTTCCCATCTCCACTTTCGTAATTTGCTTCCGTTTCTTATTTATATAATAATACACGTAACAGAAAATGATAAATGGAATGCCGCAATATAGCGCCATACGCTGTTCTGGAATGAATGCTAAACTAATAACAACAATGCTATTTGTAATTAACGCTAAAATAGGAACAATTGGATATAACGGTGTTCTATATTTTAAATCTTCTACTTTTCCGCCTTGCTTTACATACTGACTTCTAAATCGAAGTTGTGATAAAGCAATGATAATCCAACTTGCAACTGCAGATAAACCAGCAACAGATAATAAATAAATATATACTGTATCCTCTGCCAAAAAGCTTGTTAGTAAAGATAATGCCGCTACTGCGATTGTAACTACTAATGCCGTAATCGGAATACCGCGTTTATTTACCTTTTTGAAGGAAGTTGGTGCCATTCCTTCATTTGCAAGTGACCATAGTATACGCGTCGCCGCATATAATCCTGAATTTGCTACAGATAATAAAGCAGTGATAATAACGAAGTTCATAATATCTGCTGCATATGGAATACCGATCTTATCAAATACAACAACGAATGGGCTTTCAATAACCCCTGCATCTTTCCATGAAATTAAACCTACTAAAATCGTCATTGTTAAAATAAAGAACAACATAATGCGCCATACTGTATTACGAATTGCACGTGGGATTGTTTTTTCCGGTTCTTGACTCTCTCCTGCTGCAATCCCAATTAACTCTGTTCCTTGGAAGGAAAAATTAACTGTAATCATTGTAAGAAGCACAGCAACCAGTCCATTCGGGAACAATCCACCATCGCTCACAAAGTTAGAAAAAAGAGGCGCTGCTTCTTTTCCGTCATACGGTAAAAAACCAAATAACGCACTACCACCAAGAACAACAAATGCAATAATTGTAATTACTTTAATACTTGAGAACCAAAATTCTAATTCAGCATAACTCTTTGCTGAGATAGCATTTGACATATATAAAATAACTCCAAATACAAGACACCATACCCAAACATCTACAGTTGGAAACCATCTTTTCATCATTAAGCCGATAGACGTTAACTCTAAACCAACTGTAACTGCCCATCCAAGCCAATAAAGCCATCCAATCATAAATCCTGTTCCTGGACCGATAAACTTCGTCGCATATTTTTGGAAAGAACCAGAAACCGGCATCGCTACCGTTAGCTCACCAAGGCAAAGCATTGTTAAATACATAATAAATCCACCGACTAAATAAGAAAGGATCGCTCCTCCTGGTCCTGCTTGGTTAATGGTATATCCTGATCCAAGAAAAAAACCTGTTCCAATTACACCTCCAAGTGCAATCATAAATAAATGTCTACTCTTCATCGTACGATGTAATTTCTCATTCGTTGTTTGCTGCATCGTAATCCTCCCCTACAAGTACCCTCTATCTCTTTTTAAAATTTTCTGATAATAAAAATATACACGAAAGCGGTTACAATTTCTATATAAAATTAAAACTTTTCTGATAAAATATAATGTTTTTTCATCTATCTTACAATTACACTATTAAAAAACCAAATATCTTCCAAACCCCAACTTTTAAACTATGTAAAAAACATAAAAAAACTCTCACATCTCATTTCATGTAAGAGTTAACGGCTTTCTAATTTCCTAGACACAAGTGATAAACTGTAGTTGACAACAAAATACATACAAGCAACAAGTAGTAATGTAGGAATCATATAGTTTACGTTTTGTCCATTAATAATTTGGGCATTATGCATGAGTTCTGGCAAGGAGATAACAACCGCTAGTGACGTATCTTTTAATAACGAGATAAATTGACTGACGAGCGGTGGTACCATTCGTCTCAATGCTTGCGGTAAAATAATATGCCAAAGTGTTTGGGTATATGATAATCCAGACGCGCGCGCTGCTTCAATTTGTCCTTTTTCAATCGATAATAAACCACTGCGAACAATTTCTGATATCATCGCTGCTTCAAATATCGTTAAAGCAACAATTGCTGCCGTTATAATCTCTAATTTCAGCCCAGCTTCTGGGAGTGCAAAATATGTAAAGAAGATGATTAAAAGCAGTGGTAAATTTCGAATAATTTCAACGATAAAAGCTAGTAACTGTGATACGACTGGTATTTTTGCATATCGCAAAGTCCCCACTATACTACCAATAATAAAACTAAGTAAAATCGCTACAACAGCTATTTCTAATGTAACAAGTAGCCCTTTTAATAAAAATAAAACATGATCGCCTGTATAAGCACCTCGAAAATCCATTTACACCGCTCCTTTCGCTAAGCGTTTCTCAAAATAACGCACAAGCATACTAAGCGGTACAGTCAATAATAAATAAAACATACCAACAAATATATACACATCAAATGTAACAAATGTTCTTGTTGAAATTAAATCTCCTTGATACATCAAATCTGCTCCAGCAATAATGCCAAGGATAGATGAGTTCTTTACTAAATTGAGAAATTGATTACCTAATGGCGGAATTACTATTTTAATAGCTTGTGGTAAAACGATATAATACATCGCTTGCACGTACGTTAAGCCAGAAGAACGTGCTGCTTCCATCTGTCCTTTCGGAACTGACAAGATTCCAGCTCGAATTGCTTCTGCAATAAATGCGGCTGTATAGATTGTAAGTGCAGCCGTACCAGCAATAAAACCATTTAATGTAACACCCATTACCGGAAAAGCAAAATAAAATACAAACGCAATTAAAACAAGTGGAATATTTCGAATGAATTCTACATAAGCTGCGCCAAACCAATTCAAAACTCGAATGGGTGCAATTCGCATCACTGCCATAATCGTACCAAGAATGAAACTCCCAATCAGTGCAACAATGCTGGACATCACTGTATATTTAAATCCTTCTAAATACAAATCAAGATTGTTTGTAAGAATAGAAAAATCAGGCAAATGCTCCCCCTCTTTCTTTACAAGAAGAGGATGAGTATCTCTCATCCTCTTACTCTTTCTATACTTTACTTCTCTGGCTTTTCACCAATCCATTTTTCATATAATTTATCGTATTCTCCATTTGCTTTCATCTCTTTTAACAAATCATTAATTACCTTTGTTAAATCTGTTGCTCCTTTTTGAACAGCAATTCCATACGGTTCATCCGTGAAAATTTTTCCAACAACTTGATAATTTGCATCTTGTTTTGCCATACCGTATAAAATCGCATTATCTGTTGTAAGGACATCACCTTTCCCTGCTTTTAATGCTGTAAATGCTTCACTATAATTTTCAAATTCTAGCACCTTTGCTTCTGGTGATTTTTTACGAATATTTTGGGTAGAAGTTGATCCTTTTACCGCCAATACTGTCACACCGCTTTTCACATCATCAATACTCTTGATTTTGCTCCCTTTTTTCACAAGTAACGACTGTCCTGCTTTAAAATATACATCTGAAAAATCAACTTCTTTTTTACGCTCTTCTGTAATTGTCATCGTTGCGATAATCGTATCAATATCGCCGTTTTTCAACATTGGAATACGTGTTTTAGACGTCACTTCTTTGAATTCTACTTTACTCTCGTCTCCTAGAATTTTTTTCGCAAGCGCTTTGGCTATATCAACATCAAACCCTTCTACCTTCCCTGTTGCAGGGTCTTTCAATCCAAATAAGTTTGTATCATTCTTAACTCCGACTACTAATTTCCCACGCTTTTTAATTTGATCTACCACTTTTCCGCCCGAAGTTTCTTTAGAAACTTCTTTGGACGTTTCCTTCCCGCAACCTGCTACGATCAGAGTAAATAAACATGAAAATACAATTAAAACGAACAGTTTCTTCATCTTAAACATAAAACCCCTCCTCTAATGGTTCAACACTCGACTTAAAAATAATCGTGCTCTTTCTTGCTCTGGGTTTGCAAAGAAGTTCACTGGCTTTGTATCTTCAATGATTTGTCCTTCATCCATGAATATAATACGATCTGCTACTTCACGTGCAAATCCCATTTCATGGGTCACGACAACCATCGTCATCCCTTCCTTTGCTAAGGTTTTCATAACATCGAGCACTTCACCAATCATTTCTGGATCAAGTGCAGAAGTTGGCTCATCGAATAACATAATTTCTGGTTTCATTGCTAATCCCCTTGCGATTGCTACCCGTTGCTGTTGTCCCCCTGATAATTGCTGCGGATACACATTCGCTTTCTCTGGAATCCCTACTTTTTGCAAATAATACATTGCTGTTTTTTCCGCTTCTTCTTTTGAGATATTATTTACTTTTATCGGTGCAAGTGTAATATTTTGGAGCACTGTTTTGTGTGGATATAAATAAAAATGCTGAAATACCATTCCAATATTTCGGCGTAATTGATTCATATCTGTTTTCGGATTATGTACTTCCACATCTTGTACGACTAATTCTCCTTCTGTAATTGTTTCCAATTGGTTAATGCAGCGGAGCAATGTACTTTTTCCAGACCCTGATGGTCCAACAATTACAACTACTTCACCTTTTTGAACTTGTAAATTAATATTTTTTAAGACTTGAAAGCTACCATAAAACTTATTTACATTACGAAAGGCAATCAATTCGCTTCCTCCTTTCTTCTCTATTTCTATCGTATTTTAAATTGAGGCGATTATTTATAAAGTGAAATTTCTCTGCTTCAAATTTTATTCGGCCATGCAGACATAAATTCCCATTATTTGAACAATAACGAGCAGATATACTGCCCGTTATTGTTCTACAAGTACCTTATTATGACACTTCTTCTTTCTTATCTTTTCCGTATTCATGCTCCCAAAAATCAGCATTTTTGATTCCTAGCTTCTTTGGATCAAATACAGGATCTTTCCCTTCTTTTTTCTGCTTTTCATAGTCTTTCAGTGCTAGCAGTGCCGGTTTTTGTAAAAGTAAGATTGCAATGATATTGACCCATGCCATAATCCCTACACCGATATCACCAAGAGCCCAAGCAGTTGCTGCTGTTTTGACACAGCCGTAAAATACAACGCCTAAGAAAACAATTTTTAAAACAAGTGACATCCATGGACGATCTTTATCACGATTTAAATAAGTAATATTCGTTTCTGCAATGTAGTAATACGCCATAATCGTTGTAAAAGCAAAGAATAATAGGGAAATTGCAACGAAACCGTTTCCAAATCCAGGAAATACAGATTCAACTGCTGCCTGTGTGTACCCTGGTCCTGGTTCTGCACCATTCAATTTATTTACAATGAAATTTTTTCCGCTTGCATCAAATACGTTATACATGCCTGTAATAATCATCATAAATGCTGTTGCTGAACAAACAAATAATGTATCAATGTAAACGGAAAATGCTTGCACAAGGCCTTGCTTTGCTGGATGAGATACTTCAGCAGCAGCAGCAGCATGTGGCCCAGTTCCTTGACCTGCTTCATTCGAATAAATACCACGTTTTACTCCCCAAGAAATTGCTAAACCGATAATCCCTCCAAAAGCAGCTTCTAATGCAAATGCACTTTTTATAATTAACATAAATGCTTCAGGCAACTTTTCAATATTCATAAACACAATTACGCAAGCAACAAGTATATATCCAACCGCCATAAATGGCACAACAACCTGTGCTACGTTAACGATACGCTTAACCCCACCAAAAATAATAAGTGCTAATACAACAACTAATACTGCTCCTGATACAGATGTATTAATACCAAAAGCTGTTTCCAAACTCAAGGCAATACTATTCGCTTGCACACCTGGGAGTAACATTCCTGTTGCAAGAATGGTTGCAGCGACAAACACGAGTGCATACCACTTAACCCCTAATCCCTTTTCAATATAGTAAGCCGGGCCACCACGGAATTGACCTTGATGCTTCGTCTTGTATATTTGAGCAAGTGTCGATTCCACATAAGCAGATCCTGCCCCTAAAAATGCTACAGCCCACATCCAAAAGACAGCTCCCGGACCACCAAATGCAACCGCTGTTGCTACACCAGCAATATTCCCTGTTCCAACGCGCCCAGATAAAGAAAGTGCTAACGCTTGGAAAGAAGAAACACCTGCTTCTGATTTTTCTCCTTGAAATGTAAGTCTCACCATTTCACCTGCATGCCTAACTTGTAAAAATCTCGTTCGAATTGAAAAATATAAACCTACTCCTAAACATAAATAAACAAGTGCGGGACTCCATACAATATTATTTAGCCAAGTAACGAAAGCTTCCAATCTATTCCCCCTCCTTTTCATTTTATAAAGAATATTCAGAATATATAAAAATTATAAAGGTATCTAAAGTCTATGACAATATTATTTTGATAAAACAAACATATTTTTGTATAAAAAAACAAAGTATATATTCGATCTATATACTTTGTTGCGTTGCATGTGTATTATATATTCACAATTGCTTCCTGCTTTATAATTCTTACATAAATGGCATCTGCTAGTTTTTGAAAATGTACTGGCATTTCTTTTCCTTTGAATTTTTTCTGAATCGTACCATACAAACCAATATCACGAAGTCGTAAAAATAGTGGTAGCGATTCATACCAACTTTCCTCTAATTGATGTTCTAACTCGTATCCTTTTCGTAATACTTGCAGTTGTTTACGTGCAAACAATGTTTTCTCTTGTTCAGTCCATGCGGTTGAAAGAACGGAATAATAGATAACCATCGCCAAATCATGAATAAAGTAATTATAAGTCGCGTCATCAAAATCAAAAATCGTTAGCTCTTTCCCATCATAATGAAAATTCCCTTGATGAATATCACCATGCATAAGACCAAACGTTCTTTTTTCCATTGGAAGGGCCTTTATCTCTTCCATTAATATATAAGCTATATTTTTCACCTTTTCGTCATCCAACTCATCAATAATTGCTTTTTCTTCTACTTCCCACGTATCTCGATATTTCGTTTTTGGATAATCAATTGTAAGACGATGAAGTTGACCAATTGCTTTTCCCCATGCTTCAAAAAGGGGATCGCCCCAATAAATAGATGTTTCGCCCTTTACTCTTTCACCCGTTGCATAGGTAAAAAGAGAAACATAAAAAAATGTTCCATCTACTGCTTGTATTACTTCTACAAGTTTTTTAGATTTTGAATAATATGGCGCTGCAACCTTAGCTCCGTTCTCTGCAAGATACCGTAAAAAATCTAATTCTGCTTCTACTTGCTTTTCAGATCGATGTGAAGAGTGCGTTAATCTTAATACGTAAGATACTCCGCTTTCATCCTTTGCATGAAAAATATAATTTTCAAAATCACCTAGCGGATTTTCTTCAACTGTAACATTAAATCTTCTTGCAGCTTCTTCTAAAATTTTATTGGTAAAAACTCGTTCTACAGCTATTTCCATATGTAGCCCTCCTTTATGTATCTCTATATTTAATTTACCATAAATATGGAAAATACTTCTATGAATATAATTAAAAAACTCTGCCTCTACCTAGAAATAGAATCTACATCTTTCAAAACAGTCCCTTCTTTCTTGTAGAAAATATATTTCCTCTATTATCCAACAAAAAAACGGAACTGGTAAAATGGAAGAACTTCCACTAGCCAATCACCGGCTGTGTACTAGGCCTAAAAAGGCAAGACACAATACTAGTATAAAACAACTTCCATAAATTGACTATTCATCAAATGATGTAATTGTACATACCATTGAACGTAACCTTTATAGTACAAAAGATATATAGTGGTGTTTTAAATTAAAAAGAGGTTGTATGTTATAAACATACAACCTCTTTTTTCAATCATTTAGTAAGTCTATACACAATGGATTCATACGGTCTAAGGATAAGCTTTCTAATATCTTCACCAGAATCCTCATAATTTGATAATAATACTTCTTGCTTCATTCCAGTTAACTGAACCTCATCTGGTACGGAATATGTGATTGTTTCCCCATAAAAATTATTTACAACCAACAATACTTCATTATCTAATGTGCGTGTATACGCCCAAATATTTGGATGCTCTATATCTAAAACTGCATATTTACCTTCTGTAAGAACGTCATATGTTTTTCTAAGTTCAATTAGCTTTTTATAATGATAGAACACAGACTCTTTATCCTGTAGCGCTTTTTCCACATTTATTTCTTTTGCATTCTCCGCAACTGAAATCCAAGGTGTACTTGTTGTAAAACCACCATTCACTTCTCCATTCCACTGCATAGGCGTGCGCGAATTATCACGAGATTTTTGTTTCAGGATACCTATAATTTCTTCACCTGACATCCCTTGCGCCTTCTTCATCTTATAAATATTTAAAGATTCTACGTCACGATACTTACTAATATCATCAAAGTCCGGATTCGTCATCCCAATTTCTTCACCTTGATAAATATAAGGTGTCCCCTGTAACATATGCATCGCTGTTGCTAACATTTTTGCAGATTCATTTCGGTGCCGTTTATCATCACCAAAGCGAGAAACAATACGTGGTTGATCATGATTACACCAAAATAATGCATTCCAGCCGCCACCCTCTTGCATCTCGGTTTGCCACTTCGACATGATTTCTTTTAATTTCAAAAAATCAAAATCCGCTTCCGTCCACTTGTCACCATTTGGATAATCTACTTTTAAATGGTGAAAGCTAAATGTCATACTTAATTCCTTCCGCTCTGGATTCGAATACTTGACACAATTCTCAATTGTCGTAGATGACATCTCTCCGACTGTAATCACATCTTTTCCTTCAAACACTTCACGATTCATCTCTTGTAAATATTCATGAACACGCGGTCCATCTGTATAATATTTACGTCCGTCGCTTGTAGCCGATGTTCCTTCATCATCTAAAAAATGCTGTTCTTTTGAAATTAAGTTAATGACATCCAGCCTGAATCCTCTAACACCTTTTTCAAGCCAAAAACGCATCATGTCGTATACTTCTTCTCGAAGTTTTTCATTTTCCCAATTTAAATCAGCTTGTGTTTTATCAAATAGATGTAAATAATATTGCCCTGTCTCTTCATCATATTCCCAAGCCGAACCGCCAAATTTAGATTGCCAATTATTCTTTTCATCACGCCATATATAAAAATCACGGTACGGGCTATTTTTATCTTCACTCGCTTCTTTGAACCATTTATGCTCCGTTGAGCTATGATTTACAACGATATCAAGCATAATATCAATCTCACGTTTTTTCGCTTCTGCTAGTAGCTCTTCAAATTCCTCCATCGTTCCATAAGACGGATCAATAGAATAATAATCACTTACATCATAGCCATTATCATTTTGCGGTGATTGGTATACCGGTGTTAACCAAATGTAATCCACTCCGAGTTCTTTTAAATAATCTAGTTTCTCTGTGACCCCTTTTATGTCACCGGTCTCTGTGTTGTAGTAACTATTAAAGCTTTTCGGATAAATTTGATAGACAACGCTTTTATGCCAATCTTTCATACTAAACTGCCTCCTACTTCTGTTTTACTCGTTTTGCAAATAACCATGTTAAAACAAATGGTACCACTACTGCGATTATCATCCCAACAACAAACATTGGAATCGATTTCGGAATGATAGAAATAAATGCTGGTAACCCACCAATTCCAATCGCTGGTGCTAATACACCATTTAACGTGATAAATACTGCTGCAATTGCCGATCCCGTAATAGCTGCATAAAACGGAAATTTATTTCGTAAGTTTACGCCAAACATCGCTGGCTCCGTAATACCGAAATACGCCGAAATCGCTGATGTAGACGCCATACTTTTATCATTTTGATTTTTGGAAATCCAAAACATTGCAAGCGCTGCACTACCTTGCGCAATGTTAGAAAGTGCAATCATTGGCCAAATAAATGTACCACCATTTTGCGAAATTAACTGTAAATCAATCGCAATAAACATATGATGCATACCTGTAATGACTAACGGTGCATACAATGCGCCAAATAATACTGCCCCCAAAGCAGGAACTGTTTCATATACACCAACTAAACCAGCTGTTAATAAATCGCCGATATGACGTGTAACTGGACCAATGACTCCTAACGCTAATACACCAGTTACAACAATTGTTGTAATCGGAACAACTAATAATTGAATCGCATTTGGCACACGTTTTTTCAGGAAAATCTCAACTTTACTTAAGACAAATGCCGCTACTAAAATCGGTAAAATTTGTCCTTGATAACCTACTTTTTCAATTTGGAACAATCCTAAAATATTGAAGTACTCAATTTTTTGTCCCTCTAGCCCTGCAGCTGCTTTTCCATAATTCCATGCATTTAATAAATCAGGATGTACTAACATAAGTCCCATTACGATACCAAGTATCGGACTGCCGCCAAAACGTTTCGTTGCTGACCAGCCAACAAGTGCTGGTAAGAATACGAATGCCGTATTGGCCATCATATTAATTAAATCCCACAGTCCCCCTAAGTTTGGGTATACTTCTAATAAATTTTTGCCATCAAAAAATAAATCCTTTGCACCTAATAAGTTATTAATTCCCATTAATAAACCAGCTGTTATAATCGCCGGTAAAATCGGCATAAATACGTCAGAAAATACTTTTACAAACTTTTGAAGCGGATTTAATTTTTGATTCCCTGAATCTTTTACATCTGCTACCGTGGATTCTTTCATATCTGCAAGCGTTATCAATTCAGCATATACACGATCTACATCTCCTGGACCAATAACGATTTGAAATACCCCAGCGTTATGAAACGCACCTTTTACTAAAGAAATCGATTGCAGTTTTTCGCTATCTATTTTACTTTCATCCTTCAAAGCGATGCGTAGTCTTGTTACACAGTGCGCTGCTTGTTCAATATTTTCTTTCCCACCAATATATTGCAGCACTTCTTCTGCTATCTTACGATAATCCTTCCCCATATTCCGTCCCTCTTTTCTTTTTTTGATACCGTTTACAAATACATATTAACTCGTATATATAAGTTAGTCAACACTCGTATATACGAGTTGGTGAGGTTTTTTTCATTTGTTCTCAAAATATACAAAATAAAGAGATGAAACACTGCACTGTTTCATCTCTTTATTTTCTCCGCGCCACATCAGAAAAATGAAAAATATCTAAACGGTGACGTGATTCTGTATATTCAAATTGACTACCATCATAAAGATGCGTAAAGTTTTTTACAACAACAACATAATCTGTTCCATTCAAATCCAAATAATTCCGATCATCATCTGTACAAGGTTGCACTTCAATAACACGCTGTGCATAACTAATATGTAATCCTAATTCCTTCTCAATGTATTTATAAATCGATTTCTCAGCAATTTCTTTCGTTAATCCCGGAATATGTTCAGATACGAAATAGTTTACATCTAGAATCACGTTTTCCCCATCAATATTTCGAACACGTTTAATATGATCTACCTTCGTTTTCGTCTTTACATTTAATAATTTAGCCATTTCTTTCGGTACTAACAATTGTTCCATCTCTACAACACTTGTTATACATTGGCGCCCTAAACGTTCATTTTCCTCTTGAAAACTCACAATACCACCAAAGTTAAATTCAATATTTTTTCGCTTTAAAACAAAAACGCCTTTGCCATGTATTTTCTGTACATATCCACGTTCCTGTAATAAATCGACTGCTTTCCTTACAGTCCCTCTACTTGCTTCATACTGCTTCATCAATTCTGTTTCAGATGGGATTTTACATCCCTCTTTTAATTTACGATTATCAATTGAATCACTTATCTCCGTATAGATCTGTTCATACTTACTCATCATTTTGAATAACCCCTTGTCACCTTCTATTTCTACTTGTATTATAGCATGATAGAAAATCATTCCAATCTCTCACTTATTTTCCAATACAAGAAAGTATATATAAATATTTAGTCATCAATCCGCATTTTTATAAATTTTTTTCATATTTTTCTTTTCATTCTAAAAAACATGTAGTATACTAACTTCAAAATCAGAGGAGAAAGGGAGCAAAGAACTATGCTTACAAATAATACAACTGTAGTTACATTTGCACAAAAACATCATCATCATACGTAAACCCTTGAAACCTAGCGGAAAAATTCACGCGTAGGTACAAGGGTTATTCCCATTGTACCTACGCTTTGGCAAAGAGCCATGTAGGTATTTTTTATCTACATGGCTCTTTTTTATTTTCAAAAAACGTTAGTAAAAAGATGATGAATAAGCAAAACTACTACAAAGGAGATAGACAAACATGGAAACGAAAAAATGGGGTTTATGGATTTTAACAGCATTTGTTGTGGGAAATATGGTTGGCGGTGGCGTATTTATGCTCCCAGCAAATTTAGCGCAAGTATCAGGTCCAATGGGATCGACGCTTGCATGGACGATTACAGGACTTGGTGTATTTATGATTGCACTTGTATTCGGAAACCTTGCAGTGCGTAAACCGGAGTTAAAAGCTGGCCCACAAAGTTACGCACAAGCAATGTTTACCTCTCAAAAGGCAGGTAAAGTTGCTGGATATAGCATGGCATGGGGATACTGGGCTGCTAACTGGGCTGCAACTGCTTCTGTTATTATTTCCTTTGCAGGATATTTGTCTACATTCTTCCCAGTTTTACAAAGTAAGCAAGTTCTTTTTTCACTAAACGGGTTTTCATTAGAACTTGGAAAAGGTTTAACATTTGCTGTATGTAGCATCATGCTATGGGGAATTCAATGTATCCTTTCTCAAAACATCGATAGAGCGGGCAACATGAATCTCCTTGCAACGATTGCAAAGATTATCGGATTTACAATGTTCATCGTCATTACATTATTTATTTTTAACGCCTCTAATTTTGGTGATGGCCAAACATTTATGAATGAGGCTGGACAATCGATTCCATTAGGCGGACAAATAAATGCTGCTGCTATTGCAACTCTTTGGGCATTTATAGGAATTGAGTCAGCAGTTATGCTGTCTAATCGCGCAAAATCACAGCGTGATGTGAAAAAAGCAACGATCTTTGGATTAATTATTGCACTTCTTATTTACATGGCAATTACCCTACTCACAATGGGTGCTCTTCCGCAAGATGCTTTAAAAGAATCACAAAAACCATTGGTGGATGCATTAAACCTAGCAATTGGTAATAAAGGTGCTTACATTATGGCACTACTTGCACTTGTATCATTATTCGGATCTACTGTAGGGTGGATTGTTGTTAGTTCAGAAGTACCTTATCAAGCAGCGAAGAATGGACTTTTCCCTAAGTTTTTTGGAAGAACAAATAAAAAAGGAAGCCCTTCAAAATCATTGCTTGTTACAAATATTATGACTCAAATTTTCTTATTTTCAACAATCTCTGGCACTGTTTCAGAAGCATATAATTTTGCCATTGTTGTTGCAACTTTAGCCTATTTAATTCCATACCTTGTTTCTACCTTGTATCAATTAAAACTAGTTGTTACAGGAGAAACATATGATATAACACCAGGATCTCGAGTAAAAGATGGAATCATTACCTTACTTGCATTTCTATATTCCATTTGGGTTATTAAAACTGGAACAGCTGATTTGAAAACATTTTTCTTAGGAATTGGATTATTTGTATTAGGGCTTATTCTTTATCCAATTTTGATGAAAAATTCGTCTACTCCCGCTTCAGAACAACCAAATAACAAAGCAAGCTAATACGAATACAAAAGAAGCTGTGAGAACCCTCCAAATACATTGGATTGTTCGCTCACAGCTTCTTTTATTTCTTGAATACTTATTAATTACTTTTATGTTGCTCCATATGATACTCTTTTCGAGTTAATAGAACCAAAGAAAGTCCTCCCATTAACGTAAACCCAAGTAAAATGGTCGCTACTAATTGTTTATTTTTGAAATGTATTGTATATGCATTCCACATAGAGCGGACATGAAGCACTTTTTTCTTAGAGTTCATTGGAGTACTACAGATGACCGTAAGAATCCCAAGTAGTCCTAATGCGACTCTCCATGAAGATAAATCCGTTGCAATACCGATAAAAATATGACCAGTCATACCTCCAATCTCATTACCACAAATATAGAACCACAAAAACATACGATTTAATGATAAACGTCATAAAAATAAAAAAAGCAGACTGCAATCGTCTGTTTTTTACCATAGTTTTTTGTATGCTTACCTACGTCTTTTATTAAAATCCGCCATATGGAGAATATGGATACTGCGTTGGATAGGTTACTGGGTAAGACACTGGATATGGCGCTGGATAGGTTACCGGATATGGTGCTGGATAATATCCGCCACCGCTCGTTAAAGCTCCTGCTGTAAGTCCCCCTACCAAACCACCCGCAAAACTTCCTGGAAAAAATGTGCTTCCTCCCCATGAGCTACCACCCCATCCGCCACCATGATGATGACCGCTATGATGATTGTGATGATATCCTCCATGATTTCTTATGTCATGCATTTTATCTTCATCCCCTTTTATACTGATTATTTACTACTATACGCAGAACAAATGAGGAAAACATGAGTACTTGTTCTTCCGCGTTCATCAATATGTGCTGTATGAATAATAAGGATAGTCCTGATAATCCGTATAGTATGGATAATCTGAGTAATATGGATAACCATATCCACCATAACCAAAAGCAGGGCTAAGTAACGCACCAGCTACAAATCCTGGAAAAAAACACCACCAAAAAACGGTGGACGTCCAATGCCTCCGGAAAATCCGGCATGACCAAACCCACCAAACGGACGACTTACTCCGTTCATATCATTCACACTCCTTTTCATACAAAAAATGGAACAATATACCTTATGTAGGACAAATGCGGAAGGCATGGGCAAAATGTCTAGATTGGTACAAAAAAATAAAACGTTTTATAATAGAAATGTTAGATTACAACTTCCATATAAGAATCCTATATTTAAGAAAGAATAGGTGAGATTTATACAGATGAAAAATCCTATCGTTCAATTATTATTTGTATTTACACTTGTATCTATCGTACTTTTCCTTTTAGATACGTCCATTATTTCACTATACACCTTCGTTGGTGCTTTATGGTCTATCACAATTGTAGGAATTTCTTTCGTTATTTTTATTGAAAACCGTTCCCCACAAAGCACATTAGCATGGTTTTTAGTATTGGCTCTTCTTCCTGTTGTCGGTGTACTTTTATACTCTATTTTTGGCCGAAGTCGCTGGAGAAGAAAAAAACATCTTCATCGTTCAGAAGAGCAGCGAAAATTATTCCGTGAAATTTTAGAAGGAAGGCAGCTAGATGTATCATCTATTTCTTCATTAAGTGAACACTCTATGCATTTAACAAAAGTGGTACAAAAGTTTGGAGGTGGCCCTGTCGCCGATGCAACAACCACAAAACTTTTAACTAACGGTGAACAAACATTTCCAGAAATTTTACAAGCGATTGAACATGCAAAACACCATATACATATTCAATACTACATTTATCGAGCAGATGAAATTGGTACACAAATTCGAGACGCTTTAATAAAAAAAGCAAATTCCGGTGTAATTGTACGGTTCCTTTATGATGGACTCGGAAGCAATACGTTGCGAAAACGCTTCTTACAGCCTATGAAAGATGCAGGAATTGAAATTGTGGAATTCGATCCTATATTTTCAGCGTGGCTACTTGAAACAGTCAATTATCGTAACCATCGTAAAATCATCATTATCGACGGAGAAATTGGTTTTACCGGAGGGCTCAACGTTGGTGATGAGTATCTTGGTCGTTCTAAAAAATTCCCAATTTGGCGTGACAGTCACTTACGAATAGAAGGGAAAGCATTATACAAATTACAAGCAATATTTCTTGAGGATTGGCTCTATGCCTCTAGTGGTTTAAATACTTATTCTTGGGATCAATTTATGAATACAAAATACTTTCCGGGTAAAGAAAATTCTCATGCAAAAGGTGCTGTTCAAATTGTAGCAAGTGGACCAAGCTCAGATGATACAAGCATTCGCAATACTTTACTTGCTGTTATAGCTTCTGCTAAGAAATCAATTTGGATTGCGACACCCTACTTCATTCCAGATCAAGAAACTTTAACATTACTTCGTTTAAGTGCACTGGCTGGAATAGATGTCCGCATTCTATATCCAGGTAAGAGCGATAGCATCATTAGTGATCAAGCATCTCAATCATACTTTACACCACTCCTAAAAGCAGGAGCTTCAATTTACAGCTATAAAGATGGTTTTATGCACGCTAAAATTGTACTTGTTGATAATACAATTGCAACAATTGGCACGGCAAATATGGATGTCCGCAGCTTTGAACTAAATTATGAAATCATTAGCGTACTTTATGAATCCAAGACAGTTCTTGATATTAAACATGATTTTGAAGAAGATTTTAACCATTCAACTGAAATTAGATGGAAATCATTCCAAAAAAGAAGTATTAAAAAACGAATACTAGAATCTCTAATGCGTCTAATTTCCCCTTTATTATAATTACAAAAAAGTAATCAAAGTCATTTTGGTTACTTTTTTCTTTTATTATGGTACATTCTTCTCCCTCTCCTTTTCTTTGCATACCATATTAAAACAAGTTATCATAAGATGTATTGTTTACTTTATGAAAATAATGTTAGGTGGGAAATACATGTTAGAACAATTTCATATACATGCTGATTTAAAGCAGCAACTGGCAACAATTCACGAAAAAAACAAACAAGCAGCTGGTGAAAATGTACATTTAATCGGTACAAAAATGTACAAAGCATCGGATAATAGCATTATTGAAGATGCAATTACAGCACTTCTGCTTGGTAAAAATATTCTACTGAAGGGACCAACCGGAAGCGGAAAAACAGTCCTTGCAGAAACTCTATCTTCCTTATTCCAAAAGCCAATGCACAGTATTAACTGTTCGGTTGATTTAGATGTGGAAGGTATTTTAGGATACAATACATTAAAAACAAAAGACGGGGCATCTGAAGTTTCCTTCGTTGACGGTCCTCTTATGAAAGCAATGAAAAATGGGCATTTCCTATATATCGATGAAATTAATATGGCAAAACCTGAAACACTTCCACTTCTTCACGGTGCATTGGATTACCGTAAAATGATTACAAATCCATTTACACAGCAAGTTGTATATGGTGATGAAGAATATCGTGTAATTGCTGCAATCAACGAAGGTTATGTTGGAACAAGTGAATTAAATGAAGCATTAAAAAACCGTTTTGTTATCATTGAAGTTCCTTATATTCAAGGCGATACATTAAAACAACTATTATTATCCGAATCAAAATTGAAAGACATTGCAACAATTGAAAAGTTTGTGGCATTCGCAAGTGACCTCATGCCACTTGCTCGTGATGGACGTGTAAGTGAAGAAGCAGCAAGCATTCGTGGTATTATCGATGCATGTGATTTAGGCGTATATATCCCTGTTATGCGTGCGATTGAGCGAAGTATCATCGCGAAATTAAATGATGAAACAGAACAAATGACTGTCCGTGAATTAGCCGAAAGCTATTTCTTTGAGGGATAATTCATGAGACAAATTTTTAGTGACAAAAAAATTGATGCGTCGCTGTTTCTTCAAATGGAAAATTTAATGTATGCTCTTCTAAAAGAAGATGATGCTTACTTAGAGTATGGCTATAAAGCTTATTACGACGAAGTTGAAAAAAAGGTTGTCATCAGTCACTTTTGGGATGATCGCAAAGAAGAAGATACAGTAATCGGATTAAAAAGCGAAGTGTTTTTAAAAGCACTTGGCAATAAACATTACTCAGACATGAAGTTAATTCGCTCTTATGCGATCGAATTACAAGAGTCCCCTCTTAAAAAGTTTTTAACACAATTATTTGTTCTGTTAGAAGATTTACGAGTTGAAGAAATTGTAAAAAGCCTACGTCCTGGAACGAAACATATCTTTAGACGACGCAAGGAAATGTACCGAAATTATTTTGGCTCACAAAATGAAATAAATCGTGTTCGTAACTATCATGGAGATCGTCTATTTTGTCTATGCTATCTTTCACTAACAAGCGATAAATATGAAATGTTTAACAACGAATATTTTGAGCAAATTGAAGCTATTTTACATGAAGCATTCCAGGCTCGTAATACGGAAGATACAATGTATATTGTTGAAAAAATCCGTTATCGCTTAGAAGGTTTTCTTGAAAATGATATGATTAATAACTACTTTGGGCATGCGCCGCTCTATTTATCTGTTATTGCAGAAGAAAAAGATGGGCGCGTAGAAGATTTAGCAAATGATGATGTCCAAATCGTAGATGATGACGATAATAAGAGCAAAATTAATGAAAGCTTCTCTACATGGCATCGTGAAAATAAAAATAATGAAAATGAAAACTTCTTACGTTTTGAATTAGAAAGTGGTACGAAAACAAATATGATGGGCGATACGGCTCGTGAGTCTGAAGATGGTGATCAAGCACTCGGTTCAGTACAAGGTACTTCGCAAAAAAGTACACAGTCGAATTTTGATGGCGCTGATACTGAAGATGCGAGAGCTTCCCATGCTTCTAGTCAAAATGAGGGCATATACGGTAAATATAACGTTGGTGCGTCACATACATTGAAAGAAGCTCGTAAGCCAACCCCTGACGATAAGAAAGACTATCAAGCCATCAAGTCAGTCATTAATAAAGACGTAAAAGAATTAAAGAAAATTATTGAAAAAACGATTGAAAACAAAACAAACGCGAATAGCGATAAATACTACGGAAGACTTCGTAAAAAATTTCTACGTATTTATACAGAAAAGCAACCACGTATGTTTTATAAAAAAGGACAAGAATCACAAGAGCTTGATGTTGCCTTTCAATTATTAGTGGACTGCTCTGGCTCTATGTATAATAAAATGGAAGAAACAAAGAAGAGTGTTGTTCTGTTCCATGAAGCATTAAAATCGTTAAAAATCCCTCATGCGATTAGTGGTTTTTGGGAAGATGCTTCTAGTGCAACACCAGAAGATAAGCCAAACGTAATTCATGAAGTTGTAACATACAAAAATTCAACGTTACCAAACGTTGGTCCAGAAATTATGCAGCTTCGTGAAGAGGAAGACAATCGGGATGGTTACATTATCCGCATCGTTTCTGAAAAGCTTGCAAAAAGGCAAGAGAAACACAAATTCCTGCTTGTCTTTACAGACGGTGAACCATCTGCATTAGACTACCAGCAAGACGGTATTTTAGATACACACGAAGCGGTTAAACTTGCTCGTAAAAGCGGTATGGAAGTCATCGGGATTTTCATCGAAGAAGGCGAAGCAAAAGAAGCAACATATCAATTAATGAAAAATATTTATAACCATCACTTTTTAGTGGCGAATCATGCTGAAGATTTACGCTTAAAGATTAAACCATTATTGAAAAAATTATTACTGAAGACGATTGAATAGGAAACAGGAGCTGATTTTAGCTCCTGTTTTTTAGTTGAAATTTATCTAACGGTCGATATATTTGAAAAAGCGCTGATAAAAGGAAATGAAAAATTCATAGAAATCTTTTTGGGTATATTAAAGAAGAAGTCTACTATCAAATATACTTGAAAGGATGTTTCATTTGTCCCCAAAAAAGGATGAACAATATACAGATTTTACAGCTGCTGAAGCAAGACATCAATATGTCATTCCCGAAGAGTTTCCTGAGGGCCCTTACGGTTCTTCCACTAACAGAAAGTTAGGAAAATCGACTCCTTGGGAGAAAGATCAAAAAGCGCATAAAGCATTTAGCTACGAATATGAGAAACAATATGAAGAAACGGAACAACAATACCCTGAATCTAGCACCGAACCAGGAAGTCTAGATACGAATAAGGTAAAGTCTATATAACGAAAAAACTTATTTCTTCCCTAGACTATGTTTAGGTATGCTGACAAAAAGAGCCGATTCAAAAAATTGAATCGGCTCTTTTTTCATTAGCTAAGTACTAACTCAGCTTCTAATTTTTTTTTTAATTTAGCAAGCATATCAGCTGTCATTTTATCTAAATCATACTCCGCTTTAAAGCCCCACTCTTCTTTCGCTGCTGTTGCATCAATTGAGTTTGGCCAGCTGTTAGCAATGGTTTGACGAGCTGGATCCACAGCATAATCCATTGTAAACGTCGGAATATGCTTGCGAATTGCTGCTGCAATTTGTTCTGGCTCGAAGCTCATTGCGGTAATATTAAAAGCGTTACGATGTATCAACTTACTTGGATCTGCTTCCATTAATGAAACAATTGCTTGCAGTGCATCTGGCATATACATCATATCCATGTATGTGCCTTCCGCAATGTACGAGGTGTAAGCACCTTTTTTAATTGCTTCATAATAAATTTCAACTGCATAGTCCGTCGTACCGCCTCCTGGAGGAGCCACATAAGAAATTAAACCTGGGAAACGTACGCCACGTGTATCAACGCCAAATTTTTGATAATAGTAATCACATAACAATTCTCCTGCTACTTTGTTTACCCCATACATTGTAGTAGGACGCTGGATTGTATCTTGCGGTGTATTATCTTTTGGCGTTGTTGGACCAAACGCACCGATTGAACTTGGCGTGAAAAATTTACAATTTAACTCACGTGCTGCTTCTAATGCATTTACGAGCCCACCCATATTTAAATTCCACGCAAATAACGGATTTTTTTCTGCAGTTGCTGAAAGTAAAGCTGCTAAATGAATAATTGTATCCACTTCATTCCGTTTCGCAATATCATGTAGTTTCTGACCATCAGTTACATCTAATGTTTCAAATGGACCAGATTTTACAACATCACTATCTGTTTCACGAATATCTGTCGCAATAACGTTTGATGCACCGTATACATCGCGAAGTTTCATTACAAGTTCAGAACCAATTTGCCCTAAAGAACCGGTTACTAGAATTTTTTTCATTTTCCCCACTCCTCATTTGCAAGCTTTCAAAAGATGTAATTGTGTTAAATGATTCCCATTTCTTTTCCCACTTTTTCATACTTACGAATTGCTTCATCAAGCATCTCTTTCGTATGAGCCGCTGTTGGCATGTTACGAACACGACCTGTTCCTTTTGCTACAGTTGGGAACACAATTGATTTTGCGTATACGCCTTCTTCATTTAAACGTTTACTAAACTCTTGTGTTAATACTTCATCGCCAATAATACAAGGTGTAATTGGTGTTTCACTTTCTCCAATGTTAAAGCCTAACTCTTTTAAACCTTGTTTTAAATAACGGCCATTTTCCCATAAACGGTCATGTAGTTCTGTACTTTCCATTAAAATTTCAATAGACCTCATACAAGCCGCCGCATCCGCTGGTGTTAAAGCTGTTGAGAACAAGAATGGACGTGAACGAACTTTTAACCAATCAATTAAGTTTTGCTTCCCTGCTACATATCCTCCAATTACCCCAATTGCTTTTGATAATGTACCAATTTGGAAATCTACTTTATCAGAAAGGCCAAAATGTTTTACAGTCCCTGCACCTTGTCCAAGTACGCCTGAACCATGTGCATCATCTACATATGTCATTAAATCTAACTCTTCTGCAATCTCAACGATTTCTGGTAGTTTCGCAACATCACCATCCATTGAGAAAACGCCATCTGTAATAACCATTAATTTATTATAAAGACCGGATTCTTTCGCTTCGATTGCTTTTTTGCGTAAATCTTCCATATCAGAATGTTTATAAACGATAATTTTTGCTTTCGATAAGCGGCTACCGTCAATAATAGACGCGTGGTTTAATTCATCAGAAAGAATCGCATCATTTTTATCCATAACAGCTGAAATCGCTGCCATATTACAGTTAAATCCTGATTGATATGCAATCGCTGCTTCTGTATGTTTAAACTTTGCAATTGTTTCTTCTAATTTGATATGCAAATCAAGAGTACCATTAATTGTACGTACCGCCCCTGCACCAACACCATATTTATGAATTGCACCAATTGCTGCTTCTTGCAGACGATTGTCTGTTGCTAAACCAAGATAGTTATTTGAAGATAAGTTAATATATTCTTTCCCGCCAATTGTAATGATTGGTCCATTTGGACTTTCTAGCGGATCAATTACGTTATAAAGCCCCTTTGCTTTTAAATCCTCTAAATTTTCTTCTAAAAAGTTTGCGAGTGTTTTACTAGACATCGTGAAGCCTCCCTATCGTTCATGTAAGCGGATTATTATCTTAATAATGCTAATAATCCCTCTACTAGCTTAACACGTTTTCGAAATTTATTATAGAAAAATAGCTTAAAGAAAACGCTTACAACTTTTAATTATATAGGATTAAATACAAGAAATCTATGATTTACTTCAATTGTTTGATAGAATGAAAAAAATGTTTTCAGGAGCTGAGAAAATGGCATTTACAGAAGCTGAAGTATATAATAACGATTCTTTTTTTGAACAGTACATGAAGCGTAGATATCGAAATGATAATCCAAATGATACAATCGAAAAACCGGCCTTATTGCAGCTCATTGGTGATGTGAAAGAAAAGACAATTCTTGATCTAGGATGTGATGATGCCCAGTTCGGTGTAGAGTTATTACAAAAAGGTTGTTTATCCTATACCGGTATTGAAGGCTCTCACCTTATGTATACAGAAGCTATAAAACAACTAGAAAATAAAAATGGAATCGTCCATTTTATAAACCTCAAAGACTATACATATCCCTCTTCTACTTTTGACCTTGTTACATCTAGACTCGCTCTGCACTATATTGAACATCTCGATATTATTTTTCAAAATGTTTATCAAACTTTAAAAAACGACGGCATCTTCACTTTTAGCGTTCAACATCCTGTTATTACTTCTTCATTGGAGAGTTTACAAACTAGTGGTAAGAGAACAAGTTGGCTTATCGACAATTATTTCAAAACTGGAGAGCGTATTGAACCATGGATTGAACAGGATGTCATTAAATATCACCGCACCATCGAACAATATTTTACACTCTTACAACAAGCTGGATTTACAATTACAGATTTACGAGAAGCAATACCAAAACGAAACCATTTTCAAAGCGAAGAAGAATATACACGCCGATTGCGTATTCCTCTTTTTCTCTTGTTTTCTTGTAAAAAATAAAAAAGCGATGAAATTTCATCGCTTTTTTCATTTCACTACCTGCGCTGCTTGTGGAAGTAAACATCTTCCTCTTCCCTGCGGAATACAAAGCGGCGTTCCAAATAACGGATCGGTTATGATTTGACAATCCATCCGAAATACATCACGAACTAATTTACAATCAATAATTTCTTCTGGTTTACCTTGCGCATAAATTTGTTTATCTTGAATGGCTACAATGTTGTCTGCATAGCGGCACGCTAAGTTTAAATCATGTAGTACCATAACGATTGTTCTTTGCTCTGTTTCATTTAATTCAAATAATAAATCTAGCACTTCAATTTGATGTGTCATGTCTAAGTATGTTGTCGGCTCATCTAACAGAATAATATCTGTATCTTGTGCAAGCGTCATAGCAATCCAAGCGCGCTGACGTTGTCCACCTGAAAGAGCATGAACATCACGTTCAACAAATTCCGTCATACCTGTTGCAGCAAGCGCTCTTTGTACCATTTCCTCATCTTTTTCTGACCATTGCTTCAGCCATGTTTGATATGGGTAACGTCCTTGTTTCACAAGTTGCAGTACAGTAAGTCCTTCTGGAGCTTGAGGTCCTTGTGGTAAAATTGCCATTTGACGCGCAATTTGCTTCGTTTGCATATTTTGAATTGCATTATCTTCTAATAAAATATCACCCGATGTCGGTTTTAATAAACGAGCAAGCGAACGTAATAAAGTTGATTTTCCACAGCCGTTAGAACCGATAAAAATCGTAATTTTTCCTTTTGGAATCTCTAGATTTAACTCATTAATTATAGTTGTTTCACCGTAAGACAATGTTAACGATTTAGTCTCTAGTGCTTTTTGCATGTTCATCTTCCTTTACTCCGTTTTTTATAGACAGAAAATCATCTATGTATTTTTTTCCTTTATGAATTTCGACTTTTATAAAGTAAATAAATAAAATACGGAGCACCGATTGCTGATGTAAATACACCTGCTGGAACTTCAAGCGGAGCAAAGACTGTGCGCCCAATTAAATCGGCAGCAAGTACTAAAATCGCACCGACAATAGCTGCTACTGGAAGTAATGCACCATATAAAGAACCAACTAATCTTCTTGAAATATGCGGCGCCATTAAACCAACAAATCCGATTCCACCTGCAAAAGCAACCGCTCCCCCAATTAACGCCGTACTTAGGAGTAGCAGGAAAAAACGTGATTTTGTTAAACGAATCCCAAGTCCGGCAGCAATATCATCACCAAGTTCTTGTGCATTTAAATGTCTCGCCGATATAAATGCAACCACTGTTAAGATAAGAACCCAAGGTGCCAATACCCCTACGTTTTGCCAAGAAGATCCGTAAACAGTACCGGTAATCCATACATTTGCTTGGCTCGCTTGATAGATTGGCGCTAACAGCATAAATAATGTTGTCGCTGCCTTTGTCAGTGCCCAAAATCCGACACCTATTAAAATAAGACTAACTGCTGATAATCCATCATTTCTCCATGCGAATAAATATACAAAAAATGCGACGACAGTTGCACCAATAAATGCTGCTAGCGGCATATAATGAATGCTTACTGTTAATGCATTGTTCTTATCACTAAATAAAGCAAGAAATAATACAACCGCTACACTTGCACCACCTGTAATTCCAATAATATCAGGCGAAGCAAGCGGATTTCGAACGAGTCCTTGTAAAATACAACCTGCTACAGCAAGAGCTATCCCTACAAGAATTGCAATTAAAATGCGCGGCATACGGAACTTATTTACAACCATATTAGACATCGCATCACCGTTTCCAGTAATTGCTTGCCATACATCATATGGGGCGATCTTCATCTCCCCCATACCTGCGCTTGCAAAGAATAATCCTATTAAAACAACGAATAAACCCAACAAGACGAGACAAGCTCGTTTATACATTAAAAACGAGAGGCCGTCTTTTCCTATACGAAACGGAATATACTTCTTCATTTGCTAAGCCCTCTCTTACGTGCAATATAAATAAAGAATGGTGCACCAATAAATGCTGTCATAACTCCTACTGGAACTTCTTGTGGCATAATCACATATCTTGCAGCAATATCTGCAAATAATAGTAGAATGGCACCTAACAAACCACTATACGGAACTCTCCAGCGATGATCTACACCAACAAGAGCTCTTGCGAAATGAGGGGTAATAATTCCAACAAATCCAATTGGTCCTGCAACAGCAACAGATCCACC
Source organism: Bacillus sp. 95MFCvi2.1 (assembly GCF_000374965.1). NCBI lineage: Bacteria > Bacillati > Bacillota > Bacilli > Caryophanales > Bacillaceae > Bacillus > Bacillus sp. 95MFCvi2.1. The sequence continues at coordinate 101,927 of NZ_KB895698.1, read as the reverse complement.
TGATAATAAAACAATAATAAGTAGTACAAATGCCTTCATCATCACAGTTCGTTGTCCTAATCCTTTTGCTACATCTTCTCCCATCATTAGCGTATTCACTTTCCCTGCCATCAGGAGAGAGGCAACCCAACCAACTAATAAATATGGAAATACGGATTGTAATACTTCTAACTTTCTACCTTGTACGGAACCAGCAAGCCAAAACAACACTTCTTCTAACGCTTTTTCATTTAATACAAGCAGTCCCTGTGTCAAAGAAGAGAATAGGGCACTTATCGCTACCCCTGCCAACGTTAACTTAAGAGGAGTTGTCCCTTCTTTTCCTAAAGAACTAGAAGCAAATACAAGTGCTGCAGCAACTGCTGCACCTAAAAAGGCGATCCACGTAAACGCTGACAAAGATGTTATCGAAAAAACAACAATGGCTACAACAATAAAAAAGGCAGCACCTGAGTTTAATCCAATAAAATCTGGAGCAGCAAGTGGATTCTTAGTTAAAGTTTGCATAAAACAACCAGCGATGGCTAAACTAGCACCAACACTAGCAGCGATAAGCGCACGTGGAAGACGTACGTTTTGAATAATAATATGTTCATTCGAACCATTAAAATGAAAAAAAGCATCCAATGCTAATTTCCCACTTGTATTTGTATATCCCAAAATAATACTCCCCCAAATACAAGCAATAACTGCAATGATTCCAACAAATAATCCAACCCATTTTGCTTGATTTGTTTTTAATAACATGCAGCGTTTCTCCTTCAATGTATAATGATACGTTGTTAGTGTATTGTAACTTAATTCGCATTGTCAATGATAGTAATAATTATTTTCAGTTGCAGTGATAATGATTGTAAATTATTACTATTGACAATATATTTATAAAATCGTAATATCGATTTTGATAATGAAAACTATTCTCAATATGTAGGGGGATACATAATGAATTTCGTCAAACAAAAATCGTTTGCGTTATTTGCATTCGTACTATCATTTTCACTTCTTTTAGGGGCATGTGGGAAATCTGATAACAAGGCTGAGCCTAAAAAAGAAGAAAAGAAAGAAATGATTACTGTAGAACATGCAATGGGTAAAACAGAAGTTCCTGCTAATCCAAAGCGTGTCGTTGTTTTAACAAATGAAGGAACAGAAGCTTTACTTACCCTTGGTGTAACACCAGTCGGTGCGGCTGAATCACCTACCGGTAACCCATGGTATCCACATACGAAGGATAAACTAAAAAATGTAAAAACTGTCGGTACCGAGCTTCAACCCAATGTAGAAGCAATTGCTTCTTTAAAACCCGACTTAATCATTGGTAACAAACTGCGTCACGAAAAGATATACGAGCAATTAAAAGGCATTGCTCCTACTGTATTCTCAGAAACACTACGCGGTGAATGGAAAGATAACTTTAAACTTTATGCAAAAGCAGTAAATAAAGATAAAGAAGGTCAAAAGGTATTAGCTGATTACGACAAACGTATAAAAGACTTAAAAGGCAAACTTGGGGATAAAGTAAATCAAGAAATTTCTATGGTACGCTTTATGCCTGGTGATGTTCGTATTTATCATGGCGATACATTCTCTGGTGTTATTTTAAAAGAGCTTGGCTTCAAACGTCCTGGTGATCAAAACAAAAATGACTTTGCAGAACGCAATGTATCTAAAGAGCGCATTCCTGCAATGGATGGCGATATCATCTTCTACTTCACATATGATAAAGGTAATGAGAAAAAAGGTTCTGAATTAGAAAAAGAATATATCAACGATCCTCTATTCAAAAACTTAAATGCTTCCAAAAACGGTAAAGTATACAAAGTTGACGATGTGATTTGGAATACAGCTGGCGGTGTAATGGCTGCGAACTTAATGCTAGATGACATTGAAAAACGATTTGTAAAATAAACTCTTTATTCAAAACAGTTCCCCAAAAAGGGGAACTGTTTTTTATTTCATAAAAGTGTCACATTATTTCATTTTGTATTTTTATTCTCAATATGTTATATTATAATAACAAATAAAATATATTTTCTCTATATCAGAAGAATTGTTTTAATCTAAATTTTCTGATTAATCTTTATTTTATTTTCTTTTAGAATTCAAATACTACATTTGAAAACGCTTATTATCTCGTTTTCAGGGAAAAATACGATAACGGATAGAGATTCAATAGATTGTTTAAGAAATTTTCTTTCTATTTCCATATAATTCTATTGACTTCTAAATATTTTGTAAATTAAAATGATTACATAAATATCCGTTATACAGGATTAGGGGGAAGCAAAATGGATGCAGCTTTAAAATTAAAAAAAGCTGAAGAACAACAATCACCAAAAAAACATCCACCTGGATTATATTTGTTGTTCTTAACAGAAATGTGGGAAAGATTTAGTTACTACGGAATGCGTGGCCTTTTAGTTCTTTATTTAACAACAACTGTTGTAAGCGGCGGTCTTGGATTCGACAAGGCTTTTGCAGTACAATTATACGGAATTTTTACAGCATTAGTATATTTCACACCAATTGCAGGTGGGTGGTTAACTGACCACTTTATTACAAGACGTCATGCAATTACCCTTGGTGGTATTATTATGGCAATTGGTAACTTTGTACTATTTTCAATGAATACAAAAACCGGTCTCTTTTTAGGACTAGGATTATTAGTCATCGGTAATGGATTCTTCAAACCAAATATTTCTACACTTTTAGGTGAACTATACGGTGAAAATGATTCACGCCGTGACAGTGCTTTTACAATCTTTTACATGGGTATCAACGTAGGGGCTTTCTTTGCACCACTAATTTGCGGATTCCTTGCAGAAGATTTCTTTAAAACAAGCGCTAATGGCGTTATGGTTATGGGTTATAAATACGGGTTCCTTGCAGCTTGTATCGGTATGATTGTTGGACAGATTTTCTTTAACCTATTAGCTCCTCGTTACCTTGGTAATGCAGGAACAACAGTTGTAGGTAAAAAGTCACAAGACAAAAACGCAAAAGTAATTGAGAAAAAACCTTTAACAAAACAAGAAAAGAACCGTACTTGGGCAATCATCATTTTAACTTGCTTCGTAGTTTTCTTCTGGGCAGGTTTTGAACAAGCTGGTAGCTCTTTAACACTATATACAAACACATTTGTTGATCGTACAATTTTCGGATGGGAAGTTCCAACATCTTGGTTCCAATCTGTTAACCCAGCATTTATCGTACTATTAGCACCATTCGTATCTATGTTATGGATGAAACTATCTAAAACAAAAAATGGTGACTTAAAAGTTCCAACAAAAATGGCACTTGGTATGATTTTACTAGGCATTGGCTACCTTGTTTTAACATTAGCTGTTCTGAAAACTGGAAGCGATGAAGCACATATTGCTACTAAAGCAAACTTATTATTCATCGTATTCACATACCTGTTCCATACAATTGGTGAACTATTCTTATCACCAATCGGTCTATCAATGGTAAGTGCAATTGCTCCTGTAAAATTAGCATCCCTATTAATGGGAGTATGGTTAGCTGGTTCTGGTATGGCGAACTATCTAGCTGGCGCACTAGCTGCCTTCACGCAATCTTTAGGATATCTAGAAGTATTCGCAAGCATCGGTATTATCGTAATCGTACTTGGCTTAGTACTTCTTATGTTCTCTAAAAAAATTGCACGTATGATGGAATAAAAAAGAAGCGGAGAAAATTCTCCGCTTTTTTTATTGCTCTTCTAACGCTGTAACATCTACTTGTACTGTTTCATTTGGTGATTTCACATCATGTACATTCGCAACTCCACTTCCCTCATCACAACTTTCAATCCAAACCGGTACACCATGATAAGTTACATCGATTCTACTCGAAGATGATAAAATTTGTTTTACGCGCTTTACATCCATCCTTCATTCCTCCTTTTACTTATTACACTCTTATTTATCTTCTCATTTCTCTTTGAAATATATTCCGTGAAAACTCCTGTCACTTATCTCCTTCAGATCTTAAAGTGGGGTTTTCACGCCTATTTTTATAGAAAAAAGACGTGCATTTCCGCACGTCTTTTTTCTATAATATTCAATTTTATGAAAATAATGTCTTTACAACTTCACTTACTTTCTCATTATGCACTTGATAATATACTTCTAAGCCGCGTCTTTCAAAACGAACAACTTTATTCTGCTTTAATTTCGTTAAATGCTGTGAAACAGTAGATTGCGGAATTTCTAATACTTCCTGCAATTGTGTTACGTTACAAGTTCCACGCCCCATAAGCTCCATTACAAGGCGAAGACGGAGCGGGTGAGCTAACGCTCGTAGCATTTGTACATCCTCTTCTGAAATACGACAATCAAATTGATTTTGATTCATAAAGTTCCCCTCATTTTTTCATTTTTATTTTCTCTTTATTTATTTTTATATATTTGTTTTTATATTTCCTGTTACGACACAACTTTATCAACCTAAAATAAAAAAATTATTTCCTCCTTTTATCAACATACAATTAAGGGCAGAAACCCCTGCTGATTTTGAATATTATACTACACGGCTTAGTGAAAAAGCAAAAAATACAGATCGGAATACTTTGCTTCTAAATGCTGTTTTCTCAACCTTTTTGTTATATTTTTTCACTCACAATATTCACCGTAATAATATTGTAAAATATTGTTCTTAAATGATATGTGAATGTAATCTTTTTAGTTATTCGACCTATAAAAATTGCTTTGTTACGATGAAAAGAGTTAAATTTTGGTAAAGAGGAGGATCCACAATTAAAAAGCGGTTAATAATAGTCTTAATTAATATTGCACTTGACTATACAATTATCCAAAACTTCCTCCTTTATTCTTGATAACAAAAGAATTTTTCATTTTAAACATGTAGGACCAATGACATCTGAAAATATGGTTGAGTATATGGAGAGTCCATCAGTGGGGTTTTCTTCATCCCCACCTATCTTCCTCATTTCCCTCTAAATCTTGAAGTGTGGATCTTACTGCCCGTTAATGCGGGATAAATTAGGAATCGTGTACTTTAATATACACGATTCCTCTTTTTGTCTAGTTTATGAACAAAATGTAACGGAATTTTTACAGTTAACACTATCATGGAATAATTATACTTTTTTACGTTGACAATAGTGTTGAAGAGGAATATACTAGGCAATGTAAGTTGATTGTGAATTATTTCACAAATAATGTGAATGTCTTCACATATTATAGATAGGAGTTGTCATTATTATGAATACTTGGACACAAATTTATGACCCGTTGAACAACATTTGGTTATCAGCACTTGTCGCTGCTCTTCCAATCTTATTCTTTGTTCTTTGTTTAACAGTATTTAAGATCAAAGGATATTTATCAGGACTTTATAGCGTAATTTTAGCAATCATTCTTTCCATATTCGTTTACAAAATGCCTGCAACTATGGCTGTATCATCAGCTGCATTTGGTGTAGCAGCTGGATTTTATCCAATTTGTACAATTGTTATTGCAGCTATTTTCCTTTACAAATTAACAGTAAAAACTGAACAATTTAATGTCATTCGCGACAGTATTTCAAGTATTACAAATGACCGTCGCCTTCAAGTGTTATTAATCGCTTATTCTTTCGGTGCTTTCTTAGAAGGTGCAGCTGGATTTGGTGTACCAGTTGCAATTACAGCAGCATTACTTGTAGGTATGGGATTTAACCCATTAAAAGCAGCAGGTATTTGTTTAGTTGCAAATATTGCTGGTGGCGCAATGGGAGCAATGGGTATTCCAGTTACAGTACCTGCTCAATTAACACAAATAGATGCCTTAACTGTCGGTCGTCAAACTGTAACATTATTACCTTTCATTAGCTTTGTATTACCATTCTTACTTGTTGCAATGGTAGATGGCTTTAAAGGAATTAAAGAAACTTGGCAAGGTATCCTTGTAAGTGGTGGTTCCTTCGCTATTACTCAATTCGTTGTAACATACTACCTTGGCGCAGAATTAACTGATATTTTCGCTGCAGTTGTCAGCATGGTTGCACTTGCATTATTCCTACGTGTATGGCAACCAAAATCTTCAGCTCAAACTGAAGAACAAGTAGAAAAACATAGCTACACAATGAAACAAATTTTATACGCTTGGTCACCATTTGCATTCTTAACTGCATTCGTAACAATTTTCAATTTAAAAGCAATCAAAAGTTTATTCGCTCCAAACGGTGCGTTAGCAAACTTAGTATTTAATATCCAGATTCCTGGTTTACACAATCACGTTATTAAAACAACACCAATTGTAAATGCGGATACACCATTTGCAGCAATCTTCAAGCTAGATGTATTTTCATCTACAACTACTGCAATTGTACTAGCAATTATCGTATCTTTACTCGTATATCGCGCAAAAGGCCAATTGGTTAAAGAACTAACTATTGAAACATTAAAAGAGTTGAAAGCTCCAATTTATACAATTTGTAGTGTAATTGCATTAGCATATGTAACAAACTACTCTGGTATGTCTTCTACTCTTGGACTAGCTTTATCATCTACTGGTAAGGCCTTCCCAATCTTATCTCCAATCTTAGGTTGGATTGGCGTATTCTTAACTGGTTCTGTAGTATCAAGTGGTTCACTATTTGCACCACTTCAAGCAGTAACTGCAGCACAATTAGATATCGTACCTTCTACACTTGTTGCTTTAAACGTAGTCGGCGGGACAATGGCAAAAATGGTATCACCTCAATCTGTAGCAGTTGCTTGTGCGGCAGTTGGACTAGTCGGTAAAGAATCTGTCCTATTTAAAACAGCAATGAAATATAGTTTGATTTTCTTAGTCATAATTAGTTTACTTCAACTTAACTCTATATTTAATATCTTTTAAAAGATGAAAACGATCCCTCACGTGGGATCGTTTTTTTATCTTTTTCTTTCTAACCATTCACTCATTCTTATACTTTGGTATAAAAAAAATCCTAATACATACAGTATCAGGATTTTTTATTCTTCAATAGCGACGCACCAGCAATTTCGGGATGTGTCATTTCATATGGATCCAAAATAATATCAAGTTCCTCTTCTGTTAACACACCATGCTCTAAGCAAAGCTCACGAACAGATTTACCTGTTTCAATCGCTTCGCGAGCAATGCGAGATGCCGTCTCATATCCAATATGAGGATTCACCGCTGTAATAATCCCAACGCTTTTCTCGACATATTGTTTTAACAATTCTTCATTTGCAGTAATACCTTTAATACAATACTCACGAAATACGCGGAATGCATTATTCATAATACTAATGGATTGAATTAAATTAAATACTAACACCGGCTCCATTACATTTAGTTCTAATTGTCCTGCTTCTGATGCTAAACATATTGTATGGTCATTTCCAATAACTTGGAAGGCCACTTGATTAATTGCTTCTGCCATAACTGGATTTACTTTTCCTGGCATAATAGATGATCCTGGTTGACGAGCTGGTAATTGAATTTCAGCCAATCCGACACGTGGGCCAGATGCCATAATGCGCAAGTCATTTGCAATTTTAGACATATTCATCATACATACTTTTAGTGCTGCTGATACTTCTGTATACGCATCTGTGTTTTGCGTTGCATCCACTAAATGTTCTGCACCAACTAGTGGAAATCCGCTAATACTGCGTAAATGCTTTACAACTTGCTCAATATAAATTGGATTTGCATTTAATCCGGTCCCAACAGCCGTTGCGCCCATATTCACTTCATACAAATGTTGACGAGACTGCTTAATGCGTTTTATATCACGCCCAAGCACTCGGCTATATGCTTCAAATTCTTGCCCAAGACGAATTGGAACTGCATCTTGCAGATGTGTACGCCCCATTTTTATCACATGATCAAATTCTTTTGCTTTATCGGTAAATGCACGATGAAGTGCATCCATTGTAATAAGAAGTTCTTCTAGCATCATAAGCGCCGCAATATGAATTCCTGTTGGGAACGCATCATTTGTTGATTGCGCCATGTTCACATGTGTATTCGGGCTAATGATTGCATAGTTTCCTTTTTCATGCCCCATTCTCTCAAGTGCACGGTTTGCAATAACCTCATTTGTATTCATATTAATAGAAGTCCCTGCCCCGCCCTGAATTGGGTCTACAATGAACTGCTCATGAAACTTCCCATCAATAATTTCCTGAGCCGATTTTGCAATTTCTTCCCCAATATTTGCGTGCAAATAACCTGTTTCCATATTTGCACGTGCTGCAGCTTTTTTAACCATTGCCATTGCTTTAATTAATGACGTATGAATACGATATCCTGTAATCGGAAAATTTTCTACTGCTCGTAATGTTTGAATACCATAGTAAGCTGCATTTGGTACTTCCTTTTCTCCTAAAAAATCTTTTTCAATACGTATCCCTTTCGTTGCTACCATTTTTCATCACCTATACTTTTCATTCTAATCGATGACCTAAAAACGATTTCTATAAAAATATGATTTTTGTAAGAGATATATTTCTATATCTTCCTTCAATATATAGCACCTTTTTCGAAAGCGCAAACAATATTGTTTTTCTGCAAAATCGATGACGCACTCATACTTCTAATTTATAAAGATTACGCAATTGCCGTATCTTCCACTTCAACTTTTTTTATTTCTACTCGTTTAATTTGATGCACATCTTTTTCAAGAACTTTGAAAATCCAGCCATTCGTTTCAATGACATCACCTTCAATAATTGTCTGTTTTTGCATCATAATCCAACCACCAATCGTATCTACATCGTCAGCAAACAAATGTAAACCGAGCAAATCATTCACTTCACTAATGAGTACTTTTCCATCGATAATTTTATACGTTTCGCTTATATGTTCAATGGGTGGATGTTCATCTTCATCATATTCATCCCGAATTTCACCAACTATTTCCTCTAAAATATCTTCAAGTGTTACAATTCCCGCCGTCCCCCCATATTCATCATATAAAACGGCAAGGGGAATTCTTCTTTTCTGCATTTGCAGTAACAAGTCATGGATTGGGATATTTTCCAAAACTTCAATAACAGGTCTCGTATACGGAATAATAGAACATTCTTCGTTTTGTCCACCATCCATATAGCGAATAAATAAGTCTTTTACATTAACCATCCCAATAATCTCATCTTTATCCTCTCCAAATACAGGATACCTTGTATACTTTTCTTGTCCAATCACTTTAATATGTGTTTCGAACGGTTCATCTTCATATAAACCAACTATTTCAGTGCGTGGAACCATAATTTCTTTTGCTAACCGATTATCAAATTCAAAAATATTATTTACATATTTAAATTCCGCCTGATTAATTTCTCCGCTTTTATAGCTCTCCGATAAAATAAGTCTTAATTCCTCCTCTGAATGTGCAACTTCATGCTCAGAAGCAGGGGATAATCCAAATATGCCAGTCACGAGGCGAGCTGAGCCATTTAGAGCCCAAATAAACGGATACATAATCCGGTAAAAATAAATGAGCGGCTGAGATAGCAACAAACTTACTTGCTCCGCTTTTTGAATGGCAAAGGTTTTTGGTGCTAGCTCTCCAATCACAACATGTAAAAATGTAATAACGACAAATGCAATAATAAAAGAAACAGTACTCGCAATTGCAGGTGAAAATTCAATTTTTAAAAATAACGGCTCTAATACATGCTTTATCGTTGGTTCGCCTAACCAACCTAGTCCTAGAGCTGTAATTGTAATTCCGAGCTGACATGCGGATAAATATTCGTCTAAATTTGAAATCACTTTCTTAGCTGCTAGTGCGCCACGTTTTTTTTCTCCTACAAGCTGATCAATGCGACTACTACGCACTTTTATAATCGCAAATTCAACTGCCACAAAAAAACCAGTTAATGCAATAAGAATAACAACCATGATTAATTTAGCAATTTCCAAAGAACACCTTTAGCTTTTCTTAGCTAAAGTTACACCTCCTTTTTAAAAGAAGTTTTCTCCCAATCAAAGAAGTTGATTGAATGAAAAACGAATGGAAGTTTCACTTTGTTCTTATTCTCTTCATTTGTCAAAAAGCAAACCTATATAAATTTCCCCAATTTTAGTCCTCATATAACTCCAATGGTAAACAATCAGGATCTTGAAAAAACACAAACTGTTTCCCTGTTATTTCATCAACACGTATTAGCTCTGTCTCTATTCCACATCGCTTTAGATGCCCCACTGCTTCATGTATATCTGTAACTGCAAATGCTAAATGTCTAAGACCAGCTGCTTCAGGAAAACTTTGCCGCTTTGGAGGATTTGGAAATGAAAATAACTCAATTTGATACTGTCCTCCTACACATAAATCTAATTTATACGAATCCCTTTCTTCTCTGTAAACTTCATTCAACACATTAAATCCCAATATATTAACATAAAAATTTTTAGATATTTCGTAATCAGAACAAATGATTGCAATATGATGCACTCTAGATATATTCATACTCTACTTCATTCCTCTCTTTACCAAACATGCATATTCTCCCTTGAAATGAAAAACCTATATAACAGAACATATCATAAGGAGGCTTATTATGAAATTTGTTACTTTTTTTCTCGGTCTTGCCGTTGTTTTCTTTCTTGCCTTCATTGCAAGTAACAATAAAAAGCATATCAAATTCAAACCGATTTTCATTATGCTTATTATACAGTTAATTTTAACCTTTTTACTATTAAATACAGAAATCGGCCTCATACTTGTAACCATGATTTCTAATGTATTTACGAAATTATTGGCCTATGCTGCATCTGGGGTAAACTTTGTATTTGGTGGTATTACGAATAAAGGTGAAATGCCCTTCTTCTTAAATGTACTCTTACCAATTGTCTTCATCTCCGTCTTAATTGGTATTTTACAACATTTTAAAATATTACCATTCTGTATTCGTTGGATCGGTTTGTTCCTTAGTAAAATAAATGGACTCGGAAAGCTTGAATCTTATAATGCTGTCGCTTCTGCCATTGTAGGCCAATCAGAAGTATTCATTACCGTAAAAAAACAGCTTGCGCAAATTCCAAAACATCGTCTCTATACACTATGCGCCTCCGCCATGTCGACCGTATCGATGTCAATCGTCGGTGCTTATATGACAATGATTGAACCAAAATATGTAGTAACTGCTCTTGTCTTAAATTTATTTAGCGGCTTTATTATCGTACTTATTATTAATCCATATGATGTTAAAGAAGAAGAAGATATTCTAGAAATTAAGGGTGAAAAGCAAACCTTTTTTGAGATGCTTGGAGAATACATTCTAGATGGATTTCGTGTTGCTATTGTTGTCGGTGCTATGCTGATTGGATTTGTTGCCTTAATTAGCTGTATCAATGATTTATTCCATATTATGTTTGGAATTACATTTCAGCAATTACTTGGTTATGTTTTCTCTCCTATCGCTTTTCTTATTGGTGTGCCAAGTAACGAAATTGTCGCAGCAGGAAGTATTATGGCTACAAAGCTTGTAACGAATGAATTTGTAGCCATGATGGATCTCAGTAAGCTTGCAAACAGCCTCACTCCTCGTACAGTAGGCATTATTTCAGTTTTTCTTGTATCCTTTGCAAACTTCTCTTCTATAGGAATTATTTCTGGTGCCGTTAAAGGATTAAATGAAGAACAAGGAAATGTCGTTGCTCGCTTCGGTTTAAAACTGTTGTACGGTGCGACACTCGTCAGCATTTTATCTGCAATTATTGTAAGCATTATGCTATAAGAAGGTAAAATTTAATCCTTTTCTTATTCATACTTTTTGTATACAATACGAATAGATGTCTCATAAATACTCGAGACATCTATTTTTTTATACATGTACAACAACATCTATTTAGCGTACAATGTCTTTTATGTGTCTCGTCTATGCATTATAAGATAATATGCAAATTGAATGATTTAAAGGAGAACTAAATAATGAAATCTGATGTAGAAAACACGAATAGAACCTCAAAGAGGCGATTTAAAAAAAGACGCCTACTATGGTTTATTCTCATTCCATTACTTATTGTAACAATTAGTGGCGGAAGCTATTCCTTCCATATATACAGTAAAGCAAAATCAATTGTAAATAATGCATATTCTAAATTAGATAGAGGAGATAAATCGGATAAACGAGAAAAAGCTGTTAAGCCGATGACGGACAATGTTTCTGTCCTTATTATGGGTGTTGATGAAAGTGACCTCCGTGAAAAATCTTACGGCAAAGCAACGCGTACCGATGCATTATTACTTGCAACAATTAATAAAAATGATAAATCAGTAAAACTTGTTAGTATACCACGTGACTCTCGTGTATATATTAAATCACGCGATAAACAAGATAAGATTACGCATGCTCACGTATTTGGAGGCGTAGATAGTACAATTGATACAGTCGAGAACTTTTTAAATGTTCCTGTTGACTATTATGTTAAATTTAACTTTAAATCCTTTATAAAAATTGTAGATTCCCTTGGTGGCATCGATGTTGATGTTCCTGTTGAATTTACAGAACAAAATAGTAAGGACGAACCAGGTGCAATCCATCTAAAAAAAGGGCGTCAGCATTTAAATGGTGAAGAAGCACTTGCTTTAGCTAGAACTCGTCATATCGACAGCGATTATATGCGTGGTCAGCGTCAGCAACTTGTTTTGGAAGCCATTGCTCAAAAAGCGCTATCCATAAATTCCATTAATAAAATTAGCAGCTTATTAGATGCTGTTGATCATGATTTAAAAACAAACTTAACATTTGATGACATGATGACAATTACAAAGAGCACAATGGGCTCAAATCTAAAGATGGATAAACTTCAAGTAAAAGGTGACGATAAATATATAGGTGGCATCTACTACTACATTCCTGACGAAAAGAGTGTACAGGACATATCTAAAACATTGAAACAACATCTCGATGTTACGAATAAAACTGAACATAAAAAATTATAATAAAAAGGCTGCTAGGACTTTCCCAGCAGCCTTTTTATTATAATTTTCAACAAAATACTTTCATTTTCTTTCACAAATAATGACAAAAAGAGACAAATGTTACAAGATTGTAACGTTTTTTATAAAAATATTACACCCACAATTAAAATAATAGTATACTAGTACATACATAATACTATTTTTATCATTCATACATTAAAAATGAATACATATGACCTTATATATTAATTTTTTGGGGGGAAGTAAATGAAGCTACGTAACTTACTGATTGGTTCTGCTGTCACTGGTGGAATATTACTATGTGCAGGTGGGATTGGTGGTTATCAATACGTGTCTAAATTGAATAAACAGCTTGATATAAATGTATTACCACATACTACATTTGAAGGCACTTCTCTTGATGGTAAAAGTAAAAAAGATGTTCAAGAAATTATTCAACAAAAAATTGATGAATCAAACAAAAAATCTCTTAACTATACATTCCAAGGCAATACACAAGCTTATACGTGGAAAGACTTAGGTGTTGAATATAAAGAAACGGAAATTGTCGAAAAAATCTTTAAAGAGCAAAAAGGAAATGTGATAAATCGCTATAAAATGCGAAAACAAGCTGAAAATGGCGAGTTAAAACGTGAATATAAACTAACGCCACAGTTAAATACAACTACTTATGAAGCCTTTATAAAAGAAAAATATAATGAAACCTTAGAGGAACCTGTAAATGCTGAATTAAGTGTTTCCGGAACAACAGTAAATATTAGTCAAAGTCAAAATGGCGAAAAAGTTGATAAAGATAAATTAAAAGAATTAACAGCAAAAGCAATTACTGCTGGTACACAAGATATTCAGCTCCCAATTGCCTCTATAAAGCCCGAACGCTCTACAGAAGATCTGCAAAATATGGGGATTACACAAGTGATTGCTGAATATTCTACTCCTATGGCTGGTCGAAACGGGAGCCAATCCTTTAATGTAAACAAATCTGCTAATACTTTAAGCGGAGCAATTGTAGCACCTGATGAAACATTTAGTTTCAATGAACGCGTTGGTATTACAGATGCTGCGCATGGCTATAAATCTGCTGCTGTATTCCTACAAGGAAAAGTTGTCCAGAGCGCCGGTGGTGGGGTTTGCCAAGTGAGTAGTACCCTATATGGGGCAGCATTACGTGCTGATTTAGGAGTTGTTGCTCGTAGTAACCACTCTATGCCTGTTCATTACTTGCCACTTGGTCAAGATGCTGCTGTAGCAGATTATGGCCCAGATTTAAAATTCAAAAATAATACTGGCAAATATATTTACATTCAAGCGTTTTCCAATGGTAGCAGCATAACTACACGTATTTTCGGTACACCTACTGGCAAGAACGTAGAAGTTTCATCAAAAGTAATTGGCGAGACTGAAAATAAAATTACGGCTGTCACATATAAAAAAGTAACACAAAACGGTCAAGTCATCTCAAATGGCCAAATTTCAAAAAGCGTATACAAAAAGGCGTGATGATTCACGCCTTTTTATTTTGCAATAAACGTACAAATGTCCCCATATGTTCCCTCGTCTCTTCTAAAGACCATATACGGCTTCCTTGTTTAGCTACTATTAAACAACCTTCTTCCCATGCCTCTGTCTGCTTTATATGTAATAACTCGCTTTTTAATTTTTCAATTGTTTCCTGATCCTCTTGTTCTAGAAACTCAGTCATTACATTTATTATTTCATCCTCATACACACTTAACGTGCAATATGCTCTTAAGAAATATTGAAGTATCGGATACATGCTCCCCCCCCTTTCTTACTTATCTGATGGATAGGAAGTAATGATTTTAAATCCTAATGCCCCTGATTTATCTCTCGCCAAAACGGTAACTGTATTCATAAGCTTATCTTTTACACTCATATCTCGCTTTAATACCGTTTTTCCAACAGGAAATGAATGCTTCGTATTTAATACAAGACGATTTTCTTTGGAGTTCTTTAACCATTTCTCAATTTCCTGCTCATGTTGCTTTAAGCTATCTTTTACAGCTTTTGTTGCTATCTCTTTATCATAATATGTACTTGCAGCTGATACTTTATCTGTCTGCAACCGCTTCTTTAGCTCATCTTCTGTTTTCCCAACATGTCGTTCTATCGTATGGCCATTTTTCGGCGGTCCTTCCATTTCATCTAAAATCGTATCTTTAATTTTTTCTACTGATGTTGAATTATTTTCTTTCGGGTTCGCTTTGTTTTGCTCTTGTCCCGCACAACCGCTTAAGATAAGAACCATTGCAAACAAGCTACTCAAGAAAGTACCCCATAATCGTTTCATCATATCACCTCTTTCATGATTATTATCGTAACTTCACAAAAAGTCAATTTCACATATAAAAAAAGCGTGTAGAATTCTAAAACCCTACACGCTTTGTCTTATTTTTTCTACATGAACATTTGCCTGATTGATAACAATTTCACTTTATACAATATCGTATCCTTGCTCTTCAATGGCATCTTTTAACTGCTCTATATTCACTTTTGCTTCATCATATTCAACAGCTACTGTGCCCGCTTGCAATTCAACTGCTACGCCATTTACTCCGTTTAGTTCTTGCAATGCATTTGTCACAGCCATTTTACAATGATTACATGTCATTCCTTGTACATTCAATGTTACAGTCATTTCCAATTCCTCCTTAATTATAAATCTTTTATTTATTATTTATGAGCAGCATAACCTATAATAAGGTGTATTGCTCGTAAAAACATTGGCTTCACTTTATATTTTAACACGCTTCAAACGCAAAGCGTTCGTTACAACCGAAACAGAACTAAATGCCATCGCTGCTCCAGCTACCCAAGGTTCTAACAAGCCACTTGCCGCAATGGGGATACCAATCGCATTATAAAATAATGCCCAAAATAAATTTTGACGAATATTTTTCATCGTTTTTTGGCTTAAATCAATTGCTTGTGGGATATGCCCTAAATCTCCTCCAACCAATGTAACATCAGCTGCTTCAATTGCTACATCTGCACCTGTTCCAATCGCCATCCCTATATCCGCTTTCGCTAGTGCTGGAGCATCATTAATACCATCACCAACCATTGCTACTTGCTTTCCTTTTTGCTGTAATTGTTCTACAATATTTGCCTTTTGCTCTGGCAATATTTCTGCATATACATGATTGATACCAACCTGTTTTGCAATTGCTTCAGCAGTTCGTTTATTGTCTCCTGTTACCATATAAACATCAATTCCCGCAGATTGTATCGTATGAATAGCTTCTTTTGAACTTTCTTTTATCGTGTCGGCAACAGAAATCATTCCTGCAAACTGACCCGCAATTGCTACAAGCATAACCGTTTTTCCGTTTGCTTCATGCTCACTCATTACATTCTCATATTCCGCTATATTGACGCTGTGTTCACTCATTAATTTTCGAGTCCCAATGATAACTGATTTCTCTTCTATAATCGATTCAATTCCATGCCCAGGTACTGCACGAAACGTTTCTACAGGTAGTAAAGAAACTTGATTTTGTTTTCCATATTCTACAATTGCAGAGGCTAGCGGATGTTCAGAAACGTTTTCTGCGGAAGCCGCAAATAAAAGCATGTCATCTTGCAGGATCATTACGTCTGTTACTTCTGGTTTCCCTTTTGTAACCGTACCCGTTTTATCTAATAAAACAGCATTAATTTTATGCGTTGCTTCTAAATACTCTCCACCTTTAAAAAGAATTCCTTTCTCTGCACCTTTCCCTGTTCCAACCATAATAGAAGTTGGTGTTGCCAGTCCCAGTGCACAAGGGCAGGCAATTACTAATACTGCTATAGCTACTTCAAGAGATTGCGGTAAATTTTGCGGAGTAATAGCAAAGTACCAAATTAAAAAGGCAACTGCTGCGACAACAACAACGATTGGAACAAATATACCAGAAATTGTATCTGCCATGCGCTGAATTGGTGCTTTAGACCCTTGCGCTTCTTCCACAATTTTAATAATATTTGCAAGGGCTGTATCTTTTCCAATTTTTTCAGCACGCATTGTTAACGTACCGTTTTTATTAATTGTTGCACCTATTAAAGCATCACCGACCTGTTTATCCATGGGGATTGATTCACCGGTAATCATTGCCTCATCAACTGACGAAATACCTGATAAAACAATACCATCTACAGGTATCTTTTCACCTGGTTTTACAACAATGGTATCACCAATAACAACACTTTCGATTGGAATTAACATGTCACGTCCATCACGAATGACCAATGCCTCTTTTGCTTGTAGACTTACTAATTTTGAAATCGCTTCCGTTGTTCTTCCTTTCGCAACAGATTCGAAATATTTTCCAACAAGAATTAATGTGATGAGCACTGCACTCGTTTCAAAATACAGCTGCGGTGAATACGATGGATTTTGTAATGTTTTCAAACCTTCATATAAGCTATAAAAATACGCAGCTGATGTACCAAGTACAACAAGCACATCCATATTCGCACTTTTATTTCGTAAAGAACGGTATGCGCCAATATAAAATTGTGAACCGATATAAAATTGTACTGGTGTTGCAAACAATAATTGCACCCACGGATTCATTAAAAAATGCGGCATCCATAGCCCCGTTTCAAATGGCATATGCGCTACCATTGTATAGAGAAGCGGTAATGATAACAGAATAGAAAGAAATAGATGTTTTCGTTTCCCTTTTAATTTGTCTGCTTTTTTATTTGGTTCAGTCTCTTCTTGGAGCTTTCCTTTGTAACCGAGTTTCGTTATTTTTTCTAAAATAGATTCTATAGTAATAGGGCCATCTTTATATACGATTGTTGCAGTGTTCATCGCCAGATTAACAGTAATACTCTCGATTCCCTCCATTTTTCCAATTACTTTTTCAATCCGATTTGAACATGCGGCACACGTCATTCCATCAATATCTAGACTTACTTTTTTCGTCCGAACTTCATAACCAAGTTTCTCAATACGATTTGTGATTGACTCTGCAGATTGCGCGTCCACATCGTATTGAACCGTTGCTTGTTCCATAGCTAAATTTACATTTGCTTCTACACCTTCTAACTTATTTAACACCTTCTCAATTCTGGCTGAACAAGCTGAACATGTCATCCCATCAATACCAACCGTGATCTGTTTTGTCTGACCCATACAGTTCGTCTCCTTTCTATTTTGAGAACTGTTTGATGACTTTCATTAACTCTTGAATAGACTCATCTCCATGACCTTCTTGAATCGCTTTAGCGACACAATGATTTGTATGTCGCTCTAACAATGAAAAACCGACTTTATTTAACGCTGCTTGCACCGCAGAAATTTGAATCAATACATCTACACAATAACGATTTTCTTCAATCATTTTTTGTATACCGCGCACTTGACCTTCAATCCTTTTTAAGCGTTTTACAACCTTCTCGATCTCTTCGTCCGTTCGCGGAACCATCTTTTCTTGATTTGAACAATGGTCCATCTGTATACCCCCTTCTCTATATACATTATACCCGTAAGGGGTATAATGTTGCAAGTTTTTAACTGTGAAAATTTATATTTTTTAATTAAAATCCACACTTGCCTATATTGAGCAAATATGGTGTAATGCTAAAAAAGACAAAGGACTATAACTATATGCAAGAAATGATTCACAATTTACTCACAGAGCATCACACGATTGCAATTCCACTCAGTATTCTATTCAATATCATCATCAGCTTGGCAGGGTTTATTCCAAGCATATTTTTAACAGCCATCAACATACAACTTTTCGGTTTAACAGATGGAACAATTATTTCAATCGCAGGCGAAGCATTGGGAGCAATTGTCTCATTTTATTTCTATCGACTAGGTTTTCAAAAATTGACTCATAACAAATTAAACAATTATCCAAAAGTAGAACGCCTTCTTTATGTACAAGGTAAAGAGGCATTTTTACTCGTTCTATCATTTCGGCTTGTTCCATTTATTCCGTCAAGCATTATCACCTTATTTGCAGCATTAGGAACAATATCGTTATTCTCTTTCAGTATTGCAAGTACACTAGGAAAAATACCGGCATTACTCATTGAAGTGTATTCTGCATACCATGTCATAAACGGAACAAGTGAAGCAAAGTGGATTATCACGATTGCCGGTTGCATCGGGGTATTATATATATGGAAGAAGTGGAAGAAAAAATAAAAAGGAGCATCTGCTCCTTTTTATTTTTTCTAAAGAAGAATGAACCCTATTTTACACCAACTGCATCATATGTCTGCTTCACCGCTGTAACTTCAGCAGAGTTCGCACCATATAAATCCGCAGCTGCTTGTACTAAGCCAGCACGCGCTTGACTAAACGTAGTAGATTCAGTGAAATATTGTGTATTTGCACGATAATAGATTGCGCCTACTTTATCTTTACCAATGCCATTTACTGTTACACCGTAATGCGTACCACCATTCGCTAGTAAGTAAGCCGCTTTATTAATAATACCACTGTTCGTATGAACACCACCGTTATCACTTGAACCAGTATAACGTTTAGAATAATGATCTGGATCGCCATATTTCGCTGGATCACTCATAGAGCGAAGCGCATCTCCCGATTTGCCAGGCGTATAAATATCCTCACCAATTTCCCAATCTGGATTACGATTATCATAGTATTCTACTAATGTACCAAAAACATCAGAAATCGCTTCATTTAACGCACCTGACTCATTTTGATAAATTAAATTCGAACTATTTTCTGTAACAGCATGCGTTAATTCATGCCCAATTACATCTAATCCACCTGATAATGAAGTAAATGTATAACCATCCCCGTCCCCATATACCATTTGTGAACCGTCCCAGAAAGCATTATTGTAATTACTTCCGTAGTGGACCGTTGATTTTAACGGCGCCCCTGCATCATTAACGGAGTTTCGATTAAACGTATTTTTATAATAGTCATATGTTACACCCGCATAATAATGAGCATCTACTGCAGCTGCATCACGGCTTGCATTGAAAACATTATCTGTATCTGTCCATAATGTCCCTGGCAATGTAGAGCGATTTTTCGCATCATATGTGAAAATCGTTGCTCCACGTGTATTATCTTGTAAATAATAAGTAGATCCAGATAGTGTTGTATTAATAGATTTTGTATCCCCTAGTACACCTTTACCCGTTCCAACTTTATTTGTCCCTGTAACAGGTTTTACAACTGCTTTACCTTCCTGTTTAGCATTTTCTTGCTTAAGTGGTGCTTGATTTTCACCATTCACATGATCAATTGTATTGTATTTATTTAATACTTTACCGCTTTCTGCCTCAATGAAATAATAATAGTTTCCTGGTTTTGGCTCTAAGAAGTTTAATTTCACAACATATGCATAAGTTGTGTCCTCACCATTTTGATATACATATAAATCCGCTGATGGCTCTACTTCATATTTTGGAGTTAATCCTAAGTCTTGCTGTGCAATTGCAATTGCTTTTTTGCCTTCAATCTTATTTTTATTTTTTAATTTTTCCTTTTTATCTAAATCAGGTACAACTGTTCCAGATAAAACTTTCAATGAACCATCTTTACTAACATGAGCTAGTTGAGTAGACCCCCATACTGGTGTACCTTCATATACTTGTTGCATACGTACCACTGTTGCATCAGTTACAGAATCTTTTTTCACTTGTTTCACTTTGAAAGAATCCTCTGCACTCTTTTCCCCTAACTTATACTCTCCTTTTGCTGCATTTAGATAATCAAATACAACAGATTCTGCTTTCTTTCCAGTTGCTCCAGTCAAATCTCCAGAGATAAACTCAGGTGACTGTACTGCTTCATTGTACTTTTTCGTAGAGAGCACATTCTTTGAATCTGCAAATGCAGAACTTGTCCCTCCAAATGTTGTAACTGCCATTCCTGCCGCTAATACAAATGCTAAACTCTTCTTTTTCATATAACCTTCCCCCTAATAAAAATTTTTTTGAAAAAGAGTAATTTTATATTAGCATTAGGTTTCCAATATTGATATACTGAAAATTCAAAAAAATCCTTTCTCAAGTTTTGTAGAATTTTGGCGAACAATTATTGAGAAAGGCCCTTTCCGTTTGGAAAGGGCCTTTTTTGGTAATTTACTATACATTTACTGTTTCTGCTGCATTCGTTTCTTGACCATAGTTATCTGGTTTCCAAGCACACTGCACATCGAATGCTACCGCTAAAACCGTTATAATTACAAAAGTTCCTAAGATTATCTTTTTCATACTATAACCCCTCCTTCTTCTTCTAACAACATAATTGCTAATTTATAATATCGATTACTTTCTTGAAATTCCGATGATTCTTCAAAGTATTCCGCTAATTCTAAGTATACCTTCTTTAAATCTTTCATATTTTTTTCACCCTTAAAGAAAGGCACTGCTTCTATTTCTAAAAACTTCTTATATACCTCTTTTTTTCCATAATACTTATATTGAAGAATTAATAATAAGTGCAACATACTTTTATACCTATCATCTTTTCTTGCAGCAGAAATTCCTTTTTCAATCCAACCTCTCGCTTCTTCAAATTCTTTTAACTGAATACATTGCAAAGAAATCTCATACATAGCATCAATATAATTTAAATCTTCTTCTTTTTTATACTGTAGACCCTCCAAATAATATTCTTTTGCTTTTTCATAATTATTTTGACGATAATATAAGTACCCCATATTATTCAAGGCAATTGACATGATATTATCTTTATCCGCAAAAGAATCAGCCTCTCTTAAAATATGATTATAAATTCCCATAGCTTCACTATACTGTTTTTTTCGTATATAACTGAAAGCGATTAAAAGTTGACAGTTGATTACATGCCGAAACTTATATTCATTTCGAAAACCTTCTAACGCAACATTCGCAAAGTACAATGTCATATGATCGATTTCCATCTGACTATACGTAAGTGCTAAATTATAATATATCCCCGTTTCATAATAACCTTGTTCTTTCGCCATAGACTCTGTTTTTAACAAATGCTCTAATGCCTGTTTATATTTATATTGCATGCAATATAATAAAGCCCTACTATACGTATACAGCAACTTCTGAAACGGAGAATACTTCTTATACATCTTCTTTAATTTCTCTAGTTCTTCTTCAAGCGCAGAAAGATCTCTTTTCATAATCAAATAACGTGTATACAGCAGATTATAATAATTTATAATTTCAAAATCTAAGACATTTTTCATTTCAGACTGTAATTCTTTATATATGCGTTCAACCTGTTGCTTGTCCAAATGAACTAATGCGTTTAACCAATCATCTAATTTCTCTTTCACTTCTTCTTCTACATCTCTCAAATCCGACACGGCAATCTCTAACCTCGCGCAGAGCAACTGCAAGATTTCCTCCGATGCTTCTATTTTTCCATTTTCAATCTTACTTAAATATGAGACGGAACAAATGCCCTGACATAATTCTTCTTGTGTCATTTTTTGCTGCAGCCGCTTATAAAAAACTTGTTTGCCGATTTTTTCTAAAGTTTGTTGCATTGTCCTCCTCCATTCTCATTTACCCCCACTACTTTAATAATACATAAAAATACCAAAAATATAAATTGATAAATGTAAATTTTCCAAAAGTTTTTTCGATAAATTTGTTTTATTCCAATTGAAGTAGCTAAATTTCATGCTAAAAACATGTTATATCACCTATATTACCAAACATTAAAATCACTCTTTCTTATTAGAAATGGATTCTTTGGCATAAACTAGAAAAAACGATATAATATAACCAAATTACGGAGGTGTTTTCACAATGAATCATTATAAAGATGATAGTTACGCCTTACATACAGATTTATATCAAATCAACATGACTTATACATATTGGAAAGACGGCATTCATAATCGCCGCTCTGTTTTTGATTTATATTTCCGAAAGCTTCCATTTAAAAATGGTTACGCCATTTTTGCTGGTCTTGAAAAAATTATAGAATACATAGAGAATTTTCGTTTTACCGAAAGTGATATCACTTATTTAAAAGAGCTACAATTTGAAGAAGAGTTTCTACAGTATTTACAAAACATGAGGTTTACCGGGACAATTCGTAGTATGCAAGAAGGAGAAGTGGTTTTTAATAACGAGCCATTATTGCGCGTTGACGCACCGCTTGGTGAAGCTCAAATTATTGAAACCGCCTTGTTAAACATTGTGAATTACCAAACATTAATCGCTACAAAAGCAGCTCGCATGAAACATGCAGCGAACAATGATGAACTATTAGAATTTGGTACACGCCGTGCTCATGAATTTGATGCGGCCCTTTGGGGTACACGCGCAGCCTTTATCGGTGGATTTTCTTCTACAAGCAATGTCCGTGCTGGAAAACGATTTGGTATTCCAGTTGCTGGTACGCATGCTCATTCCTTTGTCCAAGCATACCGTGATGAATATATTGCATTTAAAAAGTATGCTGAAACACATAAAAAATGTGTTTTTCTTGTCGATACATACGACACATTAAAATCTGGTGTACCAAATGCCATTCGCATCGCGAAAGAATTTGGTGACCGCATTGATTTTTATGGTATTCGTCTTGATAGCGGCGATATGGCTTATTTATCAAAAGAGGCACGAAAACTACTTGATGCAGCTGGATTTACAAATACAAAAATCATCGCTTCTAGTGATTTAGATGAATATACAATTATGCATTTAAAATCACAAGGGGCAAAAATTGATGTATGGGGCGTCGGAACAAAATTAATTACATCATTTGAGCAACCTGCCTTAGGAGCTGTTTATAAGTTAGTTGCGATTGAGGATGCGAATGGCACATTAAATGATACGATTAAAATCTCTTCTAATCCTGAAAAGATTACAACGCCAGGATTAAAACGAATTTATCGAATCATTAATCGCGTTAACAATCATGCAGAAGGTGATTATATCGCTTTAGAATCAGAAGAACCTGAGCAGGAAGAACGTTTAAAAATGTTCCATCCTGTCCATACGTACATCAGTAAATTCGTGACAAACTTTGAAGCACGCGAGCTTCATCATAACATTTTCACAAATGGTAAAAGAACATATGAATTACCTAACATATTAGACATTCAAAAATACACAGAAAACAGCTTAGCACTATTTTGGGAAGAATATATGAGAACACTAAATCCCGAAGAATATCCTGTAGATTTAAGCCAAGAATGCTGGGATCATAAAATGAATTACATTCAAACCGTACGGGATCAGGTTTCAAAAAATATACAAAAATAAAAAGAGAAGCCTTCGCTTCTCTTTTTATCCCGCTATTTACGGGCAGTAATATCCCACCTCAAAGTTCAGCAAAAGAAGTTAGCTGGGAGATAAATTGCCCGTAGAAGCCCGATTCGTGAGGGCTAATAATCAGTGGGAGATATCCCCCACTGATTAAAGTTTCACTTTATTTTACAAATCTTTCACTCTAAGCACACGCATCGCATTCAATACAGCAAGTAGCGTAACGCCCACATCTGAGAAAACAGCTTCCCACATTGTTGCAATTCCAAATGCACCAAGTAATAAGACCAGTCCTTTCACACCAAGTGCAAAGATAATATTTTGCCATACAATGCTCCGTGTACGTTTGGCAATTTTGACAGCCGTTGCGATTTTAGAAGGTTCATCTGTCATGATTACAATATCCGCCGCCTCGATTGCTGCATCAGATCCTAATCCACCCATCGCAATCCCGACGTCTGCTCTCGCTAATACTGGTGTATCATTAATACCATCACCAACGAACGCAACTTTTTCTTTCGCTTGTTTTGCACTATCAATTTTTTCAATTTCTTCTACTTTTTGTTGTGGCAATAATTCAGCGTGAACCTCATCTAAGCCAAGCTCCTTACCAACAGCTTCTCCAACTAATTTCGCATCACCTGTTAACATTACCGTTTTCTTAATACCAAGTTCTTTCAACTTTTGAATTGCTTGTTTTGAGTCCTCTTTTACTTCATCTGAGATGACAATATAACCAGCGTATGCACCGTCTACAGCAACGTGAACAAGCGTGCCCACTGTTTGCGGCTGTTCAAATGTAATATTTTCTTTTTTCATTAATTTTGCATTGCCCGCAAAAATTTCTTTACCTTGTACTTTTACAACTGTACCATGACCGGAAATTTCACTATAATCCTCAATCATATTTTCATCAATTGATTTTCCATATGCACTTCGAATAGATTGTGCAATTGGATGATTTGAATAAACTTCCGCAAATGCAGCATATTCAAGGAGTTCTTCTTTTGTAGTTGCTCCATTTGGCTCCATCTTCGTTACCTTGAATACACCTTTTGTTAATGTTCCTGTTTTGTCAAAGACGATATGTTTCACATCATTCAGTGCTTCTAAATAGTTACTTCCTTTGATTAAAATACCGTTTTTAGAGGCTCCACCAATACCGCCAAAGAATCCAAGTGGAATAGATACCACTAATGCACATGGACAAGAAATAACAAGAAACACTAATGCACGATAAATCCAATCAGAGAATGTAGCCCCTTCTAAAATAAGAGGTGGAATAAACGCTAATGCCGCTGCTGTAATAACTACGACCGGAGTATAGTAACGCGCAAATTTCGTAATAAAGTTTTCTGTTGGTGCTTTTCGGCTACTTGCGTTTTGTACTAAATCCAAAATTTTCGATACAGTTGATTCACCAAATTCTTTTGTTACTTCAATTGTTAACACACCATTTTGGTTCACAAAACCACTTAATACATCTTTCCCAACTTCTACTTCACGCGGTACAGATTCACCTGTTAATGCTGAAGTATCTACCATTGATGTTCCTTCAACTACTTTCCCATCTAATGGTACTTTCTCACCTGGTTTAACAATGATATAATCTCCAATTTGTACATCTTCCGGTGAGACTTGTTTTGTTTCATTGCCAACTTTAACGTTTGCATAATCAGGACGAATATCCATTAATGAAGTAATCGATTTTCGAGAACGATTCACCGCAATACTCTGGAATAACTCACCTACTTGATAAAACAGCATAACTGCGACAGCCTCTGGATATTGCCCGATTGCAAATGCTCCAAGTGTAGCGATTGCCATTAGAAAGTTTTCATCAAATACTTGCCCGCGTGTTATGTTTCTCACAGCTCGCCAAACAATATCTCCACCAATGAGTAAATATGCGATAACGAAAAGTGGAATTGTTATCATTTGTGGTAATCCTGCAAGTGCAGCGACTCCTGTTAAAACACCACCAATCGCTAAGCGCCATAGCATTTTCTTCACATTTCCTTCACCGTGATCGTGACTATGTCCATGATCATGACCTGTTTTTTCTTCACGGACAACTTTTACATCTGGCTCTAATTTATGAACAATATTTTTAATATCTTGTACTGTCGTTTCAAGCTCTTTTTTATTTGCCACTTCTATTTTTAATTTCTTCGATACAAAGTCAACAGCGGCCGCTGAAACCGTAGGCATCTCTTTTACCTTTGTTTCAATCTTCATTGCACAATTTGCACAATCTAGCCCTTCTAATACAAATACTTCTTTTACAACTTTTGTTTTCTGTTCATCCTTTACTTGAATGTGCGGTTCTAATTTCGTAACAAGCTGTTTCGCTTCAGCAACAACATTATTTTCTTTATTTTGTTCTGTTTCTAAAGTCATTGTCTTAGTTGCGAAGTTCACGGAACAAGAGGAGACACCTTCTAATCCTCCGACCCCTTTCTCAATTTTCATCGCACAGTTCGCACAATCTAATCCTTCTAACACAAGTTTTCGTTTCACTAGTGCTTCTGCCATCTTTCTCCCTCCTTGTGCTTTTATTTTCTATTCTTCCTCATTTACGTGTTCAAATGCTTGCTCAAAGATATGAATTACGTGATGGTCAGCTAATGAATAATACACAACCTTTCCTTCTTTACGGTTTTTCACAAGTTTTGCTTGCTTTAAAACACGCAACTGATGAGAAATAGATGATTGTGTCATGCCGAGTAAATACGCTAAGTCACATACGCACATTTCTGCTTCAAATAATGCGTGTAAAATGCGGGTACGCGTACGGTCACCTAATACTTTAAATAATTCTGCCACTTTACTTAAACTTTCGTCAGCTGGAATCGTTTGTTTCACTTGATCAACAACTTCTCCATGGATAATTGTTTGAGAACATGCTTCTTGACATGTTTCTACTTTATTTTCAGCCATTATAGCTCACCTCTTCATTTGAACATATGAACAACCATTCATATATCTTATACCTTTATTATATGAGCGCCCATTCATATGTGTCAATAAAATCCATAACAAATTTTCCGAACATTTTGTTCAAATTTAAAAACATATCACTTATTTTCCACATCCGTTATATTCTTCATACAAAAAGGATGTACGAAAGTTTCTATCCTTTCGTACATCCTTTTTTCTTCATTTATTCACCTTTCACTGCATCAACAATTAAAGAAACAAACCCTAACTTTCCATCCTGATTTCTATGATCAAAGCGTTTAGACCGATAAATAAATCCTTCTTTTTCATCCCAATCATTATAATGAAACTCTCCACTCTCATCACAATACTCCAAAAGCTTCACCTGAAATCCTGCGCTCTCAAACATGGATATTATCGTTTTATAATTGTGAACAATTTTATGGCTCGCCGCTGGATGATCTAGTGGTCCAGGTCCCCCAACTTGTACCCCTTCTTGATATTCTTCATCCGGGAAAAAGCTATCCGGAACCGCACAGCGAATATAACCACCGTTCTTTAAAAATTCATAACACACTTTCGCTGCTTCTACACCTTCCTCATATGATAAATGCTCCCATACATGCTCTGCTAAAATTACCTCTAAAGAGTTACTATCAAACCTTTTTATCCAATCTTCTCTTTTTAATAAATTCAATTCATCTTCATTTGTATGTAACCATCCTGGGTTATTGTTAATTTCTCCTGCACCAACAACAATTTTTAATTCGTCTTTTACAACCATCATTTCACCCCTTTGAATATTTCAACATATAAATTCTACAAGATACTACTTTTTCCTCCTTTGACCAAAAGAAAAAACCTTGCGCGCTCCCTAGGCACACAAGGCTTACAATTTATTATATCCCCTTAATTAGCTTTTTCTAAGCTATCTTGCGAACTTGTATCTTCTTTTAAATGACTATGTTTTTTCGAATAAACAAAGTATACAACTACTCCAATTGCTAACCAAGCACCGAAGTACATCCATGTTGTTAATGGTAGATTGAACATTAAGAATAGACAACATGCGATTGAAATGATTGGTAAAGTTGGTACAAGTGGTACCATAAATCCGCGTTTTAAATTCGGATGTGTTTTACGAAGAATGATAACAGATACACCAACCATCGCAAATGTTAATAACGCTCCAATATTCGCTAAATTCGACAATTCTTTTAAATCGATAAATCCAGCAATTAAAGCACTACCAATCCCTGTTAACCAAGTTGAAAATGTTGGTGCTTCTGTCTTCTTGTTAATTTTCGCAAAAGATTCTGGCAATAAACCGTCACGACTCATTGCAAAGAATACACGTGTTGTTGCGTAAATATAAGCAAAAATTACAGCCATAATACCAATTACAGCTCCAATAGCAATTACACCAGCTACTTTATCTTGTCCGACAACTTCTAGTACATAAGCCATTGCTTCTGGTACATCTAATTCTTTATAAGAAACCATACCAGTCATAACAAGACAAACTGCAACATAAATGATCGTACAAATAACTAACGAAGCAATGATACCAATTGGAAGGTCACGCTGTGGATTTTTTACTTCTTCTGCTGAAGTTGCTAATGCATCAAAACCTAGGAAAGCAAAGAATACTGCTGCTCCTCCGGCAAAGACTCCACTTAAACCGTACGGTGTAAATGGTACCCAGTTTTCTGGTTTTACGTAGAATACACCAACTGCAATAAATAAGACAACAATAGCAATTTTAATTAATACCATTGCGTTATTTACACGCTTACTCTCTTTCGTACCACGTGATAACAACCATGTTAATACGAGCGTGATGATTACTGCTGGCAAGTTCACAATACCACCTTGAGATGGAATCGTTAACAGCGCTTTTGGAATTTCCAATCCAAATCCACTTATCAAGTTATGGAAGTAACCTGTCCATCCGCCAGCTACGGCCGCTGTTGTTACAACATATACAGATAGTAACGTCCATCCCATTAAATGGGCTACAAACTCACCAATTGTTGCATAAGAATATGTGTATACACTACCTGAAACAGGAAGTGTCGAAGCAACTTCCGCATAACATAATGCTGCAAATCCACAAACAATTGCTGCAATCATAAATGAAAAAATAACTGCTGGACCAGCATCTCTTGCTGCCACTAATCCAGTTAATACAAGAACTCCTGTACCGATTATCGCACCAATCCCTAGCATTGTTAGGTCAAATGCCCCTAGTGTTTTCGTCAAAGTTTTACTTTGACTTTCCCCTAACAGTTGCGTAACGGATTTCTTTTTAAATAGGTTGGCCACGATGTATGCCCCCTTTGACTAAGAAGAGCTAAGAGGTCTTCTCTCTTAGCTCTTATCATGTTGTATTAAATATTGTTCGATTTTTAGTTTGTATTATGCTTCAATTAGCAAGATACAGTTTCTGCTTCTAATAATTCTTTTGCACCTTTGTATTCTACACCGTGAGCTTCTGCAACCGCTTCGAATGTTACATAACCAGCTAATGTATTAATACCTTTTAATAATGCAGAGTTGCCTAGGCAAGCTTCTTTGTAGCCTTTGTTTGCAATTTGTACTGCGTATGGTACTGTTACGTTTGTTAATGCAAGAGTTGATGTACGTGGAACCGCACCTGGCATGTTTGCAACTGCATAATGAACAACGCCGTGTTTTTCATAAGTTGGGTTATCATGAGTTGTAATACGATCAGTTGTCTCGAAAATACCACCTTGGTCAATTGCGATATCTACTACAACAGAACCTGGTTCCATTGATTTAATCATTTCTTCTGTTACAAGTTTTGGCGCTTTTGCACCTGGAATTAATACCGCACCGATTACAAGATCAGACTCTTTTACAGCTTCTGCGATGTTGTAAGGGTTAGACATTAGAGTTTTCACTTGGTTACCGAAAATGTCATCTAATTGACGAAGACGTTCTGCACTTAAGTCGATGATTGTTACATCCGCACCTAGTCCAACTGCAATTTTAGCAGCATTTGTACCAGCTTGTCCACCACCGATAATTGTTACTTTACCACGTTTTACTCCTGGAACGCCTGCAAGTAAGATACCTTTGCCGCCTTTGTTTTTCTCAAGGAATTGTGCACCAATTTGCGCAGACATACGACCAGCTACTTCACTCATAGGTGCAAGTAATGGTAAAGAACGGTTTTCTAATTGTACTGTTTCATAAGCGATTGAAACAACTTTCTTTTCAATTAATGCTTTTGTTAATTCTGGTTCTGGAGCTAAGTGTAAGTATGTGAATAAGATTAAACCTTCACTAAAGTGCTTGTATTCGCTTTCAATTGGTTCCTTAACTTTCATTACCATATCCATGTTCCAAGCTTCTTCAGCTGTATCAACGATGTTTGCACCTGCTTCAACGTACTCAGCATCTGTAAAACCAGATCCTATACCTGCACCCTTTTGAATGAATACTTCGTGATTGTTACGAACTAAATGTACAACACCAGCTGGTGTCATTGCCACACGGTTTTCGTTGTTTTTAATTTCTGTTGGTACCCCAATACGCATAATGAAATGCCCCCTTATAATTAACAGAAAAAAGGAATTCTTTTTTCTTTTTTTAATAATTAATAACTTATGTCCTTATTCTAGCATAACTTAAAAGTTATGAAAACGCTAACATACTAGATTTTAAAAGTTTTTATATTTTGAATAGTGTAAATATAAAGAACTTTATTTTTCAGGGGGATTTCTCATATTCCGTTTATCTATCACTCTCTTTTTATTATAACCTTTGCAATCCAACGTTAATATTTTATTATTTGACAATAATATAACAATGTGAAAAAA
The DNA here is from genome assembly GCF_000374965.1 of Bacillus sp. 95MFCvi2.1. Lineage (NCBI taxonomy): Bacteria > Bacillati > Bacillota > Bacilli > Caryophanales > Bacillaceae > Bacillus > Bacillus sp. 95MFCvi2.1. The sequence goes on along the minus strand of NZ_KB895698.1, from coordinate 71,004 downwards.
CAATACAAACCGCATACATATGCAATTAAAATCCCCTGTAACATTTTAGAAGTATATTCTTTTTTATATAAATCCATTTTAATTTTTCAACATATAAATGACTGCTATGAAGAGAAGAAGGTGACTTTACACTCGGTTGTTCTTGGCATGGGATAGGAAAAGAATTTGACCGCTTCTATGCATGATCGAATGCTCTCTCCCACCTAAAAATTAGATTTTATGTCGGTTTTTCAATTTGTACTTATATAATAAAAACAGCTACCGATATTTAACCGGCAGCTGGATAACCTATGAATAACTTTGAAAATAAATCTTCCGTTGTTTCTGTAATCTTATCAAACACATCTGTTTCACTTTCTTCTTGCTCTTTCATCATTTTAACGGCTTCTTGTGCATCCACAGGGTAGTCTGTAACAATCCCATCGACATTAAGCTTATAATATTTTTTAAAGCTTTCCATATCATTTACAGTCCATACATAAATTGGCTTATTTAACTTTCGTGCTGCTTTTACTAAGCTTTTATTTAACATATATTCTTCTGCAACATAAAAATCTGCTTGAACGTATTTTAAATTTGCTCTACTTGCATATAAAATATATCCTACCTTTATGTTTGGATTTGCACGTTTAAATTCTTTAATGAGCGGATAATGCAATGTTTGAATGACACATTGTTTTTCAAAGTCATTTTCCTTTATTGTTTTCAATACTTTCTTTACAAAATCTTTTTCATTTCCGTGCAATTTCACTTCTATATTGAGTTTTATCTTGTTTTTCGCAAGCTTAATCATCTCATCAAGTGTACTAATTCTTCCCGTGAATCCATCTTGATGAAGAGTAAGCTTTCGAAGCTCATCCATCGTCAAATCCGATACTTGTACATTGGCATTCGCAAGACGCTTTAAGTTCAAATCGTGTATCACTGCCAATTCACCATCTTTTGTTTGCAACACATCAATTTCAGCATACTCTGCTTTTGCATCAATCGCACCTTGCAAGGCCTCTTTCGTATTCTCTACTCCTTTGGAAACATATCCACGATGCGCCATAATAACGGGTTCTTTATATGAATTCGTAATAAACGTCACAATAAAAGCAACAACCACGCCCACGGTGAAAATACCAACAATATATACACCAATAAACTTCAAACGATGCTTTTTAAAAAAACATTTATCTGCTTTTGTTTTGGAATAATCTAAGCCTTCTTCTAATAAAACATCTTCAACTGGAACCTTTTGTAAATAAAGTCTTGTCAATGCCATAATATAAAACGGCGTTACAATAAAACTAAATAAATATAATGTACTCGTCAAAAATACAGATAGGGTAGATTCCGCTAATAAAGCAAATGTTCCTTTTGGATTCGTAAATTCATACACACACCATAAAAGTAATAAGTACAGACCCATAAATAAAACGAACATAATCCCTATCGAGATAAAAAGTCCGACTAAAAAGAATAAGACTTTAAACAAGCTTTCTTTTACCAACTTTGCACTCTTACGTGCAGCTGCGCGAAATGGTTTTTCTTCTAAAACAATAATAGGAAAAACAAAAATCCATCTCAAATTTAAATACGCAACTACAGCAAAAAAGGTATAATATCCTACTTGCCCCATTGTCGTTTTAAACAATTCTCCTGTAATAAAATTAGGAATTTGAATTTCAGGGATTAGTGCAGATTTATAACCGACGCTTAAAAGAGGTAACAAGATTACCGCATACAAAATAAATCCTGGTAAACAATATGTGAAAAGAGAAGGTAAATACGTTACCGTTTTATACAGAATCGGACGCAATTTTACCCTTTGTCGTTTATGTGCAAAATACGAAATAATGATAAGTACCGCAAATTCCGTAAAAATGAGAAAAAGTGCCAATATCGATAAAATGAAAATAGCTGCGATACCATATGGAGTTTTCAAAAAAGCTAGCAATTCATCGTTTGTCGCATTTGCATAGCCGCCCAAATACAACAACTTATTAAAAATCATACCGAATAACGGTATAAATACAATGGCTGCTAATAGTTTATAAACAAGCTGAAACGCCAACACATTCCAAAAAGCAAATTGTACTGTTTGAAAGGAATGTTTCATGACTCCTGGTATAGATAGTCTTTTACGGTGTAGCATAAATTCCTCCAAATTCTAACACTATATTTGAGATGGATTCCATATTTCTATTTCAAATCCATCTTTTTTATAATAATATATTCCGCTTAATATGAACACTCTTATACATCCCAAAAAGAGTGACAGGCACACCCCCATCACTCTTTCTCATTTCCACCACACTATTGACGGTCAGTAAGACCCCCACTGACTAAAATTTCACCTTATTTTTTCTCTAATCCTTGTCCAAATGCTTTTAAAAAGCTAAATCCAAAAGTAATGGCTCTGTTAATATCCGGGTCTTTTAATACTTTAAAGAAGTCCATAACCTTTGTTTTCCTACCCTTTTTTAATTCGTCTGTTGCAAATTGTAATCCTGTAACTAAACTCGATGTCACCTGTTTTGTTACTTCTGGATCAACAGAAGATAGCGCTTCTCCTGCCCCCATCATATTATTTAATGCATTTTTTACCGGTTCACGATTTAATTGCTCAACAGCAATTTTAGAAACATCTTCCTTTGCAGCAAGCAAACTAATTGCTGCATCTAATATGCCAGCTTGTTGCAACTGTGCTAACAATTGCATCGTCTCTTCTACCGCTTCACGATTCTCAGCTAATTGGGTTAGCAGTTCATCTGATAACTGTTGTTTCTTTTCTGCTTCTGTAATGACCTTTTTCTGAATCAATGTAATTTCTTTTGCCACGTTCTTCGCCCCCTAGTTCTGATCCACAAGTGATACGTACTGCTTTCTCTGCCATTTCTGCTGAATTTCAACACCATTTTGCGGATGACGCTTTTTATCTCTTGGGTTTGAAGCAGGAAGTGGACGATTTCCTTTTTCACGTAGTACACGCATTTTCACCATCGTTTGTTTATAAGCCGGTGTACACGTATATAGGTCTGTCGCTGTTCCTGTTAAAATATTAATCGCTTCTTCATTTACTGTCGCATGCATCGGTAAATATAACTCGTTTCCAGTCACACGATCTGTAATAAGTGCCTGTACTTTGATTTTCCCAAACGGTGATGTCAGTTCTACAAGGCCACCATCTTTCACATTCCGCTCAGTAGCAAGCTCAGGCGAAATCTCAACAAACACCTCAGAAATTTTGGATAGAATCCCCACTGATTTATTTGTCATATTTCCTTCATGGAAATGTTCTAACATACGACCATTATTTAATAATAAATCGTAGTCTTCTGGCGCTACAACTGGCGGCACCCATTCATCTAGTGAAAGACGGGCTTTTTTATCAGGGAAATTAAAACCATCGACATATAATAACGGTGTATCACTACCGTCATGACTTCCCCAGCATAAACTGTTCCATCCTTCTAAACGATCATATGTTGCTTGTGAATAGAGCGGCGCAAGTGATGCAATTTCATCCATAATTTCACTTGGGTTCTCATAATTCCAATCCCCACCAAGTACACGTGCTACTTTTTGTAAAATCCACCAGTCTGGTTTAGAATCACCAAGCGGTTTCATAACTTCATATAAACGTTGAATACGGCGCTCTGTATTTGTAAATGTTCCCTCTTTTTCTAAACTTGGTGCTGCTGGTAAAATAACATCCGCAAAGCGCGCTGTTTTTGATAAGAACATATCTTGAACAACAAGGAAATCAAGATTTGCTAAAATATGCTGTACATGATTTGCATTTGAATCTACTAAAGCCATTTCTTCTCCCATAACATACATACCACGCAATTTTCCTTCTTCTGCTGCAAGTAGCATCGCAATGTTATTTAGCCCTGGCTCTTTCGGAATCGTAGTTCCATATGCTTTTTCAAATTTCGCACGCATTGCATCATCCGATACCGCTTGATAACCTGGAAGCCAGTTTGGTAATGTTGCCATATCACAAGCACCTTGTACATTATTATGTCCGCGAAGTGGATATGCACCTGCACCCGGGCGACGATAGTTACCTGTTACAAGAAGTAAGTTTGAAATCGCTGCAGATGTTGTACTTCCTCCTGTATTTTGTGTAACACCCATACCCCAAAGTATACAAGTACCATCTGCTTCGTATACCATACGAGCCATTTCTTTTAATGTATCTTTAGAAATACCTGTAATACTTTCCGTATAATCAAGTGTATATTTTTCTAACATCTTGCTATATTCATCAAAATTCTTCACATTTTCATCTAAGAATTTTTTATCATGCCAATCTTGATCAATAATATATTTCGTTACACCAGCAAGCCATACATAGTCAGTTCCTTGGCGCGGATGAACAAACAGATCAGCACGCTCTGCCATTTCATGTTTGCGAAGGTCCGCTACAATTAGTTTTTGTTCATGCAATTTGTGAGCACGTTTTACACGTGTTGCAAGTACTGGATGTCCCTCTGTCGGGTTTGCACCGACAACAATGACTAGTCCTGCCTCAGCAATATCTTTCACTGTCCCAGCGTCACCGCCCATACCAACAGTTTTAAATAAACCATCTGTTGCTGGCGATTGACAGTAACGAGAACAGTTATCCACATTATTTGTTCCATATATTTGACGAGCTAACTTTTGCATTAAATAGTTTTCTTCATTTGTTACTTTTGAAGAAGAGATAAAGCCAAATGCATCACTACCATGTTCCGATTTAATATGTTGCATATTGGACGCAACAACTTCTAATGCTTCTTCCCATGATGCTTCAACGAACATATCCCCTTGACGAATCAAAGGCTTCGTAATACGGTCTTCACTGTTTACAAAGTCCCATCCGAACTTTCCTTTCACACATGTAGAAATTCCGTTTACTGGTGCGTCTGATACAGGTTGTACTTTTAAAATTTGACGATCCTTCGTCCACACTTCAAACGAACAGCCTACACCGCAAAATGTACAAACTGTTTTCGTCTTATTAATCTTCGTTGCACGCATTGCAGATTCAACTTCTGAAACTGCTAAAATACTACTATATCCAGGTTCTACATCCTTTACAAAATCAATCATTGGGTCTAAAACATTTGGTTTCAATCCAGTCATGAATCCAGCTTCCCCAAGCATAGATTTTTCCATTAATGCGTTACAAGGGCAAACTGTTACACATTGTCCGCAACTAACACAAGAGGAATCGTTAATACTCACCCCATTATCCCAAATAACACGCGGACGATCTAAACTCCAATCAATCGATAATGTTTCGTTTACTTGTAAATTCTGACATACTTCTACACATTGTCCACAAGCAATACATTGATTGGGATCGTAACGATAAAATGGATGAGTCATATCCACTTCTTTTGCACTAACTTTCGGTTCATATGGATATTTCTGTTCTTCAATTCCCATCATATGTACCGTATTATGGACTTTACAGTTCCCGTTATTATTATCACATACTGTACAATACAATAAATGATTCTCTAATATTCGATCCATCGCTTCCGTTTGTGCTTCTTTTGCGCGCGCTGATTGTCTTTCGATATGCATACCATTTTCTAATTTCGTTGAACAAGCACGCATTAATTTTCCATCCACTTCTACAATACATGTATCACAAGTTTGAATTGGATCAACCTCTGGTACGTGACAAATTTGTGGGTGCTCTAAATTACTTTCGTTAAATAATTGCAGTATCGTCTTTTCACCAGATGAAAGAAATTCCTTTCCATCTACGGTTACACGAACCGTTTGTTCTGCCATAGTTTCCCCTCTCCTTACAACTAACTGTACAATATAGTTTTGAATCCGTTTTCAAAACTATATTGCTGTACATTTTTTGAAACGCTCTGTTGAAATCCTATCTTAGAAGTCGATTCTTGATGCTATAAGGTATACTACAAAAGCCTAAAATGACACTATTCTACTACTCTATTATATCTCACATATACAATAATCACCAAATAATCTTCTGATAATATAGATAACGGATGCTTTTATATTTTCAATGTTTTATGATGAATAGGAAGAAAAATACATACGAAGGGGAAAATAGTATGGAGCCTGTCCAAGAAACATATAAAATGATACGTTATCAAGGAGGAGCCTTTTCCGAACGAGAAGATGAAGTTGTTACAGAATCCCCTGTAACAATTAAATTAAACGGGGAAGAATATGTAACAGTTGTATGCACTCCAAATTATATTGAAGATATGATAATAGGTTTTTTAATTTCTGAAGGAATTATTGCTTCTTATGAGAACATTGATGAGTTATGGATACAGAAAGACAAAGGGGTTGCTCATGTAAAAACATCACAAATCAATCCACTCTATCAAACGCTATATAACAAACGATATGTCACTTCTTGTTGCGGCAAAAGTAGACAAGGGTTTGTTTTTGTAAACGATGCAGCAAAAGCAAAAACTTTACATGATATACATGTAACAATTACTCCAGAAGAATGCTTTCATTTAATGAGCACCTTACAGCAATCTTCTACTACGTTTCGTCAAACAGGCGGGGTTCATAATACCGCCCTGTGCGATCGAAATACCGTTCTCATATCAAGAATGGATATTGGAAGACATAACGCATTAGATAAAATATATGGTCATTGTTTACGTAATAACATATCTGTCAAAGGAAAAATCATCGCATTTAGCGGTCGTATTTCATCTGAAATTTTACTCAAAGTTTCTAAAATCGGTTGCGAAATTGTTCTTTCTAAATCAGCTCCCACAAAATTAGCATTACAGCTCGCTCATGATTTAGGCATTACTGTAGTTGGGTTTATTCGTAATGACTCCTGTAATATTTATACTCATCCAGAACGAGTTGAAGGATATATACCAGAAACAAAATGATTCCTGCTAAAGGGATCGTTTTTTAGTTATAAAAATGTAATATATTTATTTGTTGAATAGTTAATAAAGTTAATATATAATTTCATTACATAAAGTGAATTACTAAAAAACAAATGAAGACACCTGTCTTCCTCGCATATATCTTCTTATTCTTTTACAAATTAAGAAAGAATACGTACAGAATATGTTTATGAATACACAGTAGATGCTCTATCAATATAATCATCAGACCCTTACGGATTACAAATTTCTTCTTTAAATATTAAAGCAGATTATTTATTTTCCTATAAAGCAGGATAAACTGAGGAGGTTACAGCTATGGAAATTCGTTTATTAACAAAAGAGGATGCAAAAATTTATTTAAAAGTGTGTATGGAAGGATTAACACAAAATCCAGAAGCCTTTAGTTCCTCTTATGAAGATGTATTAAAACATGAGGATCCTATTGCTGCAATGGCAAAACGGTTAGATAACCCTAATAAATATACAATTGGTGTCTTTAAAGATAATGATTTAATTGGAATTGCTACATTAGAAACAAAGTCATTTATTAAACAAGAACATAAAGCAAAAATCGGCTCTGTTTATGTCTCTCCAAAAGCTCGTGGTCTTGGAGCTGGACGTGCATTAATAAAAGCTATTATTGAAAATGCATATAAACTACATGTTGAACAGCTCATGCTTGATGTTGTTATGGGAAATGAAACTGCGAAAAAATTATACGAATCGCTTGGCTTCCAAACGTATGGCGTACAAGAACGTGCCTTAAAGCACAATGGACAGTATTGGGATGAAGAACATATGGTTTTATTTTTAAATGACTAATTGTATAGCATCAATTTATATAAAAAACACCTTTCGATAAAGGTGTTTTTTCTTACAACAATGTAATGTTCCCGTCATCTTATTGAATGGTTCTATTCCCTCCTCTTCGCTATACTAAAAGTACGAAATCACAACAAAAAGACATGAGAGATGAAAAAATAATAGAAGTAATAGAATAAAATCAGTAATTGGAGGAATAACAGATATGAAACAGCACAAACATCTTATTTTGTTCATTTTTGGTACAATAATCGTCACTTCAGGATTAGCAATTCTTCCTTGGTTTATTGTATAAAGCTTCTATCATTTTTTTGATTCCTTCCTATACAAAAATCCCCTGTACATAGCATACAGGGGATTTTTACGTACAAATAAAAAAGTTCATTGTTTCTCAAAATGAAACAATGAGCCTTTACATCTATTATAGAATTCCGAAAAATTTATTAGCACACGTCACAATAATTAGCATAGATACGGCAATACACATCACAATAGCATTGCGCTCTTGTTTATCTTTTTGTAAACGTTCTTCTTTTTTACTCACGTGTATAGTCCCCTTTATAACAATAAAAAAAGTGTGAGATAGGAGATTTTCCTTATCCGATGCGAGGTGAATACGAAATTCCTCACTATCTCACATACACAATAGAATGGAATTGTCATTTTATAAATAAAATGACATGACGTTATGTCGCAACATAGGGTATTTTGTGTCGCTACGCTTTCTATTATAAAAAAGAGTTGTGCAAAAGTAGTGCATTTTTTATGTCAATTGCCTTAGTAGAAAAAATACACTACAATTCAATCACGTAAACAGAGTTTTTTATTATTTTCATGTAAACTATACAAAGTAGAATGAATGTTTTGAGGTGCACAAGACTATGATTAAAATCTTATTAGTAGACGATGAAGAACGCATGTTGCGATTGTTAGATTTATTTTTGAGCCCACGTGGTTATTTTTGTATGAAAGCCAATTCAGGTATAGAAGCTCTTGAACTAATTCAACAAAAGAACTTCGATATCATTTTGTTAGATGTGATGATGCCCAATATGGATGGATGGGATACATGTTATCAAATCCGTCAAATCAGCAATGTTCCAATCATAATGTTAACAGCTCGTAATCAAAACTACGATATGGTAAAAGGACTTACAATGGGAGCCGATGATTATATTACAAAACCTTTTGACGAACAAGTACTAGTTGCACGAATTGAAGCTGTACTGCGCCGAACAAAAAAGGATGGTTTTATAAGCTTCAATGGCATTGAATGGGATAAAACAAAACATACTGTTACTGTTTACAGCGAGAAAATTCCCCTTACACCTATCGAGTTTTCATTACTAGGACTGTTTTTACAAAATACAAACCGAGCTTATAGCCGTGATGATTTAATTGGAAAAATATGGGGTTATCAAACAGATATTGAATATCGTACTGTTGACTCACATATTCGCAATATCCGTGATAAATTACGAAAAAAAGACTTTCCTGTTGAAAAATACTTAGAGACTATCTATAAAGTGGGATATAAGTGGAAAAGCGAATGAAAATAATAATGCGAAACTTTTCTAAGTGGGACATGACTCACCTCACACTTAGAATTAGTTAAACAACACGTGATAAAACTTTGGTCAGTGGTGAGATTTCTTCCGCTGGCCATTAATGTGAAATAAAGGTATGGTGAAAAAATGAACAAACTTTCGCTCAAAATTGGTACATATTTCTTAATATTAGCTTTATGTATTGAAACAATTGCCTTTGTATCTTGTCATACAAGTCTGGCGAACATGCGTATCGAGGAAGAAAAATCCGCCCTTTTAGAAAAAGGAAAGCGCTATAGTAACTTTATTTCAAGACGTTATGGGCCACGAGCTTTTGAACATGCTGCAGCAATGGAATCACATTCTAATTCAGATACAAAGTTAGTCATAACAGACACTAATGGGCAAATCCTTTCCTCTTCTGATCCGGTAACACAAGAAATGAAAAAGCAACTTGCCTCCAAAATAAACTGTACTTCAATAGATGGAACTTTGGTTGAGAAAAATTGGAAAACATCGAAATTTATTTCAACAGCAACGCCAATTATCATTCATAGACAAATAGCTGGGTATGTACATATGTTTTTAGATACAGCCTTCTTAGAAAAAATGATTCTTCGTTTAACACGTCAATTTATTATTATTGGTATACTAACTCTTATTTTAACAACCATTTCTGTATTTATCTTTTCTCGTGTCATTACCGATCCTCTTATTAAAATGAAACGTGCAACAGAAAAAATGTTAAAGCTGAATAAACCAATTAAATTAGGAATTAAACGCAATGATGAACTCGGTAGTTTAGCAACAACAATTGAAGAATTATCCAGTGAATTAGCCTACATGAAAAAAGAAAGAAATGAATTTCTTGCAAGTGTAGCACACGAACTGCTCACACCACTCACGTATATGAAAGGTTATGCGAAAGTTGCTAAAAGAGATTCTTTATCTAAAGAAGAACGTGAAGAATACCTACAAATTATCGAAGATGAAACCGATAGTGTAACAGGACTCGTTCAAGATTTATTCGATCTTGTTCAGCTAGAACAACATCAATTTATTATAAAAAAACAAAAAGTTCCACTCTTGCCTTTTCTAGAGCGCATGATTGAGAAAACAAAAACTACACTTGCTAAAAAACAAATGAAAATTAAGTTCTACTGTGTAGATAACCTCGATGTATGTATGGATGAACGCCGAATGGAACAAGTTATGCTAAATTTATTACACAACGCCTATCAGCATTCTTATGAACAATCAATTATTACTGTACACGCATCACAAAATGAGAATACTTTTTCTATAAGTGTGCAAGATGAAGGAGAAGGTATTCCACAGGAAGATATTCCACATATTTTTGATCGTTTTTATCGAGTTGATAAATCAAGAACTCGAGCTACAGGGGGGAAAGGAATCGGTCTAGCTGTTGCAAAAGAAATTGTTGAATTACACAGCGGCTCCATTCAAGTAAAAAGTAAGTTAAGAATTGGAACTGAATTTATTATTGAATTACCAATTGAATAATATGTACGTTAAATCACCAGTAGTGTCTTTACTTCAAAACTGCTGGTGATATTATATTAATAGCCAATATTTATTCGCAAATTATTAGTAAACACATTAAAATACTACTAGTACGAGCTGACCTTTTGAAATTATTCTTATTTCAATATAAAATGTAAATACAACTGTGAAAGGTTCGGAGGGTGATACGATTGGAAATCCATGTATTAACAAAACAAGAGGCAGAAATTTACTTAGAACTTCGTGTAGAAGGATTAAAACAAAATCCAGAGGCTTTTAGTTCTTCTTATGAAGATATTATTAATAAAGAATGCCCGATTGAGTATAAAGCACAGAAATTAGCACAAGATGAAAACTATACACTAGGTGCATTTAAAGACGATAAATTAATCGGGGTTGCAACCTTGGAAACGAAACCATACGTGAAACAAGAGCATAAAGCAAAAATCGGCTCAGTATATGTATCTCCAAAAGCACGTGGACTTGGAGCAGGAAAATCGCTCATTAAAGAGTGTATTGAACTTGCAAAAACATTAGAAGTAGAACAAGTTATGCTTGATGTTGTTGTCGGAAACGATGGTGCAAAAAAACTTTACGAATCATTAGGATTTAAAACATTTGGTGTACAAGAGCGCTCTTTAAAATATAACGGCCAGTACTGGGATGAAGAGCATATGGTTTTATTCTTAGATGAAGAAAACTAATAAAAAAGTCCTCAAGTATGAGGATTTTTTTATTACCATTTTACATTGCAAACCACGCATTATATAACAACTGAATTGCCTCTTCAATCTCTGCCTCTGATAAAATAGCAAACCCAAGTAAAACTGTATTTTTTGAAGTAGTCCCTTCTTTATAGTACATAGAAACTGGATATACTTTTATACTATTTTCAGCTGCTCTTTTTATTAATTCTTCTTCTAACATTTCATTGTGAACCTTTAATAAGATATGTAAGCCAGAATCTTCTCCTATCACTTCCACCTTATTAGAAAAGTACCTTTCTATCGCTGAGACAAGAGCATCTCTCTTTTTCCGATAAACGACTCGCATCTTATGAATATGTTTTTCCCAATATCCTTCATTTAAAAACCTTCTAATGATTTCTTGATCGATTCTTGAAACACTTTGTGTATAAAATAAATATTGTGTTTGATACAACTCAATTAGCTGTTTAGGCAGCACCATGTAGCTCATACGTAATGATGGAAGCAATGCTTTTGAAAATGTTCCCATATAAATTACATTTCCCTCTGTGTCAAGCCCTTGCAATGCTGGAATCGGCTTTCCAGAGTAACGAAACTCACTATCATAATCATCTTCGATAATATAACGTCCACGCTCCCCTTGTGCCCATTGTAATAGTTGCATCCTTCTTTTAATTGGCATAATCATTCCACACGGAAATTGATGAGATGGAGTAACGAACACAACATTTGCATTACTACCTTCTAAATCTGAAATACAAATCCCATCCTCATCAAGCGAGAGCATCTGAACATTTTCTTCTCCTTTCTCAAAGGTAACCAATTTCCGGTGATATCCTGGATTTTCAACTGCAAAGTGACTTCCCTTTAGCAGCTGAAATAACATTCTTATTAAAAATTGTGTTCCGGCCCCTATTACAATTTGACTTGCTGAACATCTCACACCTCTTGATTCATATAAATATTTCGCCATCTCCTCACGCAAACTCGCTTCACCTTGGGGATGGCCAAGAAAGAGTAGATCCTTATTTTCTAGTTGCCATACCTCGTTTGAAATCTTTCGATAAACCGAGAATGGAAATGCATTTGCATCTACACCTGTTTGTGTAAAATCATATTTATATTTCTGTTCCCTATGCAGTACTTCCTTAACAACTTCTCTTTTTTTCACTGTATGTACCATTTGTTCAATTTCACATACAAAATACCCCTTACGTGAAACTGATTCAATATATCCTTCTGCAAGAAGCTGTTCATATGCCGATTCCACTGTATTTTTACTTACCTCTAAATGCATCGCTAACTTTCTTTTTGCTGGGAGCTTCGTCAAAGGAGGGATTTTTCCACTTCTTATTTCTGCTTTTATATACTCGTATAACTGTACATACAGTGGGATTTTTTCCTCCATATTCAAATTTGGTGTTAATTCTAACATGAAATCTGACCCCTTTATAAAATGAATTATTGATACTTTTTATAGTACCAGAAGTTATATATAATTCCTTCTATCATGTAAATTTTTAAAAATCAATCTTAGAAAGGAGCATCATGATGATGAACAATAACAGACGACTCGGCCTCATTATGATTATTGCAGGAGCTACTTTATGGGGAGTATCAGGTCCGATGATTCAGTGGCTTTTTCAACATACTAAGGTATCATCTATCGATTTTTTAGTAATTCGCCTATTGCTTGCTGGGGTCTTTATTTTATGTTTCTTACTTACCAAAAAACAAAATATATTTCGTATTTGGCAACACCCACGCCATCTTTTACAACTTATCATTTTCTCTATTCTCGGGATGCTTGGCGCACAGTATGCTTTTATCGAAACAGTGCATATTAGCAACGCTGTTACCGCTACTCTATTTCAATTTTTAGGGCCAGTTCTCATTACTATTTATGTTGCAGTGCAACATAAAAAGCTTCCTTCCATTATGCAAGTATTGGCAATTGTCTCTGCCCTGACAGGAACATACTTTATCATTACAAATGGATCCGCCCAAAATATTGTCTTATCGAAAGAAGCGATTTTATTTGGGGTGTTAACAGCAATTGGTTTTGCCTTTTACACACTGCACCCAGCTTCCCTTATTAAACAATGGGGGACGGCTCTTATTATTGGCTGGGGTATGTTAATCGGGGGTCTTGCACTATTTATTTGTAATCGCTTCTTCGAATGGAAACAACTTTCACAAACCTTTACGTTGCAAACATTCTCTATGCTAATTCTAATCATTGTAAGTGGAACACTTTCTTTCCTTCTTTACATTGGTAGTCTAAAATATTTATCAGCAACAGAGACAAGTATTTTATCTAGTATTGAACCGCTTGTAGCAGCTATTGTTTCCATCACTTGGCTAAAAGAATCTTTCGGAGCATACCAATTACTAGGCGGTGTGTGTATCGTCATTGCTGTTATTTTCTTAACAATGCCAGCAAAAGATGCAGAGCCTACATTTACAACTGAACAAATATAGTACAAAATGTCAAAAGAGGCCATACTAAACTTATGACCTCTTTTTATGAATTAAAAGGAATTGTCCTGTCTTCTAGCAAATACAATTACACTAACTATGAAAAATAGGAGTGTGGCAAGATGAAAAAAATTGGAACCGTGCTACTTTTCTCCTGTATCATCACTGGCTGTACCTCACTAGGGCAAAATTCCAAGGAACCGATAAAAGAAATAACCGAAATCTCTAAACCTCAAACTAACGCACCCACCTTTTTTCACCTTAGTGTCTTAAAGGATGTTTACTGGCAAGAAAGCCCTTCCTTTGTAGAAGGAAAGATGCCGTTAAAAGGTATTGAAGGAAAGATTGCAATTGCAGATAGTACTTTCATTGCCAATGAGAAAAATAAACAGATGTGGTTCTTCCTCGATCCACAAATGCCATCTGGTAAACTATCTATTATTGCTCTAAAACAAGGATCTACAACACCCACTCCCGTACTCTTTCCAGATGAAGCTTCTGAACAGACTTGGACTACTCCTACTCCCATTCATTCAAATACAAAAGAACTACCTCTTCTTATGTCACTGTCTTCCCCCGGATTATGGGTATTAAATGTATATATTGATGAGAACTATTATGAGCAAATTGTTATTCATGTAGAAAAGAGTGACAAAGCTTAATTTCTTCCTTACAACAATGTAATTCTTATGTCATCTACTTCGATAGTTGTATCTCCCTCTCTCTCTTATACTAAAAATAAGAAATGCAACAACAAACAAGGAGAGATGAGAGATGAAAAAAGTGATGGATGTTGTAGTGGCAGTGGTAGAGGTTTTCGTAAATGGAAAGCAAGTTGCAATGGAGTTGAATAAATAATGCAGAGCGAAATATTTATTACTAATCATATAAAACAATAAGCGGGAGTACGATTTCTTTATTGTTTTGATCTCTTATCTCACTAAAAAAGCAGCGCCCTTCTAAGAAGATGGCACTGCTTTTTTATTATTATTTTAAATAACTTGGCATTTTTGTAATTTGCGCTACTCCTGATTCAATTGCTGCTTTTGCTACTGCAGCTGCAACACTTGGGACAACTCTTTTATCTAGCGGATTCGGAATTACATAGTTTTCATTACGTTCTTCATCAGTAATGATGTTAGCGATCCCATATGCTGCAGCTAATTTCATTTCCTCTGTAACATCTGTTGCACGTACATCTAATGCCCCACGGAATATACCAGGAAATGCCAACACGTTATTTACTTGGTTTGGATAATCAGAACGCCCTGTTCCAACTACAACAGCACCAGCCTTTAGTGCATCCTCTGGGTATATTTCTGGGATTGGATTCGCCATTGCAAACACAATTGGTTTTTCACTCATTGTCTGTACAAGTTCTGTTGTTAACACATTAGGAGCAGATACACCGATAAAAATGTCTGCTTCATGAATCGCTTCTTTTAATGTTCCACGTATATATTCGCGATTTGTTTTCTTTGCAATCTCTATTTGTGCCGGATTCATCCATGATTCACCCTCACAAACAATTCCTTCTAAACTTACTAATGTAATATGCTGCGCTCCAGCTTGTAACAGTAATTTAGCAATTGCTATCCCTGCCGAACCAGCACCATTAATGACAATTTTCACTGCATCCACCTGTTTGTTTACAACTTTTAACGCATTAATAACCGCAGCTAAAACAACAATTGCTGTTCCATGTTGGTCATCATGAAACACCGGAATATTTGTTTCTTCTTTTAAGCGCTTTTCAATTTCAAAACAGCGCGGCGCTGCAATATCTTCTAAATTAATACCTGCAAATGTAGGTTCTAAGTTTTTAACAATGGTTACGATTTCATCTACATCAGTCGTTCCAAGACAAAGCGGAAATGCATCTACATTCGCAAACTTTTTAAATAAAATACTTTTTCCTTCCATAACAGGCATGGCTGCTTTCGGGCCAATATCACCTAATCCAAGTACTGCTGTTCCATCCGAAACAACTGCAACCATATTACCGCGCGCTGTATAGTCATAAGCTGTTTCTTCATCTGCAGCGATCGCTTTACAAGACTCAGCCACTCCTGGTGTATATGTCAAACTTAAATCATCTGCTGAATTTACTTCTACTTTACTTGTAATTTCAATTTTCCCTACCAATTCTTTATGAAGTAATAATGAACGTTCATTAATTTGACTTTCTAACATATAAATAAGCTCCTCCTAATTTGACAAGCTAGCTACGTTTTTACATAGCTAGCTTGTATGATAATAATTTACGAAAACATTTTTAATAAAATTGTTGCTGTTACGACCATTGCAGCACCGCCCAAACGCGTGGAAATTTGCGCAAATGGCATTAATTCCATACGATTTGATGCTGATAAAATCGCAACGTCTCCAGTTCCGCCTAATCCGCTATGGCATCCTGTTACAATCGCAGATTCAACTGGGTACATTTTCATGACTTTCCCAATAAGGAAACCAGTCGTTATCATTGTTAATACTACTGATGCACACACCACAACATATCCAACTGAAAGAACAGCTGCTACATCTTTTAATGGGATATATAACAATCCTAAACCAACCATTAATGGCCACGTTAAGCTTGTCGAAATAAATTTATATAAGTGATATGCACCTTGCTCCATTTTTGCTGGCATTAATTTAAAGTATTTTACAAGTGCTGCTGAAAAGATCATAATAATTGCCCCTGGAATACCAATAAATTTAGAAGCAAATCCACCGAAGATAAAGAACGTACATGCAATTAATAAACCTGCTCCCATTAATGAGAAGTCAATTGGTTTTTCTGTATTTTGTTCTTTTAATAATTCATCTTGATCACCTGTTTTTACCAATGCACCATTACCGCTAAGCTCTGGTTTTTTCTCACCTAAGCGCTTCATGTATCCAGCGCTTACAATCGCAAACATATTTCCGATAACCGCTGCTGGCACAAGCTGAGATACAAATGTTGCTGATGATTGATTTAAAATGTCACTGTAAGCTAAGGAAAGTGGTAAAATACCTTCTCCGATACCACCGCTCACAATTGGTACAATGATAAAGAAGAACGTTCGCTTCATTTCAAATCCAAATAATGATCCAACTAATAATCCAACTGCAATAGATGCAATTGTTCCTACAACTAACGGAATAAACATACGAACAAACCCTTGTACTAACACTTTACGGTTCATTCCTAAAACACTTCCGACTACTAAACAAGAAATATATAAATATAAAAAGTTCGACTTTTTCATTAGCATCGTCGCTGCTTCCATTGAAGCTGGATTCATCCAATTAAAAAACACTAGTAAAGATGGAATAAATAATGAAAGAATTGCTGGTCCACCAATATTTTTTAAAATCGGAATCCTCATCCCAATATCACCTAAGAAAATCCCCATGATCATAATGACTGCAAATCCACCAATCATATCAGCAGGTAATTTGTTATATACAGATGCTCCATAAATAATAGCTGCTAATACGATATATAACGGTAAAGGTATAACACCAATTTTAATATTCATAATTTTTGAAACAAAAGACTTTTGTTCCACCTCTGTTGTTTCCACGGGTGATACCGCTTCCACTTTTTTTTGAATCCCCATGTAGGCACCTCCTTATATTCTTATCTACAATATTAAAACGCTTTCAATAGTAAAAATAGTTTTTGTAAGTTTTGTAATTAGTTTTGTAATTAAAAAAAGTATAAGCGGCTTATATAAGCCGCTTATACATACAAACGTATTTTGTTTTCATCGATGCATCGTAATTTACTTACTGGTCTCCCCACATGTTGATAAACCATTTCATTTTCTAAAACTCCAATTTCAGTTAAGAACATTACATACTTTCGAATAGACACCCTTGAAATTCCAACTAATTGAGCCATTTCATCTGTTGTAAATGCTTGTCCATGAAGTGATTCTATTTGCTTCCAAATTAACTGTAATGTTTGTCTTGTTAGCCCTTTCGGCAGCTCTTTATTCACATAAGTTTCTACTTTTTCTTTTTGTAAAATCAACGTATCTAATTCAGACTGGCTAATTTTTTGCTGTTCTTTCATAAAGATAAATTTTTCTCGATATGCGGTTAATGCTTCCTTAAACCTTTCAAATGTAAATGGTTTAATTAAATAATCAACAACCCCATATTGAAGTGCTTTTTTAATACTTCCCATATCATGCACAGCTGAAATCATGATAACATCAATTTCTTTTTCTTGATTCCGAATATGCAGTAGCAATTCAAATCCTGTATCAACAGGCATAAAAATATCAAGCAATATGAAATCTATAGACGATTCCTTTAATATCTCTACTGCTTCTTTCACAGAATTAGCTATATGAACAAGTTCAAACCCTCCTACTTGCTCTAAATAATGCTTATTTAACATCGCTACCATTGGATCATCTTCTACAATCAAAACTTTGATCATATCCCTATCTCATCCCTACTTTTGTATGGTATTTCAATGGTTATAGTCGTTCCCTTCCCTAACAAAGACTCTACCTGTATATCCCCATTTATTCGCTTTAAACTATCCTTTACAAGATACAAACCATATCCTCGATTTTCTCCTTTTGAGGAATACCCTTTGACAAATAATTTGTCAATTTCTTCTTGCCGGATTCCAACTCCTGTATCTTTAACTGTGATAATCATCTTATCATGATATTGAATAGAAATATCTACTCGCTTATATTGACAATTTATCACCGCATCTAATGCATTATCAATTAAATTTCCTACAATTGTAATGAGTTCATGAATAATACTTTCATCATATGGCTCTGGTAAGTAAGAATTTTCGCTTACAATGAGTTGTATACTCTTTTCCCTTGCGTAACTAAGTTTACCAAGCATAAATCCTGCAAATACAGGATTTTTTATTTTTCGCATCACACCACCAATTTCATATTGATGCTCCGAGACCATGTTACTAATATAGGTCTCTAATTGTTCATAATGCTTCATATGTGTAAGCCCTAATACAACATGCATCTTATTCATAAACTCATGAGATTGTGCCCTGAGCGCTTCTGCATAAAGTTGAATATCCGTTAATTGTTCTGCTAATTGCCTAATCTCTGTTTTATCACGAAATGTTGCAATAGCACCAACAATTTCTCCTTTAACATATAAAGGAACTCTATTTGTAACAATGGTAATTCCATAAAGATTTTGTTCCTCATACAATTGTGCTTTCCCAGTTTGTAACACTTCTTTTATACATGAGTTGGGCATATACTTCTCAACATCTTTACCAATAAAATCTTCTTCGAGACCACTTTTCTTAAATAACCGTTTCGCTTCGTTATTAATTAAAGTAACTCTCGCATCTTTATCGACAGCAATAATTCCTTCTTTAACAGATTGTAACATCGTATTCCGTTCTTCTAAAATTTTTGCGATTTCGCTAGGTTCAAGATCAAATAAAATTTTCTTAATATGTCTAGCTAATAAAATAGCACCTATAATTCCAACTAAGATTCCAACACCGACACCGATATAAATAATGTATCTACTCTCTTTTATCCTCTCATGCACATTATCAGCTGAAATTCCGACAGCAACAACCCCCATTTGTTCTCTCGTTTCAGAAAAAACAGGTACAAACACTCGCATAGAGATTCCCAATGTTCCTTCTGCCATTGATACATGTTCTTTTCCTTTTAAGGCTATCCCTTCATCTCCCCCTACAAAGTGATGGCCGATTTTTTGAGGATCTGGGTGAGATTTACGAATGCCATTCATATCCATGACCACGATAAATTGAACATCTGTATTTTTTAACAACCGATTTGTATACGTTTGAATTTCAGATATATCTTTTCTTCCTGCCAAAGCATCAATTACAAGTGGTGAATTTGCTACAATACGCGCGATTGTTTTTGCTTTTTCAGCTTGACTTTCTTCCGTCGTACGTTCGACATTATGACTAATTAATATATCTGTTACAAGTAAAGAAAGTAAAATAACAGTACATACCAGCAACGTAATCGTTTTCCATAAACTTAACAATTTTTTTCTTTTTCTCATCCCTTTATTGTCTCCCTTATTTCTTCTTTACTACACGCGAAATCTATCTTACTTATTCTTTTTTATGAATACAACGTTTTTTAATACAACTGAACTTTAATCATGCCTCAGCAAACGGGATTTTACGAGGATTTTATCTCCCACCTATTTTCTTTGTTTTTACTGAATCTTGAGATGAGGAATATTACCGTTCGCAAATAGTAAAATAAGAAATGGTAGCGATTTTTGCAAACGAGAAATATTCATCATTGTTTTTCTCTCCTATCTCCCGATGTATAACTAAACAAAAACAAGAGAAATTCAGTATAAAAAATTATGCTGAATTTCTCTTGTTTTTGTTAAATATAATCATCACTTTCTCTTCTTAACTCCATTTCTGTCCCATTCACTTTGAATTTTGCACATAACTAATAGCTTGACTCCCCATCTGTACCCATGCCTGTTCAAAGCTTTCGCGTGGAACACTTACACTTGCAGTATCACTAAGCGGATCATGAATATAAACTAACTCCTTATCATAACCAACAAGAAGAATACAATGTTCATTGTACGTAATAGAGACATTACCTGCATCTGTTTCCCATGTATCAAATTCATTTTCATCCAAAGGAGCATATGTTGCATTTGTAATCATAACAACTGGCTTGCCCTCTTTTACAGTTTTATAAATTTCATTTATATTTTCACCTGTTAAATCAACAACTTGATTTGGTAAGTATTTATTTGCTAACTGAAAAAGCGGTTCATGATACACACCATATCCTGATTCAGAAAAAGTATAAATATTCCCTACAAACCCTTCATGTGGATTACCGCGTACACCATCATTTGAAAAGGCAACTTTCTGTATTTCATCTGCCAGCGCCATCTTACCTACTGAAACACCTGCGTACTGTAACATCATGGCTAAGCTAGTTACTTCGCAGCCTCTATCTAACTCTGGTAACTGCTGGATAAAAGGTACATTTTGCAATAATACTTTTTCTTCATCTGCATTCCCCAGCGTCTTTTTCTTTTTTGCTTGCGCAACTGGAGTGACAAGCTGATTCTTACCGCTTTCCTTTTGAACAAATTTGTTTGAGACGATTCTCTTTACATTTTCTACACGTTTAGTAACAGGCATTATGCCGCTCCGTTTCATATATACACTACAGATAAATATCCCTAATACAATCAAACATATATACACCTTCCACTTTCGCTTCATTCTTCTATCTTCACGTCCTTTTTAATTCGTTAAATACGAATAAAATGCATCCGCATCTGTTTGAACCATAGGTAAAAAGACAAGTTCTTTTCCCTTTTCAGGTTGTTCCTTTTTTATTTTCTCTGTTAACTGTTGAATATTTGTATTTGTACTATCTATGCCAAGCTCGTCTGCAATTTGTATTACTTTCTGCTCATTTATTTCTCTTAGCACTTGGTAAATATCTTTACCATATAAATCAATATGAAGTTCTTTTGCTTCGGCCTGAATTTTCCCCTCGTATACTTCTTGTGCCAAATCTTCTATACCTTTTCCTTTTTGAGAAATCCCTAGCTGTTTCGCTTCTTCCTTTACTTTCGTTCCATAAATCTCGGTTGCAATCTCTTCTATTTCTTTTCCTTTGGTTGAAACCCCAAGTTTATCTGCTTCATCATTGATCTTGATTGTATTAATTTGATTTATTAAATCCACAATAGATGTATTATCTATTATTATTCCTAAATTCGCTGCTTCTTTTTTTACTTTGGTTTCATAGATTTCTTCTGAAAGAGCCCCCACATCTTTTCCCTCAGTAGGAATCCCTAGCTGTTTTGCTTCCTGATCAACTTCAGTTTCATGAATCTCTTTTTCTAATGTAATTTGTTCTTTACCATCCGTTTCAATTCCTAGTTTTTTTGCTTTTTCCTCTGTATGTGCCACATGTATTTTCCCATCATTTAGTTGTTCTTTACTGCGCTGAACAAAGTCCGTTTCTCCTTTTGACATCATAGAAGAGGAAGCGCCTCCCATTACGCTTAAACTCAACATTCCAATAACAAATAATGACACTATCTTTTTCTTTTCCAAATTTCATCTCCCCTTTACATTTCTTACACTGTGATTTTCTTCTGATGCTTCCTCTTCCATTTTCCCCACATTATCGTAAAAGATATGCTCAATTCGGTTCCTATTAAAATTACCCATGAACATAACTATCTAGCTATCCTCAAAAAGAATACAAAGTGATTACTTTTTCTCTCTTTTGTCCTTCTCATTCTGTGTAAACTCTATTATTAAAAATATTTCTTAACTTTCCCTTAACAAAAAGACGACCTTGTAAAAACAAGATCGTCTCCAATTTCTTTATATTCTTTGATTTTTAGGTAAAATCACTTCAAAACAAGTACCTTCATTCATTTTACTCTCTACTTTTATTTTCCCATTATGCTTTTCTACAATCCAGCTGGCAATTGAAAGACCTAAACCAGCACCTTCTGCCTTCGTTCTTGCCTTATCTCCTTGATAAAAACGGTCAAATAACTTTGGAATCTCTTCTTCTTTTATTCCAATTCCATTGTCTTTTACCTGAATCGTAATTGAACTATTGGTTTGCATGCATGCTACTTGAATCGTTCCGCCCACATCAGTATATTTCATCGCATTGTCTAATAAAATTACCACCATTTGATGAATTCGTTCTCTATCACCAATAAAAGATACTTTAGATTTGATTTCCAATGTCATCTTTTTCTCTTGATACGCAGCAATTTCTGTATAAGGATCTACTACTTCCGTTAATAATTCATCTAATGCAAATTCCTTTTTATACATTTCAATTTGATTCGAATCCGAACGAGCTAATAATAATAAATTAGCAACAAGCTTCGATAACCTTCTACACTCCTTTGAAATTGTAGAAATATCAATTGCCTTTTCCTCTATCGTGGCGGAAGGAGACTGAAATAGTACATCCGTTTTAGATTGAATGACCGCTAGTGGTGTTCTTAATTCATGAGATGCATCAGAAACAAACTGTTGTTGCTTTTCCCAAGAATTACGAATTGGTACAAGAGCTTTTCCAGCTAAGAAAAATCCCATCCCAATTGCACATAAACTTCCTATACTGCATCCAACTATAAGAATTAGCAGTAACGTATGCAACATATCCCTTTCTGCTGTTGTATCGCGTACAAATTGAACTGTCATTTGTCCAAATTCAGTATTATGCTGAAAAGCCAACGCTCGAAAACTCTTCCCTTTGATTTCAATATCCTGAAAACCCTCTAATTGTTCTGGGAAAAACGCTAAAGCATTTTCTTCAAAAACAGGATCAACAAATTTAGGATTCTTATCTATTAGGGCTACTTTTTTTCCATGCCATAACAGTACAGTAATCCTCGGATCTCCAATACGAATATCCTTAACGGATCCTTTTGGATTAGACTTAGAATGTTTCTTCTCTTTTGCTTTAAACATTTCTAGCGAATTATCTACTCCACTATAAATACGATTATATGTATAGCCATAGATAATACTCCCTAGAACTCCAATTAATATAATAAACACTAATGAATTTAACACGGTAAGTTGAATGCGGGTTCTTTGAAACATACTCTTATTTTTCATTGTTCTTTTAACATATATCCAATCCCACGAACGGTTTGAATATCTTTTTGATAACCAAATGGCTCCAACTTTTTTCGTAAATGATGAACATACACTTCAACAATGGCTACCGTTGTATCTGAATCGAATCCCCAAACGCGATCAAAGATTTGTTCACGCATTAAAATCTTTCCACTATTTTGAATGAGGTACTCTAAAAGTTCATATTGCTTTAATGTTAATTTAATTGCTTCTCCATCCACTTGAATATCCTTGTCCTTTCCGAACAATTCGATTCCACGGTAGTTAATGGTTTGCTTTGTTGTTAAATTACCACTTCTTCGTAATAAAGCTCGAATTCTCGCTTTCAGCTCGGGAGCTTGAAATGGCTTTATTAAATAATCATCCCCTCCAAAATCTAATCCTTTCACACGGTCTTCCAAAGAATCTTTAGCAGTCAAAAACAAGACAGGTGTTTCAATTTTGTCATTCCGTATTCTTTGAATTACTTCAAAACCATCTATCACCGGTAACATCACATCAAGAAGTATTACATCATAAATATTTTGTAACGCCAAAAATAAACCATCTTCTCCATTCATTGCTGTATCAACTTCAAACTCATCACATAAAATTTGTGTAATTGATTCCAATAAAGGTGCATTATCTTCTACAACTAATAAGCGCATACCACTTTCTCACCTTTCATCAAATATAAAGTGAAACTTTAATCGGTGGTGATTTTCTTCATCCATCACTGATTATTAGTAGCCCGCGAATAGCGGGATAAATACTTACTGTTATCATTTTTCATAATAACAAAAGAGAGCAGCACAACATACTTATCCTTACTTCCAAACGATTTCCAGTCTTGTATCCGAACACTTCACCTTGCCTTGCTTCCTCTAAATCCTACGTACTTATAATAATTATATATCATTGTCTATGTAGACCTGTCATAACATGAATCATTTTCTCGCTCATTTACCATCCGTTTATATATGTACTTTATTATGAAAGCTATTCCTTAACTTTCCCTTAACAAAAGGAGTTTCAAAAAGGAGAATTTGTACCCTTACAACACTGTAATCCTCATGTCACCTAATTCGATAGTTACAAGACTTGCTACCCGCTATACTTAAAGTAAGAAATGAGACAACAAGCAAAGGAAAGATAAGAAAGCCGTATCTTTTTTACAGATACGGCTTTCTTTTATTTTTGATTTGTACGGTTCGAAATACTAATTGCCCGATCTGTTGTTTTTGCTGCTTCATCTAATGCTTCTTTACTATTTTTCCCATCATACATTGCTTCTAGCGCTTTTACAACTGCATCGCGGGATTCAGGAAATACACTAATAAGTGCACCTTGTGTTGCAACAGATGGTTTTGTTGCTTGTAACTGTTCTACCGTTACTTTTAACTGTGGATATTTTTCATATTGTTGTTTTACTAAAGGCTCATTATATGCATCTGGGTTAATAGAGAAATAACCTGTTTCCGTATGCCATTTTGCTTGTACATCTGCTTTTGTTAAGTATTTCATAAAGTCCCAAGCACCTTTTTGTGTTTCTTCTGCGACCATATTCGTCATCCATAGTGATGCACCGCCAATAACAACTCCGTTTTGTTTCACATCTTCTGGATATGGGATATATGCTACTCCTACATTAAATTTAGACGAATCAATCACATTACGAACACCTGCTGAAGAATCTAAATACATCGCAACTTGTCCAGATTGGAATGCGGCACGAACATCATCCCAACTCGCCCCATACTTTCCTAATGTACCAGCTTTATTCAGTTCATCTAATAAGCCAAATACTTTTTGTCCTTCTTTTCCGTTAAATACAGCTTTTTCCGCTGCACCTTTACGCCCATTTTCTTTATCAACATATAACCCACCTTGTGTTGCCAAAAGCTCTTCAAAGAACCATCCGTAATTTAACATTGAAAAACCGTACTGTTTTACGCTTTCGCCTTCTTTAACAGTTAATTTTTTTGCTGCTTCTTTTAATTCAGCGTATGTTTTCGGTGCTTTTTCCGGATCGAGCCCCGCTTTTGTAAAGGCATCTTTATTATAAATTAATACTGGTGTAGATGAATTAAATGGCATGGAATACATCTTCCCATCAACTGAATAGTAATTCGTAATCGCTTTTTCTAATTTCGATGTATCATATTTATCCTTTTTAATCCAGCTATCAATCGGTGTAATCTTTTTACTATCAATCATATATTTCGTTGTAATTTCGCTAGATTGAACGAGAGCTGGTGATTCTTTTGAAGCTGTTATATTTTTAAACTTCGTTAAAGATTCTTCATAGGAACCTTGAAATTCAGCTTTCACCTCATATTTATTTTGTGACTTATTATAATCTGCAACAATTCCATCTAACACACCTTGCGTTTTTCCACCCATTGCATGCCAAAAGCGAATAACTGTTTTATCTCCATTCTTTTCTGCGGGAGCTACTTTTTCCTTTGCTTCAGATTTCCCCTCTGTTTTACTACTTGAACAAGCTGCACCTGATAAAGCCATCGTTGCTGCCATTATAATAACAGCACCTTTTTTCCAAAATCTCATCTCAATCCCACCTTTTCATATGTATGTTTATTTAATTGCCCCTTTTGTTAAACCTTGTTGCAACTGCTTCTGACCTAAAAATAATAAAATTAAAGTCGGAATCACAATAACTGTAACTCCTGCCATCACACTGCCCCAATCTGTTGCAACTTCCTGAGATTGAAGTTGTTTCACCCCAATTTGTACGGTTCTAATTTTCTCATCATTCGTAACTAGAAGAGGCCATAAATACATATTCCATGTTGTTAAAAAGCTATATACACCTAGTGTTATAAAACTTGTTTTACAATAAGGAATGACAACACGGAATAAAAACTTCACATGGCCAATCCCCTCGATAAAGGCAGCTTCTTTTAACTCATTTGGAAGCGTCATAAAATGCTGACGTAATAAAAAGATTCCAAAAGCAGTTGCAAAGAACGGAACCGTCATTCCAGTAAATGTGTTAATCCATCCAAATTGTTGTACCGTTAAAAAGTTCGGTACCATCGTTGCTTCCCATGGGATAAGCATCGTTGAAATAAACAGAAAGAAAATAAAATTTCGTCCTTTAAAATTTAAAAATACAAATGCATAAGCAGCTAAACTTGATACAACAAGCTGCCCAATCATCACTGCTGTTGAAACTATAAAACTATTGTATAAATAAGAAAACAGCGGTACTTTCTGAAAAATATGCACAAAATTATCGAATGTAAATTGTGTCGGGAACACCCTTCTCATTTGAATGTCTTCTGGCGTCATGAACCCTAGCAAAAATGCGTATAGAACTGGAAAAAAGACCATCACTGCGCTTATGGTAAGCAGTATGTATAAAAGAATATGTTGTTTCCACTTATTCGTAATCATTTATAATGCACCTTTCTCTCTGCAAACTTAAATTGAAGTAATGTGGCAAGAAAAATGAAAATAAATAATACCATTGCCTGTGCACTCGCTGTACCAAATTGATGATTCGCAAAAGCTTCTTTATAAATAGAGTACACAATTAAGTTTGTTGCATCGTTCGGTCCACCGTGCGTTAAAATATCAATCTGTCCAAAGCTTTGAAATGCACTAATTAAAGTAACTGTTATAATAAAAAATAATGTAGGAGATAGCATCGGTAATGTAACGCGCCGAAGTTTATGTAAATAGCTAGCACCATCAATAGATGCACTCTCGTATAGAGTCGTATCAATATTTTGCAAACCACCTAATATAACTAAAAATGCAAACCCCGTATTTACCCAAACTGTTGTAACTGATACAGAAAATAATGCCCAATCTGGACTTGTTAGCCATGCAATTGCAGGAAGATTCATCGAACCAAGTATATTATTGAATAAACCGACACTCGGATGGAATAAAAATAACCAGATTACTGCGCTAGCTGCTACTGAAATTCCCATTGTTGAAGAGAATAAAACTCGAAACAAGCCTATTCCTTTTATTTTTTCGTTTGCAATTAAGGCAAGAAACAGTGCAAACAAAATACTAGTTGGAACTGTATATAATACAAAGAGTAAAGTAGATTTTATGCTTTTATAAAAAGTTGGATCAGACAATAAATATTGATAGTTTTCCAGTCCTACGAAAAGATTTGCCTCACCATGAACATCTGTTAAATAAAAACTATAATAGATAGTACGAAATAATGGATAAAACAAAAAAATTGTAAATAATATGATGGAAGGTGCTAAAAATAACAAGCCTGTGCGCAAACCTTTCGTACGGCCCCATAATGCCTTTTTTCTTGAAACTTCTGTTTGAACAGGTGAATTTTCTACCTCAATCATTATTTCGCCACCGCCTTCAACTCTTCTTCGGCAACGAATCGAATCCTTTCATTTGTATCGTTATGAAAGAAACATAGTTTCTGTACTGGAAATTGCAATGTAACTTTATCACCTTTTTTCAAAATAAGTTGTCCGATTACTTTTGCACTCCATGTTTTTTCATTTACTATAAAATTTAAAATTGTTTCATTTCCTAATACTTCTACAGATTGCAGTGTAACTTCTTGGCCATCTTCAGCTAATACGATGTGTTCTGGACGAATTCCTAAGCGCACCTTTTGTTCTGAAAACTGTTGTAAATGCCCCGAAGACAACGGGATTTGTAATCCATCAACATGTAATCCCCCCATACCTTTACCTACGATTCCATTACCAATATTCATGGATGGTGAACCGATAAAGCCTGCAACAAATTCATTTGCAGGATAGTTATATATATCGAGCGGTGTGCCTACCTGTTGTATACTCCCTTTGTTTAACACCATAATGCGATCCCCCATTGTCATTGCCTCAATTTGATCATGGGTCACATAAATCATCGTAATACCTAGTCGCTGCTGGATCTCTCTAATTTCAATGCGCATTTGTGCACGCAACTTTGCATCCAAGTTAGAAAGGGGTTCATCCATTAAACAAATTGGCGCTTGACTTACAATTGCTCGCGCCAGTGCAACACGTTGTCTTTGTCCACCTGATAATTGACCTGGTTTCGACTTTGTATATTCCGTAAGCCCTACCATTTCTACTGCTTCTATCAATCGTTTTTGTCGTTCCTCTTTTGGAATTTTCCGTATTTTCAATCCAAATAAAATATTTTCTTCTACCGTCAAATGTGGATATAAAGCATAATTTTGAAATACCATTGATAGATTTCGATTTTTCGGTTCTAAATCATTTGCAACATTTTCATTAATAAGTAACGCCCCAGAAGTAATTTCTTCTAAACCTGCAATCATTCGCAATAATGTACTTTTCCCACACCCAGAAGGACCAACTAGAACAAAAAATTCACCTTTTTGAATCTGCACCGACACATTTTCAACTGCTATTTCCTTTGAATTCTTATAAACTTTTGACACATCTCTTAATTCAATCATCAGTTTGCACTCCTTTTTTGTTCTTGTAACCATACTTCACAACGGCTTATTGAAATCTGCTTTACCTGTAATCTCCGCCTCTTCTTACGTTTGAATGAAGCTTCCTGCAATAATAGGAAAAAACACCTTCTCTACTAGTTACTTTATAAAGGAAAGGTTCCTGAAATATTGATTTCCCTCAGCTTTTTACGTATTTCTAATATGCATGTAGGCAAATTTAAAACACCAATCTACATAGAACAACCTTCTTCTCGCTTAACCCCTATAAACTAGAGTAAATGTAAGAAATATAAATAGATTGTTATATGTAAGCGGGTGTTCTCAAATGTTCTCTACCCTAGTTACGTTGTTACCTTTACTATATTACTTATTTATTAAGTTAGTTTTGATGATTTGTTAACAAGATGTTAATCACATGTTAATATTTTTTTGTTTTTTTTTACAATTTTCACCACATTAATTATTTATTTCTCACTATAAAGTTAGTTATTTCTTTTCTTACAGCGACACAAATTAAATAGAAATAATTTATAAAAATACTAAATTTCCTAAAAATACTTTTTTCCATATTTTTTCTATAATAGTATATAATATGATAGAATTTTATAAATTTATGAAAAGATTAAGAGGCGATATGGGATGAAAAGGTATATTAAAATAAAAGGTATTGGTGTATATGTTCCAAAACGAAAAGTAGATTCTTTTGAAATAGATCGTATGTTAGGAGTCTCTGAAGGCTGGACTTTAAAAAAGGCTGGAGTGAAAACGAGATACTTTGTCGATGAGGAAACTTCTTCTTATATGGGAGCTGAAGCTGCAAAAAAAGCTGTAGCAGATGCGAATTTAACATGGAAAGATATCGATTGTATCATCTGCGGAAGCGGAACAATCCAGCAGGCAATTCCTTCTACTGCATCACTTATTCAAGAACAACTTGGGCTACAGCATTCTGGTATTCCATGTTTTGATATTAACTCAACATGCTTAAGTTTCGTAACAGCACTTGATACAATTTCTTACGCAATTGAATGCGGGAGATACAAAAATGTGGTTATCATTTCTTCTGAAATTTCTTCTGTAGGATTAAATTGGGGACAAAATGAAAGCAGCATTTTATTCGGCGATGGCGCAGCGGCCGTTGTTGTAACCCAAAGTGATCACACTTCTTCCATTATAGCTTCTCATATGGAAACGTATAGCTCTGGCGCACATCTATCGGAAATTCGCGGCGGGGGAACGATGATTCATCCTAGAGAATATAGCGAAGAACGAAAAGAGGATTTCTTATTCGATATGAATGGCAGAGCTATTTTCAAGTTGTCCTCTAAATATATGTTAGATTTTATCGAAAAACTACTTATGCATACAGGTTATTCGTTAAATGATATCAATTTAATTGTTCCACACCAAGCAAGTGGACCAGCTATGAAACTAATTCGTAAAAAGCTAGGCGTCGATGAGGATCGCTTTATGACTATTTTTGAAGACTATGGGAATATGATTTCTGCATCCATTCCGTTCGCTCTTTTCGAAGCAATTAAACAAAAGAAAGTGCAACGTGGAGATAAAATATTATTACTAGGTACTTCTGCTGGGCTTTCTATCGGAGGCATTCTCCTTGAGTACTAAGAAAACAGTATTAATTACTGGCGCACGCGCACCAGCAGCATTGCATTTATGCAGGCTGCTTAAGAAAAACGGACATACCGTCATTATTGCAGATAGTATTCCTTATCCATTAAGCAAAGTTTCAACGAGCACTGATTATTTTTATGAAATTCCTTCTCCAAAATGGAAAACAGATGAATGTATCTCTGCACTACAATTAATTATTCAAAGTCATGATGTAGATTTACTTATTCCTACTTGTGAAGAAATATTTTATATATCCAGACATAAAGAGAAATTAAGCCGATTTTGTCATATATTTGTAGACGAATTTCAGAAACTTGCATTACTTCATAATAAGTGGGAATTTATTCAGTTAGTAACGAAATTAGGTTGGCAAGTTCCTGCAACATATAGAACAAATAACGAACAGATCATACAGGAAATGATTCAGCAAACATCACCCGCCACTCCTTTTGTGTTAAAACCTATTTTCTCTCGTTTTTCTGACAAAGTAACGTTTATTACAAAAGAAGATATTGAAAAAGGCATCACGATGGACAAGCAAAATTATATCATTCAAGAGTTTATAAAAGGAACGCAGCATTGCTCCTACAGTATTGTACAATCTGGGAAGGTATTAGCTCACTCTGTTTACAAAACGGAATTCACGGCGGGTTTAGGTGCTACTATTGCTTTCGAGCATATTAACCATCCAAAAATTGACCAATTTGTTGAACATATCGTAAAGGAGCTAAATTTCTCTGGGCAAATCGCCTTTGATTTTATCATTACAGAAGATGGAGACGCTATTCCGATTGAATGTAATCCACGTACCACAAGTGGATTACATTTATTCGACGAAGAAGTAGTATCCGCTTTTTTTGCTAAAAAGGTGAACAATATGCGCATTCCTAAGCACAACTCCCAATGTGCAATTCGATTAGCAATACTTTTATACGGAACTCCTTACTTAAAAAGCAAACAAACACGTAAACGATGGTGGAAAGTCCTATGTTCCTATCCAGATATTATTTATAGTCGCTCTGATAAAAAAACATTTTTTTATCAGTTTTATAGCATGTATAAATTATGGAATGAAAGCTATAAACATGGACGGACTATTTTGGAGCAAACAACATATGACATATCATGGGACGGTGAAAATTTATGAAAACGCTAGTAACTGGAGGAACTGGTTTTCTGGGACAAAAACTTGCTTTTCGATTAGCGAGTATGGGTTATGAAGTAACAGCAACCGGGAGAAATAAGACAATCGGAAAATTATTAGAGCGAAATGGAATTGAGTTTGTCTATTGCCCTCTTGAAGACAGGCATAGTGTTCTACAAGTCTGTAAAGATAAAGACTATATCTTTCATAGCGGTGCCCTTTCTTCTCCTTGGGGCAAATATAAAGATTTTTACAATGCGAATGTATTAGGAACAAAGCATATTATCGAAGGAAGTCAAAAATCTGGTATAAAACGCCTCATCCATGTATCAACACCGAGTATTTATTTCTATTATGATGAACGACAAGATGTAGTAGAAAATGCGAAACTTCCTGATACATTTGTAAACCATTATGCGAAAACAAAGTACTTAGCTGAGCAATCTATTGATCAAGCATTCAATCATGGTTTACCTGTTATCACGATACGCCCACGTGCTTTATTTGGTCCAGGAGATAACGCCATTCTCCCGCGCCTTATTAAAGTATGTGAAAAAGGCGCTCTACCAAGAATCGGTACAGAAGATGTACTCGTCGATATTACCTATATCGATAATGTTGTAGATGCCTTACTTCTTTGTATGCATTCACCTAAACATACATTAGGTCAAAAATATAATATAACAAATGGTGAACGTGTAAATTTATATGAAGTAATTGAGAATGTGATGAAACGCCTTGGTAAAGAGGTTCAATATAAAAAGATTTCCTACAAAGCCGCTTTTACAATTGCCGCTATACTAGAAGGTATTTCAAAAACCATTTTACTTGGAAAAGAACCTATTCTCACAAAATATACAGTTAGTGTACTTTCAAAAAGTCAGACTTTAAGCATTGATAAAGCTCAAAAAGAACTAGGCTATGCTCCGAATATCAGCATAGCAGAAGGAATCACAAAATTTGTAGAATGGTGGAAAACACAATGAAAATCAAATCCTTAAAGCTATACGATACAGGATATTGTACACACCCTGAAAAAGTTGCATATTCCAAGGGGAGTTGGAGGCAAATTCGATTTCCAGCTACAGTGGGGTTACTTCAACATCCAAGCTTAGGTTATATCTTGTTTGATACCGGATATGCTCAGCACTTTAAAGAAGCAACAAGAAAATTTCCTTACTCTGTATACGCTAAACTTACCCCTGTTCATTTTACAGAGGAGCAATCTATTAAACAGCAACTACTTCTTGATGGCATCCAGCCAGAAGAAATTAAATATATTATTCTTTCTCACTTTCACGGTGACCATACAGCAGGGCTACCTGACTTTCCGAAAGCAAAAATACTAACCTTCGCGAAAGCTTATGAAGATATAAAAAAGAGAAGTAAATTTGGTGCTCTATTAAAAGGCTGCTTAAAAGACACATTACCAATTGATTTAGAACAACGGCTGACATTCATTGATCAAATCCCATCATCAAGCTTACCTCCTACATATGGAAAATTTGAAGAGGCTTATGACGTGTTTGGTGATGGTTCATTGCTCGCTGTTGATTTAACGGGACATGCAATTGGACAATTTGGTGTATTCGTCCATTTACATAGTAATAAAATTGTTTTTCTTTGTGCAGATGCAGTGTGGCTAAGTAAAACGTATGAAAACCTTGTATTTCCAAGTAAGATCGCCAATCTTTTAACTGGGGATGCAAAATCTTATCGTCTCAACATTGAAAAATTACATCATTTATCGCAAATATCACCTGAAATTGAAATTCTTCCAACTCATTGCGAACGCACATGGAATCAAATTAAAGCAGGGGTGTACTATGAATAAATTACGAATTCTCCAGCAATATTTGAAAACAAAATATCGCTTACGATTTTCAACTCGCGAACAATTGGAACAATTTCATAAACAACAAATAAAAAAACAACTTTTGTTCACTGTAGAGATGTCCCCTTTCTATCGCCAGTTATATACACCTTTTTCAAAAGAAATCGAAAAAGGGAACTTGGCTGCACTCCCTATCATTAATAAAGAGGTAATGATGGAAAATTTTGATACATTAAATACAGTTTCTATTTCAAAGAAAGAAGCCTTTCATGTAGCATTTGAGGCTGAAAAGACCCGGAATTTTTCTCCGACTATTCGTAATATAACTGTTGGGCTATCATCAGGCACTAGTGGAAATCGCGGAGTTTTTCTCGTTTCTGAGGAAGAACAAACGATGTGGGCTGGTTCTATTATCGGTAAAGTACTCCCTTCTAGCATTCTACATAAACACACTATCGCTTTTTTCCTACGAGCGAACAGCAATTTATATGAAGCGACAAAAAATAAGCGAATCTCATTTCATTTTTTTGATTTACTAGATTCGTTTCAGCAACATATCGCTCGACTAAATGAAGTAAATCCATCTATTTTAATTGCACCTCCTTCTATGTTGCGAAAAATCGCTCATTGGCAACAAGAAGGACTTATTATGATTTGTCCAAAAAAAATTATCTCTGTAGCAGAAGTACTTGAAGATATTGATAGAGAGTTTATCAGTACAATTTTTCAACAAACAGTACACCAAATTTACCAATGTACAGAAGGCTTTCTTGCTACAACATGTAAACATGGTACATTACATATCAATGAAGACCTTGTTCATATTGAAAAAGAATACCTAGATCAGGAAAGAGGGATATTCGTTCCTATTATTACTGATTTCATGAGGAAAACACAGCCTATAATCCGCTACCGTCTCAATGACATATTAATTGAGAAAAAAACAACATGCGCCTGCGGCTCTCCCTTCTTAGCATTAGAACGAATTGATGGTCGATGTGATGATATATTTATTGGGATAAGTGAATTGGATAAGAGTGAGATATCTATTTTTCCTGATTTCATTCGAAGAGCAATTATGTTTGCATCTAATGAAATTCAAGAATTTAAAGTGATTCAGCATAGCACAGACAAAATTGAGATTAAACTTAAAGTACCACCTGAACATTTCAAATCATGTAAATCTATCGTAATACAGGAGCTACATACACTATGGGCCACTAAAAAATGTGTTGCACCACACTTTTTCTTTTCACATTATGATATTCAGTTATATGATAAAAAACTAAAAAGAATAGAAAACCTTATAAAGCATGGTGGGAATATATGATTAAGCTACATGATATTCATTCTCTACACAGCATCGACTGGACCACAAAACGAGATGGAGCATATGTAAGAGACAGCTTCCTACCACTCTTACAAAATGGCATTACAGCATTTATTGAAAATGTTAATACTCAACTTTTTCTATTAGAAATTGACGATCTTGTATTACCAGTTACTGTTAATCATGAGGAGTTTGAAAATTCATATGTATGTTCTCCTTATACACATTACATATCCTATGCGCTAGAAGAGTTATGGGAATTAAAAAAACCGTGGTTAGAGAAGTTACTAACCTATCCGATTCATCTTATCGGAAGCTGGCTACGACGAACGAATATTAATAAAGTAATTATAGTAAATAATTGGATGCTATCAACAAACCTTTACCATTCTATCAATAAACAACAAATCGAACAGATTACGAATTTACTTGTTGAGAAATTTCCAGAGCATACAATTTTATTCCGTTCTTTAAATAGCGAATTATACCCTACAATTACACAAGCATTGTCTACTGTAGGTTACAATAAAATTATGTCTCGTTCTGTATATTTATTTAATCCAAAAGACTATAAAAAAATGAACCGAAAAGCACGAAAAGACTTATTAAATGATAAAAGTTTATTAAAGAAAAGTAATTATGAAATAATTACGAATGAGGAGTTAACAAAAGAGGATATTTTACAGATTTCCGAGTTATACAATCAACTATATATCGAGAAATATTCCGATCATAATCCAATGTTTACACCAGCTTATTTATGGAATGCACTTCAGCATCATTTATTTGAGATAAAAGTTATAAAAAAAGAGGGGATAATTGATGGTGTCATTGCTTACTTTATTAGAGATGGAGTTATGACAACTCCTATACTTGGATATGATACAAACTCTGATCAGCAACAAGGCTTATATCGCATTCTTTCCCTCCTTATTACAATGGATTCTATCGAAAAAAATTTAATTTGTCATTGTAGCGCTGGGGCTGGAGAGTTCAAACGAAATCGTGGTGCAAAACAGCAGATTGAATACAGCTATATATATAATGACCATTTGCCACATAAACAACAAAAAGTCTGGAGAATCTTAAGTTGGATATTAAATACATGTATAGAACCGATGGCAAAAAAACATCGCTTTTAAATAAAAAAGAGATAAGATTCCCTCTTATCTCTTTTTCTATACCTTACATTATTCTGTAGATTGTTTGATAATTTCATTTGCTCCTGCTACTCTTAGCATATTTGCGATTTCTTTAAAACCTCGATTTTCCGCATGCTCTAGTGGAGTAACGCCGTCTCGATCTGCCATATTTACATCTGCCCCATGATCAATGAGTAACTGAACAATTTGTTTATGATTTTCACTACCATTACCAAGAACAATTGCTTCTAGTAATGCCGTCCAACCACGGTCATTTCTATAATTCACATCGATATCTGTGCGACCTACTAGCTCTTTTACAACTTCCACATGTCCTCTTTCAGCCGCTGGAATGAGTGCTGTTCCACCATGACGATTTGTTTCTCTAATATTTGTTCCTGCATCAATTGTTAGTTTCACAATATTAACATAGCCCTCTTTGCTCGCATAAAGGAATGGATTTTCTTTATTTTCATCTGGCAATTCAATGTCTGCACCTGCATCGATCAATGCTTTCACTGTCTCAACATGATTATGATACGTCGCTGCCATTACAGGTGTTTCTCCTTTATCCCCTGATACATTTATGTTAGCTCCATCTTTTATTAATTTCATAACTGTTTCTGTATCGCCTAATGTTGCAGAAAGTAATAATTGCTTATCCATTAAATTCATATTCTTTTTCTCTTTGTTCTCTTCTTCCTCTTTATGCGTCTTCTCTTGTTTTTTTTCATTTTTCACTTGAACCGGTTTAGATTCAACCTCTTCTTGCTTCTCACAAGCTACTATCATAATGAAAAGCCCTAACAACATAAATAATAAAAAATTTTGTTTCCTCACAACTACAGCTCCTATGAAAGATAATGTTTTTTTAACCATCCCTTCATCACATGTAACAACTCTTCTTCAATAGATTTATCCATAAGCCCCTCATATTCCTTCATTAATCGAATCATTGTATGCTTATGTTCATAATTTCTTAAAATATGGTTCATGTTCGGAATGATATGCCACTCTGCTTCACCATTAACATATGAAGCAATCAGTTTAGCATGCTCAGGTGGCACTTGTATATCACTGTCTCCCGTAATTGCTAAAACAGGACATGATACTTGCTCTAAATATGTAACTACATTATATTGTAACTGTTCTCTTAGCCATTTTGCATTCACTTTTGTACCTTTGATCCATATAACAGCTTTTGTTGAATGTTGCACCTTTTTCATCAGTACTTCATTTTGCTTTCTTATATGCTGCGGAATTTTCAACATTTTAGATAAACACCCTCTGAATCCTGACGCTATTTCTAACTCGTTAGCAACTTTATCTACTTGTCTCTCGAGCAACAATTTAGATGGTTCTGCTGC
This sequence comes from Bacillus sp. 95MFCvi2.1, assembly GCF_000374965.1. Classification (NCBI taxonomy): domain Bacteria; kingdom Bacillati; phylum Bacillota; class Bacilli; order Caryophanales; family Bacillaceae; genus Bacillus; species Bacillus sp. 95MFCvi2.1. The sequence continues at coordinate 33,510 of NZ_KB895698.1, read as the reverse complement.
ACCAGCAAGTAATATTAATCCCGCAACTGATTCTCTTACGTAGACAGCTGGTGCAAGCAAAGCTCCCTCACTATGCCCCGCAATAATAACACGTTTCGGATCTATTTGCGGATGATCCTTTAAAAATCTAATCCATAAAGCAGCATCATCAATAAAATCTGTTATCCCTGCTTTATAGTAATTCCCCTTACTTTTATGAGTACCACGTTTATCATAACGAAGCACTGCAAATCCTAAAGAGGTAAAATAATCAGCTAATTCTTTATATAAGTTTAACTGTAAACGACTTGTATTTCCATCACGATTTCCCTTCCCAGTACCACCAATCAACATAATAACTGGATATGTTTCTGAATAATATGTAGGAATTGTTAATGTTCCTTGAAGTGTAAAAGTACTTTCAATTGTCACAGACAGTTCTTTCCCCATTTCTATTCGCCTCTCATTCTTTTTCAGGAATGATAATCGTTGCAATCGCTCTTCTTTCCTACTATATTCTATGCCTATATTATCAAAAGTAAGAACAGGTATATAATCCAAACAGCTGTTGAAAATGATTCAACAGCTGTTTGGATTATATGAAAAAATCTATTCTGTTACTTACGATGAAGCTGCAATAATTGTAATATCAAGTTTTCCGTATTTCCATCGTCTCTTATTTCTTGTGTAATCTTTCCATCTTCCATAAAGAGAATCACATCTCCAATATCTGCTGCTACATCCATCATATGTGTAGAAAAAACAATGATTGTACCACTTCTCTTTATATCTTTTAATAATGTAACAAATTCATTTACCCAATATGGATCTAAACCATTTGTTGGTTCATCTAATAGTAGTAATTTAGGCTTGGCGAGCCACGCTTGTCCAAATAAAAGCCTTTGTCTCATTCCTTTTGATAGTCTGTGTAAACACTCGCTTTGCTTCTCTTCTAATCCAAGTAATGCAATTACTTCCTGAACTCTCTCTTTTCCTACCTTCCGAAAAGCTGCATAGAATGATAGAAACTCTTGTACAGTCATAGATTGTTGCGCATGAAAATCATCTGGCATATAACCAATTTCAGCTACATATCGCCTTCTATTTTTACGCAATTCTATGTCCTGTAACCTTACTGTTCCAGATGTAGGTGAAGAGATTCCTGCTAATATATTAAGGATCGTACTTTTCCCCGCTCCGTTTCCACCGCATAGTACAATACATTCTCCATCTCTACCGTGTAGCGAAGTAGGAAATAATGCCGTTTTCTTTTTATACTGCTTACAAATTCCATCAATTTGCAATACCGTCATTGGTTTCTTCTCCTTTCTAGTCGCCAAACAGCTAATAATAAGAAGATTACTGTATAGATCGCACTATACATAAAAAGAACTATAACTACTGCCCCACTCTGAAAAAACATCACAAGCTGATCATAGGATTGTCCAAATACTGCCCCTCCCCCTAATTGAATAACAAATATGATTCTTAGCAGTTCAGCCGGATTACAAAACACAAAAACTTTTATAAGCGACGCTATCATCGTATATGGAACAAGATTAAGAATACTAATTACTGCCGTAGGCCACATCATAATGAGTAAAAACCAAACTGCAATTGAAATTGCTAACGCTTGCCACCTTGTCAGAGAAAATGCACCAATTGTTATACCTAAAACTATAAAAAAGAATATAAGAATAATAGAAAATAAGTAAATTGCTAGTATCCAGCTACTTTTAAACATACTTCCACTTAATAATCCAATCATTACACTACTTCCAAAGCTAAGTGTAAAAAGAATAATTTGCGCTATAAATTGACCAGCAATCTTTCCTATTACATATGAGGATGTAGTTAAAGGATATGTACACAGAAGCCGCCACTGTCCATTTTCCATCTCATTTGCAATTGAAAATGATCCTGCGATTAACATAAATAAAGGGATAATGTATAAAATTAAGTTTAAAATCGTTCCCATTGTGTTCGTATATCCCGCTAAGGATGGTACATTCCGTTCCATCAAAAATAATAAAGAAAGTATTACAATCCAAAGTAATAAAAATGTATACGAAGACTTTTCTCTTACTGTTCTACGCCACTCTGAATAGCATATATTCCACATATCATCACCCTTTTTATAGAAAAAGACAACCGCCTAAGGTTGTCTTTTATCCAGCTATTTGTAGGCTATAAAGCCTCTTTCCATTTTATTTCATATTAATGGGAGTGCCCTGAGTTATTCTCTTTCCCATGCTCCTTCTTCATTTTCCCCATCATTTCTTTATTCATTTCCCATTTATGATCCGTTAACTCTTTATATGAAAGGACTTTTCCAGCATGTTTAGATACAAAGTTTTCAGCATCTTTTTTCTCTTTAAAAGAAATTACATTGTATGCCATTGGCGTTTTAATTGTTTTATCATACACATAAGTAGCTTTATCTAATGAAATCCAATCCTTGGTATGATAATCTCGAACAAATTTTTCTTGTGTTTTTTCATTTTTATGTTCGTCCATCCATTTATACATACAACCAATGTCATCAAATTTTAGCGCTTTACCATTTTCTAAAATAACTTCCGTTGCGAATTGATTATCCATTACTGCCATATTACAAACATCACACTTATCATTTTTTTCATCGACCGCGACTGGCTCTGCGCCCTTCTTTCCACACCCTACCACTGCAAATACTAGGCACATACACATAACAAATACAACATGTTTTATTTTCATCAATACTTCCTCCCTAAAAAGAACAATATACTTCCCATAAGCAACATACTTACACTAATAATCCAAGCTTCAAATTGACTTTCTGTACCTCTTTCTATCTTCGAAAACTGCATACTCATACTTGGTTTATAATCAATTAACATCGATTCATCTGGAATTTTGATTAAATTTTGTAAAACAAGCAGCCCAGGCGAATGAAAAAACAACTGGTATTCAGGAATATCCTGCGTTAAAACTAAAAAAAAAGAATCAGCCTTATAAGGTAATGCACTAATACCTGTATGATTTAAATCTACTTTTAAAGCACCATCCCAATAATTACGATGAATTACATTATTCGTGCTTTTCGCAGCTTGTGAGCCATTGATATTACTTAAAAAGGTATTCTCAGCTATTTCATTTTCATTTGCATTTTTTAATTGCACTCCAATAAAGTTATTTGTAACGATGTTTTTTATAATCCGACTATCTTTCGCCTTTTCAACATACATTCCCACTCTATTGTTAGTAACTTGATTCTGCATAACTTCTGTTTCTATCGCATCGTACAAAAGTAATCCTTGCGCATGAACATTTCTTCTATTATTGATAAATTGATTTCCCTTTACAGTCGTTCTTTTCGTACCCATAATCATCGCACCAGTTATATTATATTGTGATATATTATTGCTCACATTCGTACCATCAGAATACATAAGGTGAATACCATAACGAGATTGCCTAATGGAATTTCTTAATATTTGATTATTATCACTTTGCTCTAAATAAATCCCATCCCTTACATTTTTCATTCGAACATTTTCAATTTGATTCCAATGGGACTTCCATAAATCAATTCCATTACCGTTAGCTTCTCCTAGAATACTGCTATTCTGGATTTTCGTATTTTGAGTACCTTCCAACTTCATCCCAATTTGCTGTGTACGAATTTCTAAATCAGTGAAATTATGCCCGGCTCCTGCAACATATACAGCGGCTGTTCCCTCTCTTTTCTTACACTGCTCTATTTTTAGTCGTTTAACAGTAACATTTTCCCCATTCACCTTAATAACAGGTTTATTACCACAAAAACGAATCTTCGTATTTTTCTCTCCTTCCAACGTAATAGGTTTTGATATTTCAATCGTTTCATTATACATACCATTTTTTAGCTTTACAGTTCCGTACGCAGGAGTATCATCAATTTGTGATTGAATTGTTGTTTCAGCATGAATACGAAATGGGATACAAAGTAATACAAAAAATAAGAGAAAAGAAAATCGAATCATTTTCATATGTAATTCCCTTCTCTATCAAATTCTATTTACTTACTCATTTAGGAGAATACCAAAGAGTTGTGTGAAATTTGTGTGAGATTTGTGAAAAAACAATGCACTTTTTGTAATAAATGGAATTTTTCCTAATAAAAAAAAGATGTGTAGCAATTTCTACACATCTTCTATCATTCGCAGCCCGTAATCAATAAATCATCTTCTAACTTAAGTAACAATGTATCCATATCAATTTCCTGACCAACCTCTATATTTACAGATCGTATATGACCACTAATTCCCACTGCTACTTTCTCCAGTGTTCCGTCATTTTTTCGAATCGTCATTAATTTTGCCCATTCATATACGTAAGATGATTCATCAACGAAAATCTCTTCTACTCTTCCTTTATATGAACTATAAATCTCTTCAATCATTGCTTTCATTCAAAATCTACTCCCTACTTCACGCTTCTCTATTTTCTCATCTATTCTATCACTCCTACAATAAACACATTATATTTTTAAAAATTCAAAATAAAATTCATGAACAAAATGAACAAAATAACGATTATGCGTTTAATAACGTTATTTTTCTAATTATTTACCATACATATTCCATCCTTTATGATAAATAGAAAGGTTTTTCTGAATTTTCAGCATTCGTTGAAAGCGCAATCATTTTCAGAGGGGGAGATTACATGTTAGCGGTACTCGGGTTTGCGATGGTCTTTGTCTTTATGTTTTTAATTATGACCAAACGTATGTCAGCATTAGTTGCATTAATATTAATTCCTATTATATTTGCATTAATTGGGGGATTTTATGCAAATGTAGGACCAATGATGCTAGACGGGATTAAGAAATTAGCACCGACTGGTATTATGCTTATGTTTGCCATTTTATATTTCGGAATTATGATTGATAGTGGATTATTTGATCCAATCATTAGTAAAATCTTGAAGATTGTAAACGGTGATCCATTAAAAATTGTTGTTGGTACAGCAATTCTTACTATTATTGTTTCATTGGATGGTGATGGCACAACAACATATATGATTACAGTTTCTGCAATGTATCCACTATATAAACGCCTTGGAATGAATCCGCTTATATTAGCTGGAGTTGTTATGCTAGGAGCTGGGGTTACAAATCTTACACCTTGGGGTGGTCCAACAGCTAGGGTTATGAGTGCACTTACTCTCGATGCTTCACAGTTATTTACACCACTTATTCCAGCAATGATTGGTGGAGCAATATGGGTTGTTTTTGTTGCTTACTTCCTTGGAAAAAAAGAGAGAAAGCGCTTAGGAATTGTCGATATACAATATACACAAAAAGAAAAGGCACTGATGGATGAACAAGCAGCAACTACAGAAGCTACTAGCTATAAACGTCCCAAATTATTATGGATTAACTTTTTATTAACAATCGCTCTTCTCGTCTGCCTTATCATAGAGGTTATGCCACTTCCTGTATTATTTACAGTTGCTTTTGCTATTGCAGTTATGATTAATTATCCAAGTCTGGAAGAACAAAAAGAACGTATTGCTTCTCATGCAGGAAACGTATTAGCGGTTGTTTCTTTAGTATTTGCCGCTGGAATTTTCACAGGAATTTTATCGGGGACAAAAATGGTAGATGCGATGGCACAAAGCCTAGTTGCCCTTATTCCTGATGCGCTCGGACCACAGCTTCCTATTATTACAGCTATTATAAGTATGCCTTTCACATTCTTTATGTCCAATGATGCTTTTTATTTTGGTGTATTGCCAATTCTCACAAAAGCCGCTGCGGCTTATGGAATTAGTGCCGCTGAAATGGGGCGTGCCTCTCTCCTTGGACAACCAGTTCACTTATTAAGTCCACTCGTTCCATCCACTTATTTATTAGTTGGAATGGCAAAGGTTGATTTTGGTGAACATCAACGCTTCACTTTACTTTGGGCAGTTGGAACAACAATGGTCATGTTAATAGTCGGTATTATTACTGGCATCATTCCAATATAAAATGAAATAAATATCCTCATCCTTCCTATTCAAAAAGTAGAGACCATAGAAGTCTCTACTTTTTCTATTCTATGTTTTTCTCCGCTATTCGTAGATAGTAATACTTCCACTGGTTAAAATTCCACTTTATGAAGAGACCTGAAAATATCTTCTTTCTGGTCTTCCAACATTTCCATATATAAGTTCTGCATAAACCGTCTTTTCAGAAATTAAATACTCTAAATAGCGTCTTGCTGTCGATCGGCTTACGCCTACTTCTACACTCAACATTTCCGCCGTAATTCCTTCTTGTCCAACGTTAGATACATATTTTCTAATTTTTATTAGTGTTAAAGGATCAATTCCTTTTGGGGCATAAACAATTTGATTATATTCCACCTGTCCTTTAAACCACAAATGCTCAATTTGTTCTGCAGATAGTTGCTCAGTTTGTTTTAATTGTTGTATTTTTTTTTGATAGTTTTCTAAACTTTTTTTGAAACGATCAAACATAAGTGGCTTTACAATATAATCCGACACCCCACCTCGCAATGCATGACGGACAATTTCGACTTCTGATGCCGCTGTAATCATAATTATATCCGTATCATGTAGGTTACGCCGGATATATGTAACAAGTTCCGTCCCTTGCATATCAGGTAAATAAACATCCAATAAAACAAGTTGCGGCGAGACAAGATCTAACCACTCTTTCGCTTGTTCTCCTGTTGTTGCAGTCCCAATTACCTTGAATCCCCCTACTTTTTCAGTAAACCGACGATGAATCTCTGCGATGCGAATATCATCTTCTACAATCAGTACTTCAATCCCCTCGTTCATTACAATTCGCCTCTTTCCTTTGGCAATGCAACTATAAACAGTGCACCACCTAGCTCCCCTTTTTCTAGCGCCATACTCCCATTTAAATCTTCAACTAACTCTTTTACCTTTGCTAACCCATAACCTCGTTTTTCTCCTTCTTTTGTCGAAAAGCCTTTATCAAATATACATGTAATTACCTCATCATCAATCCCAAGACCTGAGTCTTCAACTTCAATGACAATCTCTTCTCCAATATCTGTCACAAACATTCTAACTTGCTTTTCATATCCCTGATTATATTCAACTGCTTCAAATGCATTTGTAATTAAATTACCTACAATAGAAACAACATGATTACTATCAATATGCGAACCTAACTTTTGCAAACTACTCTCGCGATCTAAAATAAAATCAATTTTCAATTCTCTAGCTCGATTATAAAATCCTATTAAAATTCCACCTAGCCACGGATTTTGTATACGTTCCATAATAAACCGAACAAAGTCTTGGTATACAGCAGTCTCTTTATGAATAAGCTCCAATGCTTCATCATATGACTCTAATTGGATAAGACCCGAAAGCGTATACAAAAGATTGTTATACTCATGTGTCTGCGCTCGAAGTGCTTCTGTATAACGCCTCGCTTGAGATAGTTCTTCAGTTAACTGATCCATTTCTGACTTCAAGCGAAAACTAGAAACGACTCCCATTACCACATTGTTTACTTTAATAGGTAATCGATTTACAATAACAGCTTGTCCCCTTATATTTAAATATCGATCAAATTGCTCTTCTCCAGTTCGGAGCACTTCTAATATTGAGGAGTTCGGAATAATTTTCAAAATAGAATCCCCAATGATAGTCTGATGTTTTTCAAGAGAAAGAATTTCATACGCCGCCTGATTGACTAAACGAATGCAACCTTCTTTGTCTATTACCATAATTCCTTCCCGTACAGATTGGATGATAGCACTATGTTCCTCATATAGAGAGGAAATTTCTTCTGGTTCAAAACCAAACATTAATTTTTTTATACTACGTGCTAAATATATAGAACCAAATATTCCAATTACTAACCCAGCAATAGCAATCCAAAATACTCTCTTACCGTATGCTTCTGCCACTTCATGAATATCCTCCATAGAAAAACCAACAGATACAACACCGATAATATGATTAGTCTGATCACGAATTGGTACTTTCCCACGTAAAGAAAGACCTAACGTCCCAGTCGCTTTTGAAATATATGATTTCCCATCCGTTAAAACCCCCTCGTTATCCCCACCAACCATCTCTTTTCCGATTCTCTCTCGCAAAGGATGCGCATAACGAATCCCATCTTTATTCCCTACCACGATAAAATCGGCATCTGTTTCTACTCTTATTTTCTCAACAATTGGTTGAATAATAGCAGATGGGTTTTCTTTCTGAAATGCTTCTTGAATTTCAGGTATGGCAGCAACTGTTTTTGCAACGTGTAATGCCCTTTTACCAATTTGCTCTTCCACCGTTTCAGATACAATATAGTAAAAAAGAAAGCTCGTTAAAACAATAACAAAGAAAATGAGTGTACCAATCGTCAATGTAATTCTTGGCTGTAATTTTAATTTTTTAACCTTCAAAATCATTCCCCTAACTTTCATTGCCCATTACTCTGTATAATCTCCTTAATACAAAGATCACAATATGAAAAAATAGCTTATAATATATTAGGAAACCTCCTTAAAAGATGTTGTACAAAATCTACATACTCCCTTTCTTCATCACTACTATCTCCCTGATTCAGCCAATAATCCCCATCTACTAAATCAAACATTTCAATAGCAGTTATTTCCTGACAATTAGCATGTTGCAATACCATTTTCATCAGCTGTAAATCATCATCCCAATTAAAATGTAATACAAAAGCATGTAACAATTCCGGAGTATTTAAGTGAGTCAAATAAACATTTACTTCAGCAGATTCTCCATACAAACAACCATCGATGATTGCTTGTTCGCTTTCTGTTAATTTCAGTCGAATAGCTCCTTTTGTTTCCAATAATAAATCTGCTATTTCAGGATTATGTCTTGCTAAAAACCAAGGAGTTTTCTTTATCCCGGCTGAATGATTCAGTTCCACTCCATTTTCGATTAAACACTTCACAGCTTGTTTATTATTAAACTTAATTGCTTTAGTAAGTACTGACTCATGTAAACGATCTGTTATGCCTGTTTTCGCCCCGAAGGCTAGTAATTCTTTGAATATTTCAATAGGAGCCTTTTTTACAATTACGTAATGCAAAGAAGTTCTTCCAAACTGATCTTGTTCATTTATATCCACCTTTGGCATAGCTCCTATCACTTTTTCAAGATTTTTACTCTTAATTGCTTCAAACAGTATATTCATTTCATCCACCACTTTCGAACTAAAGTCTCTTTTTTACAGAAAATACTGATATCTAAAAATAGATTAAGCCCTTTATCAGTAAAAAAGGATACCTCACAAAAATCAATTAAGCTTATTCAAATGTTAAAAGTTAAGTAAAACTAACATATTTATTGTACTCGTATATCTACTTCCTACACAAGAAATCCCAACTGAAATGCTGTATTACGTTATCTAATTCTATACTTCCTTCAAGCCGGTTCTCTTATCTCTTTTTCTTATTTACAGCATCCAATATAAATACAAACGCTGAATTTTATTTATTATTCAAAAAATACCCAGTAAAATAGAAAGACACGGTTATAAGAAAGTAGGGCGAAAAATGGAGTCAAAAGAACTTTTATTACAGGAAATCGCAATCATTGAAAAATGGGAGAAAGAACAGGAAGATCTTTGGTTCTTTGAAAAGTGGGGGAAAATTCCATTTACTATTCTTGATAAGTTAACTCCAAAGTTTATCCATAAGAAAATTAATATTTTACTAGATGAGCTCATTCAATATCTCAATTCTGGAAGTAAATATTTAATTCATCCACAAACAACAATAAAGAAATTTGAAAACGCAGCTTCTTTAACAGATGTTCAAAAATCCCTTTTAAGTGAGATGGATACAATCGTTGATAAAATTATCGAAAATAGAAAATCTGTCGCAACTGCGCAAGGGGCCACAACTGGTTTTGGTGGCATTTTCACCCTAGCAATTGATATTCCAGCTGTTTTAAGCATGTCACTAAACATTCTGCAAGAAATTGCAATTTGCTACGGTTATAATCCTGAAGATATTCAAGAGAGATTATTTATCGTAAAATGCTTACAATTTTCCTCGTCTGATATTGTAGGAAAACAAACCATTCTTCATGAATTAAAACATTTTGATGCTCGTGTCAATCACGACGACAGTATGTCCCAAATTAAATCATGGCGCGAAGTGTTTACTGTATATCGTGACAATTACGGTTGGAAGAAGCTATTTCAGATGATTCCCATTGCTGGTATGATTTTTGGTGCTTATTTAAATCGAAAAACGATTGAAGAAATTGCTGAAGTAGGTAAGATGCTTTATAAGAAAAGAAGGGTACTAGATAGACTAGAAGGAATGAAATACACTTCTAAATAGTGTCTAAAAAGGCGGGCTGGTGCAAAGATATAATAAAAGAGAATATACCACATATATTTCTTGCACCAGAATCCCTCAAAAATTATCAAAGATCTTTCTACGTTTTTCCCCTTTAGAGAAGGTAACTCTATTTAAATATAACCAAAATAGAAATCACATCGTTCCCCGTATCAGCAAAATAAAAGGAATTAAGAATACTAACACATTTAATACGATCCCAATCTTTGCTCCATTATTTTTATCTACTTTATAAGAAAAAATAGCTAAAATAAATCCAATAGGACAAAGAAATAAAGGTAAAACAAGAGAAATCCCCTGAAATACAGTTAAAATAATTTCATTTATAAAGTTAACTATGAGTAAGATCAATAAAACTGGTATTAAAATCGATATACTTGTAGTTACCCCACTTTTTTTTAACAAAATATTCTCCTTTTTATTAAAAATATATTTATTATGAATTGAACATCTTCTTCCGCTAAAAAATATACCATAATTGGAAATATTAATGGTGCAAAAAAACACTAAAGTAACTTAAAGAAAATAAGATATTATTTCCTTTCAGGTGTTTCACCTTTCTAATTTTACAAAAAAGAAAAAGCACCTCACTCTTAACAAGGTGCTTTAGCAATTATACTTTTTATTTTATACACGTACAGCTGTACCACTAACAGCAACCATTAACATTCCATCACGAACGACCTCGTAGTCTACATCAATACCAACAATTGCATTTGCACCTTTTTGCTTCGCAAGAGTTTTCATCTCTTCCATTGCAATATCACGAGCTTCTTTTAATTTACTTTCATATGCACCAGAACGGCCACCGACAACGTCACGAACAGAAGCAAATAAATCACGTACAATATTTGCACCCATAATCGCTTCACCGTTTACAATATCGATATACTCAATAATTTCTTTTCCTTGAATCGTTGAAGTTGTTGTTATAATCATCACTGACACTCTCCTATAATATCTAAAAATTTACTGGTATTTCTTCTACCTTTATTATCACATTAAAATAATAAATGAACTATCTAATAACCTTACATAAAGATGACAGGTTTGTAAGATTTCATAGGTGAGGACTGATAATCAGTGGCAAACTCTTCATTCCCACTGATTATCAGTCCTCACCAACTAGCATTTTACAGGCAGTAATACTTCTACTCTTTGTTTTTAGGCAGGAGTATTACTGTCCGCTCAACTAACGAGATAAACTTAACTTTTTTAATTGTTACCGCACGTAGCTTCCAAATATGCATAGGTCGTTAAGTTTTCTAAAACCATACTTGCGGCCTTATAATCTCTTACTTTACTTAATACTTTCTAATTCCCATTTATGGTTATTACCTGGTGAATTTGTATGCTCAGGTTTTAAAATAAACTCACTAGAAGCTACAACTGGGGCGCTACCATTATCTGCGACACTAGCAGTCCAATTATTTTGTCTAAATGTGATATAAGTAGAATCAGATTTTAGATAGAAACTCTTCTCATTAGGAAGCTTGTCTAATTTAATAGAAGATCTATTGTTTTCAGTATCTAACCAGTTATAATCATAACCATTTCCAATATTTAAATACTGGTAACCACTATAACTACTGTTAGTAAACTTAAGGAACACTTCTTCATCTTTTTTGAATGGTTGTCCTGGTTTAGGCTGTCCTTTTCTTTCTATCATTACTGGTGTTGCTTGAATGTCTGCTCCATGTATTGCCTTTTGTATAGGACCGAGTCTCAATCTATCCCAATTGGACTGAGGTGAAAAGTGTACATATCGCCCATTAATTGTTTGGCTTAAACCAATGTGCCAATCCTCCTGTACACCTTCACGTATGTTAACATTCGTCTTCAAATAGTACTGTTTTCCTTCTAGAATAGGTTCTCCGGAATTATCTACTACTAATTTATCGATAGCCTCTAGATAGCTTTTATTTGAAACAAGAGGCACAGAAACTTCAGTTTTATTATTTTGGACATCATTGAGTTCAAACTTAACTGGGGTTTCTCCAAGAGCTCTTTTGTTTACTGCTAAGTCTACAGGTTCATTCTCTTTAGATTCATACACATTTGAATTCTTATTTCGAACTAATTTTACCTTTTGTTGCTTACCTTCTTTATTATTAACCGTAACAAAGATTTCTTCACTTATATTAAATAAACCTGGTATAACCGATGCGTAAATCTTTTTCTTGCTATAATCATAACTGCTATATGATAGAGTTGGTCGTAGTGCGCGGTTATCAAAGAAACCAAGGTTCACACCTCGTTCTAAAAGAGAACGATTTGGACCATAACGAACTAGATTTTTGTTTAGCTGACCATTTACTACAGCGTTTGCTGTCCAAGCATAACTATCTATCCCGCTATTTTTAAAAAATTCGTCCAATGAAAGATTATGATCAACGCTAGCAGGTTTTGTTTTATCCTTTTTTGGTGTATACACTCTAAATTTTGGTATAGAACCCAAATTTGTTTCTACTAATGTAGTAGAAGCATTTACATTAGACGCAAAATGCGCCCAATCTCCTAAATTTTCAAATTTCCCATCTTTCATTGTATACACATTCATCGTACTAGTAGGCAATACTTCAATAGAAAGAGGTGCCCCTTGTTCTACTGCTTTTAATTCATCCAGTGTTAGGGAAATTTTCACATCCGCTTGACCTTCTACACTGTCCATTAGAATTTCAGTTTTATTGTTTCCACCTTTTTCTGTAGTTAACAAGTTTGCTTTATAACGGTCTTGTGTTGCCTTTACAGTATTGATAATTTTATTTCCTAATCGAATGTTAAAGTGAGGTGAAACATCCCCAGCAGATGCTGTACCCGTATTTTTATATTCTAGATGGAAACGCACATTTGCTGCTTTAGCTGAATCAACAGTTGTTGCTGTTGACCAATCAAAACTATTAGAAATACTTTCTGTTTCTGTTTTTGTATTAGAATAACCATACCCCACATTTAACGATCCTTTTCCTGAAGGTACAGGACCCGCTGCTGATCCCTCAGCACCGGCTTCACCAGCTAAACCTACATTAAAAGAATGTTGTACCGATAAACTTTTTTCCCAACTCTTAGTACGTGATTCACCATTTGAATCTGTAATACTAGCAACTGGAGTAATATCGATGCGTTTTACAGCAATTTGTAGATTTGGCACATTCGCAATCATGGGATTGAAATCTACATCAGAATCACTGCCATAATGCTCCACTTCATAGCTATCTGTAAAAGGATCTCCATCTGAGTTTGCACTCCTAGGATTTGTTATAAATCTCTTTTCACCAAAGTCTTGCTGTTGATCCCATGGTTGGGCTTCATTTTTCCCTGTCTTTTTATTAAATACAATTTTAAACCCTTTTTCTTCTACATCATTAGGAATGCCATCATTATCCCAGTCATTATTTTCCTGAGGCTCTTCCATAATTATGATTCCCTTTTTTTCAGAACCATCATAGATAATATTTTGCCCTTCCTTCATATTTTTATTTTCTTTAAAAGTTTCCACTTTTCCGTCTTGTTCAGGTGTTGTTTCAGCTAACGCAGGGGATGCCAAAGTCAGTGCCATTGTTACACTACCTAATACACTAAGTGTTGGTTTTAATTTCTTCATCGTCATTTTTCTCCTTGTTTTCTAGATGAGTTAGAACATCTACTAGTAAGATTAACTTCATCATAGCTAACAAATCTTTCATTTCTCTCTCATAAATGTTACAAAAGTCTTTCAACCGTATTATTTCTTTTCTGATGCAATGGGAAGAGTAAACCAAAATTCACATCCCTGTTTCCCATCCGAACGATCTTGAACACCAATTTCTCCTTTGTGTATTTCAACTAGTGATTTTGCAATGGCGAGTCCAAGTCCAGACCCTCCAGATTGTGAACTTCTTGATGGATCTGTTCTGAAAAAACGTTCAAATATACGTAATTGATCATCGTAAGAAATCCCTTCCCCTTCATCACGCAAAATGAATGTAACTTGCTGTTTTTGTTTATTTTCCTCCACAATTAACTCGATTGTTCCAAATGTGGGGGAATGCCGAATCGCATTATGTAACAAATTACTGATAACCCGCACTATTTTACATGGCATAATCCAAAGTCGTGGCAATGTATCCGAAACGTGCAATTGCAAATGGATATTTTTGTCCTTCAATAAGATCGCATGGGAATCTAGTACTTCTAATAGAATGCTGTCCACATGTGTTAAACTGGGATGAAAGGCTCCTTGTCCAAGTTCTAGCTTAGAAAGCTCAAACAAATTATTAATTAATCCACTTAATCTTTGAATTTCGTTTAGGATTGTTGTTAGATACTGCATTTTCATATTAGGATCTTCAATTAAACCATCTTGTAACGCTTCTATCATCAATTGTATGCTAGCCATAGGGGTTCGTAAGTCATGGGAAATATTCGCAATTAGTTCTGTACGTGCTTTTTCTCCTTGTTCTAACTTAGTAAAGCTTTCTTCTAATTTTTTAGCCATTTGTTGAAAAGCTGTCGCTAATTCTTTAAACTCTTCTGGTTCTTTCCCGATTATATACATCGTTTCAAAGTGTCTATCACTAAATTGTTTCGTTAATGCAATTAAATTTTGAATAGATCTCATAATAGGACGTGTCATTAACCAGTAAATAATCGTTGAAAGAATCATCGCTACCATCACAATTCCTATTAATAGCCGTGTTTGTTCCGGTCTAAGTAACATTCTTCTGTCACTATACCAGATCGAAATTACTATGATTCCCGTGCTTAATAAATTCATCAATAACAATTGATTCCGTAACTTCATGTTTCATTTCCTCCATCTGGCTCAAAGCGATATCCTATGCCCCAAACTGTATGAATCCAACGATTCTTTGTTGTATGCTTCTCCAATTTTTCACGTAGACGACTCATTAACACAGTTACTGCATTTGTGCACCCTTCATACTCAAAATTCCATATCTGTTCAAGAAGTTGAGATCGTGAGAATACTTGTTTTGGATGTTTTGCCATTATATAAAGTACCTCAAATTCTTTCACTGTTAACTCAATTTCATGTCCACAAACAAATACACGTCTTTTCGTTGGATCAATCTTCAAATCTAGGAACTCTATCATTTCTGATACAGGTTCTTTCTCTTGTATCGTTGCTTGATTTCCTCTTCTTAATATAATTTGCACCCTTAATACTAATTCACGAGGTGAAAACGGCTTTGTCACATAATCATCCGCGCCCATTGTTAATCCTAAAATTCGATCTCTTTCTTCTCCTCTAGCGGTTAACATAATAATAGGGACATTAGAGTATTGGCGAATTTCCTCACATAATTCCCAGCCATCTTTTTTCGGCATCATCAAGTCTAGAATAATTAAATCTGGTTGATATTGCTGAAATACATTCCAACCTTCTGTTCCGTTTACAGCGGTGTATACTTCATATCCTTCTCTTTCCAAGTACCGTTTACATATTTCTCGGATATTATCTTCATCTTCTATGATTACAATTCTTTTTTTCATACATTAAGTCTCCTCTGTTCCTTATAAAAACTGCGATAACAGCACACTAAATAAAGTGAAATTTTAATCAGTGGGGGTCTTGATCCCCCACCTAACTTCTTTGTTTTCGGTGGGGGTCTTACTGCCCGTTAATGCGGGATAAAAATACATGATTTTTATTATGCTTTTACGAAATAATGCTGATATAAATAGCCTTCCTAAGATATTTCTCGCTTCTTACCATCTTTAAAGAATGTTAAAAATAAAGTGAAACTTTAATCAGTGGGGGTTTTCTTCATCCCCCACTGATTATTAGTTGAACGAATCGGGCTTTTTCGGACAGTTCATCTCCCACCTAACTTCTTTGCTTTCGCTAAATTTTGAGGTGGGAGTGTTACTGTCCGTTAATGCGGGATAAAAATGGAGTTACACAATAATTTTTATGTCACATTAACAATTCTGTTTATATAACTATAAAAACATTTGAGTTACGCTATACACAACAGTCCATCCTATTTGTAATCTCCCTTGAATAAAAGTAGCTTTTTCAAACGCTATATGAAGTTCAAATTCCCCATATTAAATTAATTCTGTTTCTCTAACGCTATTTTCAATCCTTTTTGAAATTCTTCGATATCAGGATTAATTCCAAATACTTCCTCCATTGAAATGAGCCTGTTTAGTAAAGGATATTAGCCTTTCCATACTTGTATATATTTGCTTTCAATTTCCTCATCTTTCTAATCCTCCTAATGTTCTTGTAGCAAGTTGTGTAACGAATTATAATTAAACATATTTTAATGTAGTTTAACATACAATCATTTCTCCATTAATCTAAATTTACTTTATTTCAATTAAATTTAACACATTGAAAGAAATAACATAATTGTATGCAGCAGAAAAGATATCTTTAGCCTTGATATTATTCAATTTCTTTATTTTTAGGAATCGATCTTGTTGTTCCTATAATGTCTTTTTATATGAATACGTTACAATTAGTTACTGATATAATGAAATATTGCTACATTTACTCAATTACTAACACCTCCTATCACCGGAATATAGATAGATTCAATCAAAAATTGATTATACTGGGGTTACTTCTTTGTTCTTCATCTGAATCTTTATTTGAATTTGCCAATCATATATGGGGATTATTTCTTTCCAAAGCATTAGGTGGCATGAGTGCGGTATGTATGATGCTAGCGAGATTCTGGTGCGAGAAATTTATAAAACCTTGACATACTGATACTATCAATCTAAAAAAGAACATGATCAGTATGAAAAAGAAAAATTGATTTACAGAATCAACCTGTCCAAACTAGAAAGAATTCATCCATCAATTGTTTGCACTTATATCATCAAATATAATTCCGCTAGAAATATATGCGCTATATTCTCTTTCATTTTCGCTTTGCATTAGAGCCTAAAAAGGCCCCTAATGCTAGAGGCCTTCCTTCGTTATTTTTCACTTTTCTCGTTTTCTTCCACTACTTGCACAACAGGCTTCTCACTCACCACCTGCTGCACAGCACCTTTTCCAGCAAAACTTTCTAATAGTTCTTTTAAATCAATACCAGAAGAAGCTTTTAATGTTTCTTGCATCGTTGCCATTAGATCAGTCGCATATCCTGCCACTTTTCCAGCTCCGCTGTTTTTTCCACCGCCGCCTGTATCCACAACAGTAATCTTATCAATGTTACTAAGTGGGCTTGCAATTTCTTTTGCGTAGCTTGGAAGCATTTTAAGAACCATATCCATAATTGCCGCTTGCCCATATAATTCGAACGCTTCCGCAATTTTTTGCTTCGCTTCCGCTTCTGCTAAACCTTTTAATCGGATAACATCCGCTTCCGCTGTACCTTGCGCTTTTTGAACTTCTGCTTTTGCTTGCCCTTGTGCCTTTTCAATTTCGGCTTTTGCTAAACCTTCTACACGCACCTCTTCCGCACGTGCTCTTGCTTCTGCTTCAATCTTATATTGATCTGCATCTGCTTTTTTCATTTGTTTTACTTTTTCCGCTTCCGCTGATTGTTCCACTGCATAACGATCTGCATCTGCTTTCTTCTTTACTTCCGCGTCGTATTGTTTTTCACGACGTGCAATTTCTTTTTCTTCTAATTCAATTTGCTTTTCACGCTCAATGATTTTAACGCGCATTTGCTCTTCTGTAACACCTTGTTGTGCTTTTGCTTGTTGTAATTCATAAGAAAGGTCCGCATCGGCACGTGCTTGCTCTTGCTCTCTCTTATATGATTGTACTTTTAATTCTTTATGCTTTTCAGCCTCTGCAATTTGTGCATCGCGTTGATATTCAGCTTCTTTTGCTTCTTTCTCCGCACGAGCTTTTTCAATACGTGCTTCTTTTTCACGCTCTGCATTCGCAATTGTTGCATCACGTTTCACTGTTGCGATTTGCGGTTGACCTAAAGCATCTAAATAACCATTTTTATCCATGATTTCTTTAATCGTAAAGGAGACAATACGAAGCCCCATCTTCTTCAAATCTGTCGAAGCAACTTCATGTACTTTTTGTGCAAATTGCTCTCTATTACTATAAGCATCCTCCACTGTCATTGAAGATAAGATAGCACGTAAATGGCCTTCTAATACTTCTTTCGCTTCAACTTTTAACTCTTCCGTTTCTTTCCCTAAATATTGTTCAGCTGCTGTAGATACTTCTTCAATTGTTGAACCTACTTTAATAATAGAAACACCATTTACCGTAACTGGCACCCCTTGCTTTGTATACGTATCACGTGTTCCAACTTCTAATTTATAGTTTAATAAACTAAGAAGTTCCGCTCGTTGCATAATTGGTACAACAAATGTACCACCACCACGAATAATTTTAATTTTTTTACCATCATCTGTTGTGACAACGTTTTTCCCGCCACCAAGCCAGTTTCCTGTTACAATCAGCGCCTCATCAGGACCAACTGTACGGTATTTTGTGATAAACACCAAAATAAGTAAAAGTAAGATTGCGAGTAATATACCACCGATAATTAATGGAATCATTCAAATTCCCCCTTATAACTTTGGTTTTTTTAAAGAATAAGCGATGTTCTGTACAAGCAAAACACCATCTTGAACTTCCTCAATAATGACCTCGGTTCCTTGTAAAATATCTTTCTTTCCAATTGTCTTAGCTGGTATCGCATTACTTCCAAATTGCGAAGAAACTAATACTTCTCCAAATCCTTCTTTCGGGATGGTAATAATCACTTCTCCTTTGCATCCAACAAATTCAGCCATACGTTGCACTGTATTTTGTTCAGCTTCTGCAATTGGTTTTAAAATCAATATTTTCATTAGGAAAACTCCAATAAAAGATATGCCGAAAGAAAGACTAAAAATAACAATACTATTCCAAGTAAATAAATACTCTCCTATATAACTAAAACCACAAAGCATGGCAAAGAAACTGAGCAGCAACGTTACAATAGATGTAGATCCACCTCCGAAGCTACATATGGATTCAAATATATCTCCAAAAAAGATATAAATAACAGTAAGTACGGTAGCAATAATAAATCCATATAAATAAATTGTCTCAAGCGGATAACCCAACAATGTCATGCCTTATCCCCCTTTCATCATTACCTCTCTCTTTGTTATATGTATGCCTCACCTCTTTCAAAAATTATTTTTCCTAATTTTCAGTTATTTATTCTTTTAAAAAAAACCTGTACGACAGGCTGCTTAAAAAAGAACAGGAGGAGCCTATGGTGACAGGCTCCTCCTAGAAAATAACCGTTATATTGTATATTTATATAATATACTATTTTACATAAAAAGTAAAGTTATATAAATATTTCTACTTCGATTTTTTCCCTTTTATTACACATGAATGAATATTCTATTATATAAAAAACCCCTTAAAAAAGGGGCTACGCCATTTTCTCACCTGATTCTTCTCTAAAAAAGCTCTTCATTGCATGAAACACATCAGCTTTCTGCTTTAAAATATAGTATCTGAAATTCTCATCTTTAATATTTTTATAGGCTGACATAAGCGTACTGTGACGATTGTACTGGTTTACTTCCCCATACCCAAACATATTACATACCTTCATCAATTCTTGCACAAACTTCACACACCGAGCATTATCTGATGTTAAGTTATCTCCATCTGAAAAATGAAATGGATAAATATTATAGCGTTCCGGTGAATACTTGCCATCTATAAGCTCAAGTGCTTTTCTATAAACAGAGGAACAGATTGTTCCACCACTTTCTCCTTTTGAGAAAAACTCTTCTTCTGTCACGACCTTCGCTTCTGTGTGATGTGCAATAAACTCTATATCTACCGTTTCGTACTTTGTACGTAAGAATCTTGTCATCCAAAAGAAGAAACTACGCGCCATATACTTCTCCCAAATCCCCATAGATCCGCTCGTATCCATCATTGCTAATACAACAGCTTTGGAATCTGGCTTCAACACTTCATTCCATGTTCGGAACTTCAAATCTTCTTGACGAATTGGATGAAAAGCTGGCTTTCCATTCATCGCATTTCGTTTGTAAGCTGAGATCATCGTCCGTTTTTTATCAATATTTCCCCACAATCCTGTTTTTCTAATGTCATTAAATTCAATATGTTCAATACGATTTTCATCCATTTCTTTCCGCTTTAAATTAGGCAGCTCCAACTCTTTAAAAAATGCTTGCTCTAATTCTAAAATTGATACTTCTGCTTCATAATAATCTTCTCCAGCTGCATCCCCTGCACCTTGCCCTTTTCCTGGTCCTTTTTGCTTTTGACCACCTGCCCCATCTCTTGCAACCACATCGCCAACTTTACTATCACCAGTTCCTTGCCCAACATGTTTATTCTTATCGTAGTTATATCTAATTTTATATTCATCTAAAGACCGAATTGGTATTTTTACAACGTCCCTACCATTAGACATCACGATATTTTCTTCTGTCACAAGGTCTGGTAAGTTATTCTTAATTGCCTCTTGTACCTTTTCTTGATGGCGTTGTTGATCGTCATGTCCTTTGCGATGGAGGGACCAGTTTTCCTGTGAAATTGTATAATTTGGTTGATTTTCTTCGCCCATCTTTTTCCCTCCTTACTGTAATTTCCCTTATTTTCTCTAATAAACAGTAATATACAAATTTAAGGTTATGATGTAGCAACAAGAATAGTTAAAAAGTATCTGTTCATTAGAACTTACTTTTTCCATAATCATAAGGCACCCATAGCTTTTTTACGTATTGCTCCGAACTTCCTTAACAAAAACTTTGGCATTCATTTTAAATTGAAATTTCTTTAGCTGATAAGAAAGAAACACAATTCATTGTTGCACACTTTTCCACTCTGCAACATATTGTATTGTGTTGGCTTTTTCTGTATGAATGATTGGTTACTCTATCATATGCGTATTGTAAAAATAATTGACAATAAATTCATGAAATTGCACCTTAATTTATTATATTTGGACAAGTCTCCAGGAAACATTCACTATATAAATACAGATTGAAAAACCAATACAGCACCTACTTTTTAGGTAGAAGAGAGCATCCGACCATGCATAGTAGCGGTCAATGCCTTTTTTAGCCCCATTCCACGTGAAAACAAAGGGAGAAAATAAGTGGAGATTTCCTTTTGTTTTCATAGCCGCGACTTATATGTCGAAAAATCGAAATGGATTTATATAGTAAAGTTCCATTACTTCAATCAGATAGATACAAAAACGCTGCCTCTGCTTTCATTAGAGACAGCGTTTTATTATCAAGCTATCGATTCAACAAGCTACCTACATAGCGAAGCAATTCATTTGCTGATGAAGAGTTATATCCATGTTCATCGATTAAGCGTGCTACAACATCATTAATTTTCTTCAGCTGATTTTCATCTGGTGTTTTCGTAGATGTTGTAATTTTCACAACATCTTTCAAATCAGCAAATAATTTTTTCTGGATTGCTTCGCGAAGGCGTTCATGTGAGTTATAATCAAAACGTTTTCCTTTACGAGCATAAGCAGAAATGCGTATTAAAATTTCTTCTCGGAACGCTTTCTTTGCATTTTCTGAAATACCAATTTGCTCTTCAATAGAACGCATCAGCTTTTCATCTGGACTCATTTCTTCACCTGTTAATGGATCACGTAATTTTGATTTATTGCAATATGCCTCAACGTTATCTAAGTAATTATCCATAAGCGTCTTAGCTGATTCTTCATACGAATACACGAATGCTTTTTGTACTTCTTTCTTAGCAATTTCATCGTACTCTTTCCGTGCTAATGAAATGAAATTCATATAGCGCTCCCGATCTTCATTACTAATAGATGGATGTTGATCTAACCCATCTTTTAATGAACGTAACACATCAAGCGCATTAATCGATGGCACTTCTTTTCTAATAATAGTAGAAGAAATACGGTTAATGACATAACGCGGATCAATACCACTCATACCTTCATCCTGATATTCACGCTGCAATTCCTCTACATCAATTGCATTGTAACCTTCTACCATTTCTCCGTCATATAAACGCATCTTTTTAATTAAATCAATATCCGGGCGCTTCGGATCCTTCAAGCGTGTTAAAATCGTGAACATTGCTGCGACGCGAAGTGTGTGCGGCGCAATGTGTACATTGGCAACATCGCTTTCATGAATCATCTTTTCATAAATATGTTCTTCTTCACTCACTCGTAAATTATATGGAACCGGCATTACAATAATCCTTGAATGTAACGCCTCATTCTTCTTGTTAGAAATAAAGGAGCGATACTCTGTTTCATTCGTGTGGGCTACAATTAATTCATCTGCTGAAATAAGTGCAAATCTCCCCGCTTTGAAATTCCCCTCTTGTGTAAGAGATAATAGATGCCATAAAAATTTCTCATCACATTTTAACATCTCCTGAAATTCCATCATACCACGGTTTGCTTTATTTAACTCTCCATCAAAACGGTATGCACGTGGATCTGATTCTGAACCATATTCTGCAATTGTAGAAAAATCAATACTCCCTGTTAAATCTGCAATATCCTGTGATTTTGGATCTGAAGGACTAAATGTACCAATTCCTGTCCGGCGATCTTCCGAGAAGAAAATACGTTCTACAATTACATCTTCAATTCTTCCACCATATTCTTTTTCTAAACGCATCACATTTAATGGTGACAAATTCCCTTCAATTCTAACGCTATATTCATCGTAAAAGTCATCACGTAAATGATGTGGTATTAAATGAAGAGGATCTTCATGCATCGGGCAACCTTTTATCGCAAAAATAGCTCCTCGATCTGTACGCGAGTATGTCTCTAATCCCCGTTTTAACATAGTGACTAACGTTGATTTCCCACCACTAACTGGCCCCATTAATAATAAAATCCGTTTTCTAACATCTAAACGTTTCGCAGACGGATGAAAATATTCTTCCACAAGACGCTCTAATGCTTCTTCTAATCCAAATAGCTGATTGCTAAAAAAATTATATTTTTTTCTACCCTCTACTTCTTCAATGCCAGCATCTTTAATCATATTGTAAATGCGAGAGTGTGCAGTTTGAGCCACCCATGGTCGTTCTTTAACAAGCTCCAAATATTCCGCAAACGTACCTTCCCATTGTAAACGTTCTTCTGCTTCTCGATGCTGTTCAATTTTCTTTAGAATATCCATTATAGCTCCTCCCCCATCTCCTTGTTCAATCGGATTATTATAAAAGGTATGCGAGGATGTCCTTAAACATTCTTTAAATCAAAATGAAATCTTCTACAAACATTATAAATTTCACCCCAAATTTAAAAGAAAATTCTGTATAATAAAAATAATGGGGAACTTGTTCTCCATTCTTACAGGATATATCTTCTTTACTTCCATAGAATCTACATAAACTTCAGATCAAAATTATTTTAAATAAAATATGAAGAAGGAGGTCTCACATGAAATTATTATTAATTTTAGGTGTCTCACTTACATTTCTTACTGCAATTTTCACTTCAGGATATAATGATAAACCAGGTACAAACAAAAAGTGATGGGCCTAAGCCCATCACTTTTGTCTGCTATTACATTTAAATTTTAATATACAATCTCTAAATCTAAACCTGGATAATTTTGTTGGCGGAATGCCTCATAAATTAAAATCGCTGCTGTATTGGATAAATTTAAAGAACGTACTTTGTCAGTCATTGGAATACGTAAACAATGATCGAAGTTTTCTTCAATTACGTTTGCTGGCAATCCGTTTGTTTCTCTTCCAAATACAAAATAATAATCTTTCTCTACCTTACTATAATCAAACGCTGTATGTGCTTTTTCACCATACTTTGTTAAATAGAAGAATTCACCGTCTTTATTTTTTTCATAAAACTCTTCAATCGAATCATAATACGTAATTTTTACGTGCTGCCAGTAGTCAAGACCGGCACGTTTTAACATTTTATCATCCGTTGAAAATCCAAGTGGTCGAATTAAATGTAATTCTGTTCCAGTGGCTGCACAAGTACGTGCAATGTTCCCTGTATTTGCTGGAATTTCTGGTTGATATAAAACAACATGTACTCCCACGTTATATTCACCTCAATCTTTTGTCTACTACGTATTATACCACTTGAGTGAAAAATCTCTACCCATTAATAATATGAAAAAATTTATATTTCATTTGTGGTGTATATTTACTGGAATCCTCATAATTCCAATAACGCCTGCGGCTATTAGCAGAATGGGCATTTACAAGCGGCATGCCGTCCGCATCTTTGGCTACAACTATTGTTGTATGATTCCATCTACCATCATCTTCAAAATCATAAACAATTACATCACCAAGTAGAAGGTCTTCCGGATTTTCTACCGCTTTAGCACGAAGTCCTGTTGTAGCTCCTGATAAATACCAATAAAATGAATGAGCAACTGCCCAGCTCCAGCTCCACTGATTCTCCCTTTGCCACCATCCTTTACGAATGTTAGGATACCCAGTCATTGGTGTTTCACCAATATGCAGACACTGTGAAATAAAATTCGTACAATTATCAGGAAAATTACGATACGCCGGGTTTCGATCATCCCACCAACGCTCCGCATATTTGACAGCTTCTAAGCGATTATATTGATACGAATCATACTTTCCTTTCGTTATCTCACGCTCTAACGTTTCCCCTTGGACCTTTTCTTCTTTCACTGCAATATCTTTATCTTCTACAATACGCCCATCTTTCAGATAAACACGCCGTTCTAATTGTTCTTCTTCCATGTAGAATAATTCATGATGATGAACTAAATACTTCAAATGAACTTGATAATCTACTTCTTGATATTGCTTACTATTCAATTGTCTTATAAAAGATACGTCTGCTGTTGCTTTTACAATTTCAGCATCACGTTTTTGAAACAAACTTCTTTTTCGTTGTAACACTTGTAGTAAATCAGCAGGAATCTTATCGACACCTACACGTTTATTTGTAATATAAGCTAAAAATTGTTGCATCTGTTGTTCAAGCTGTTTCTTTATCAACATAGGCCTCTCCCTCCATATTACACAATATGAAAAAAAGAGGCATTATCTACTGTTTTTTCTCAGCTAACATTTCAAGACCGCGATTCATTTCATGAAGAACTTCTTCATCCTTTTCACGCTCCATTGCCTTTTCAATCGATTCTCCTACACCTTCACCACCGATTTTTCCTAGAGCCCATGCTGCTGTACCACGAATTACAGGTCTTGGATCCTCTTTCATAACACCAATTAAATCAGGAATTGCTGTGGTTTCCTTGAAATGAGCAAGGGCTAAAATTGCATTTCGTTGCAATGGTTTTTTCCCGCGCCATGATCCAGACATAATGCCATATTTTTCTTTGAAATCCCGATTACTTATCGTTAATAATGGAGTTAATAAAGGTTTAACAAGCTCTGGATCTGGCTCCATTTCTAAATGGTTATGAAAGTCCTTCCCTCTGTTCTTTGGACAAACTGTTTGACACGTATCACAGCCGTAAATACGATTTCCAATTTTATCTCGATATTCTTCTGGGAGAAACCCTTTTGTTTGCGTTAAAAAAGCAATACATTTTTTTGAATCTAATTGTCCTCCCTGTACAAGTGCACCAGTTGGACAAATATCAATACACTTTGTACAACTTCCGCACTGATCTTCTATTGGTTGATCCGGCGGAAATGGTACGTTCGTAATCATTTCACCTAAATACACATAGGAGCCAAATTCTGGCGTAATAATAGAACAGTTTTTACCGCTCCATCCAATACCAGCACGCTCCGAAACAGCGCGATCGCTCAACTCCCCCGTATCCACCATTGATCTCACTTCTATATCAGGAAGCTTCTCAATTAAATACGCCTCTAATTTTTGCAGGCGATCCCGCAAAACAAGATGATAATCTTGTCCCCAAGAAGCACGGCAAAAAATACCACGTCTTTCTCCTCGTTTACTTAACGGTGCATTTTTCAACTTTGATGGATACGCTAATGCAATTGCAATAATGGATTTTGCTCCTGGCAATAGTAACTGTGGATTCGTTCTTTTTTCAATATCAGGTTCTTCAAATCCAGACTGATAATTTAATTGTTGCTGCTGAATTAAACGCTGTTTTAATTCTTCAAATGGTGAGGCACTCGCAAAGCCTATTTTATCTATTCCAATTGTTTTACTATACGCTATAACATCTTGCTTTAATTGCTCAAAATTCATGCTTTGCCTCCTTCTACGATGAATACATATCCTCATCAAACAAGTAATCACCTACTGATGGTTAGCAATCCACTTCGTAATCATAGTCCTTAATTCTATTTTCGCATAAAATCTTCATTTCCAAACATTAAAAAACGCAATGCCTCGTTTATCTTAGAAACGAAACACTGCGTTGATCACAATTTATTATGAGAATATGAAATAATATCTGGAGCGGGTGAAGAGAATCGAACTCTCGACCAGAGCTTGGAAGGCTCTTGTTTTACCACTAAACTACACCCGCAAATATGAAAAAACATAAGATATTGAAATAACTTATGTAAAATAGTATAGCATGTAATAAAAGCCCAAGCAAGAATTTTATCGAAAAAAGTCGAAAAGTGATGAATAATCATCACTTTTTCAATTCTTTATCGATTGCCTTTTTCATACTATCATAATCAGGATTTGAAAGATTCCCATTTACATATACTGAAGGAGCACCTTGTACTTTTAATTTTTGTGCACGATCGGAATCCTTACGTACTTTGTCTTGGGTTTCTTTGCTATGTAAATCTTTTTTAAACTGTTCTATATTAACTTTCGGAAGTTTTTCCTTCACTGTATTAAGAAGCAGTTCTTCTGTAATCCATTCTTCAGTATCTTTCTTCTGAATTTGATAAATTTCATCATAGAATGTCCAGAAAGATTCTGGGTCTTGTTTATAAATCGCCTCACCAGCCGCTGCACCTAAATTAGAATCTTTTCCAATAAACGGAAAATTAATGAAATAAAACTGAACTTTCCCTTTATTAATATACTCCTCTTTTAAACGAGGTAATACTGTCGTATCCCAAGTTCGACAAGCTGGACATTTAAAATCCCCAAATTCAACAACCTTAACGGGTGCATCTTCCTTACCTAAAGATTGCTGCGTGGAATAAGCAAACATTTCATTCCCTTTATCTTTTTTGTCATTTATGATACTGTACGCAACTGTTCCAATTACAATTAACACTGCAATAGAAAAAACAATACCAAGAGCCATGATTTTATTTGATGATTTCATATACATTCCTCTTTAAATTCATATTCTGTATACATTGTTGTACACATTACACATGATATCAATACTTTTATACATCATGCAATGAACACGCTCACATAATTTCCAAAAATACAACAAATGTGTCAATATTGTGTCTCTTCTTTGGCAGTCTTATTCAAAAAAAGTGAAGTTCCCCTATGGAACTTCACTTTTAACTTACCGCTTTTTCACGAGCTACTTTTTGCAATGAATGCTGAGTTGGAATGTCATGACGAATTACTAATTTTTCACTAATTGCTTGCACATATTCATCATGACTAATATATCCTTCTCGTTCCATTAATTTCAAAACGACATTTCGTCTTTCTACTGCTTTGTCATAATTTTGAGCAGGGGAATAATAAGCAGGAGCTTTCACAACAGCAGCCATCATTGCACTCTCACTTAATGTTAATTGATTTACCGTTTTGCCAAAGTATAGCTTGGATGCTTTTTCAATCCCCCATGCACCTTCTCCGTAATAAATATTGCTTACATATAATTTTAAAATCTCATCTTTAGTAAATGTTCGCTCAATTTTTTTTGTATAAAAAACTTCCTTCCATTTACGAGAAAATGTACGTTCATTAGATAAAAAAGCATTTTTGGAAAGCTGCTGTGTAATTGTACTTCCACCTTGTACAACACCACCAGCTTTTATATTTTCAATAGAAGCTCGGACAATTGCTATATAGTCTAAGCCGTTATGGTGATAAAACCTTTTATCTTCTGTCGCAATAAATGCGTGAGCCAGAGATTCTGGTACCTCTAATTTAGCAGGTACATGTAGCTTACTAATATCACTTCTTTCAATCATTACATTTCCGATAAATAATAATGTACAACTCAGTAGTAATAATAAAATAATAGCTTTATAAAGAAACTTTGTAATTGGATTGAATGAAACTTTTTGATGATAGTTGACTCTAGACAGTACTCGTTCTTTCATTATGCACACCTCTTTTCCTTACATCATATATAATCCTTACATTAAGAATACCGTTTTTTAAAACAATCTCCAATCGATTTCTCTTACACCTACCTTACAATGTTGTAAGTTATAGAATACATATTCTAGCAGAAAAAATGGTAAGCTTCTATATACATCGAAATTAAAAAACAACATCCCCCCCTTCTTTTTAGATGGAAGAGAGAATCTGGCCATGTATAGAATCGGTCAGTGCCTTTTTTGGCCCCATACCACGTGAAAACAAAGGGAGCAAATGAGTGGAGATCCTCTTTTGTTTTCATAGCCACGACTTATATGTCGGAAAATCAAAATGGATATATATATTCAGATGAATTGCTTTAAAATCACATATCCATCCTTCTTCTATTATATCACCTGGCATATTTTTAGTTTTAGTTAGTTCCCTCCTAACATTTTTTCTACAGTATTTCTAAAAAATTAATATAACAGTCCAATTGGAACAATATAGATATAATACCAAACGAACGTTCTTATAATCAATATGTATTTACTATGTATACTTTTTATCTTATTACTTTACCTAATTTCACCGATTAAACATCATACTAGAGATTTTTACTTACACAATATAAGCAAAAAAGGACGATTGATTTGATGATATCTCAAATCACTTGCCCTTTTGAAATTAGTAATAGATGAAATAATCTATAATCTCCCTATCAAATCATAAGGATCTATTTTCCATGTTTCATATGGAATGAAATTCTTTGCTTTTATGGCATCAAGTGTTCTCGACTTCATATGTGGGCGTGTTATATATTTTATGTAAGCAGAAACAGCAACAATATGCTTAGGGGTTGTATATTCCATCATCCTGCTTCCAAAGAATATTAGTTTTATTTTAAAATCAATATAATTTAATTTTCAACAAGCATTTCGAGAATCCTTTTTAATCTACAAACAATCCAAAAAAAGAGGCCTTTTGTTCTAAATAACAAAAGGTCTCTTTTTTAGATATTATTCACCCAAATCAACATTGTGATAAACTTGTTGAACATCTTCTAAATCTTCTAATGCATCAATCATTTTTTCAAATTGCACTTGTGCATCTTCTGGAAGTGTTAAATCATTTTGTGCAAGCATTGTTAGCTCAGCAACTGTAAATTCAGTAATACCAGCATCCTTAAGCGCTGCTTGTACCGAATGGAACTGATCAGGTTCAGCATAAACGATAACCGCTTCCTCTTCTTCTAGAATATCACGCGCGTCTACATCTGCTTCCATTAAAATTTCAAGCACTTCATCTGCTGTTTTTCCTTCAAGCCCAATAACAGCAGTTGCATCAAACATATATGCTACGGATCCATTTACGCCCATATTACCACTATTTTTACTAAACGCAGCTCGTACATCCGCTGCAGTACGATTCACGTTATTTGTAAGTGTATCTACAATTACCATAGATCCATTTGGTCCGAATCCTTCATAACGAAGCTCGTCGTAATTTTCTTCAGAACCACCTTTTGCTTTTTCAATCGCACGATCAATGATTGTTCTTGGTACATTGTATGTTTTTGCACGTTCTAATACGACTCTCAACGTTTGATTTGATTCTGGATCTGGCTCACCTTGTTTTGCAGCCACATAAATCTCACGTCCAAATTTCGCATATATACGGCTTGTATTTGCATCTTTTGATGCTTTTTTGTCTTTAATATTATTCCATTTACGGCCCATACTGTTCCACTCTCTTTCACGTTTAAATCTACATAAAAATATTAATATGAAATACAATGTTTATTCAACACTTTTTCAAAATAAATACAAAAAGTTCATTATTGATTCGCATTACTGACATAATATAAATCAATATAATTTCGTTCATTCACCAAATTATATTATACCTTAAATTCATAATTCATTACGAATTTAACACTCAAATAACATGATTTTACAGTGTAAATACAAAAAGCCTCCTAAAATGGAAGCCTACTTTTACAACCCATTATTTTGGTTCTGAAAGGTCTCCAGATTTCGTTAATGATCTAGCAATTCCATCTCCAAATTTATTTAATACAAAGTGTGTTTCCTCATAATGCGCATGATTTGGTTCATCGAACTCTCGGACTCACTGCCGATTAAAATGCACGGTTTTAATGTGTGGTGCGAACGGTGAGAATTGCTCGTAGTGTTAACTTTTGTTCAGCTAGTACCGATAACGGAATAACTGATACTATAAGAGTTTTTCTTTGTGTTTATAGCAATACGTAAATAAGACCGCCTCTTTTACAAGAACGGTCTTACAAAAAACATTTGCTGGAGGTTGCTACGAATAGCTTAAGATATCTTCTTTAGTTATTGTGGACAAGAATTTTTACGTTTATTCGCAAAAACAGCAGGCAACTGATTAAGTCCCCCGCTACGTTCTTGCACGACACGGAAGAGAGAGCGCCCCGTTTTGAAAGAGTGAAGCCGAAGGAAAGTCGGCTTGCAGATAGTATACGCAATACAAAAAAAGATTATTCAAAGAGGAGGAATTAGAATAATCTTTTTATCCTCCTTCCTTATTCTGAAATTAGCGTCCGGTCCACATATCCTGTACAATTCCGTTTTGGAATAATTCATATGGAAAATAACAATACCCTTCATCTCCCCATTCTGTCCCCCAGCTGTTTCGAATAATCACAACTTTTTTATCATCATCATACCCAACAGCACATACAGCATGTCCTGCTGGTTGTCCATCTTCTATAATTACATCATCAGTTCCTGAGATAGGTACGATTCCAGTTTTTCTTACCTCATCAGAATGATAAAAGGCATTTGTAACTAGAAAACCAAGAACTACTGGAAGTCCATGCGCCAGTGCAGATTTTAATCGTGGTAAATCTTGCACACGACTATATTGCCCAATCCGATAAAGTAATGCATCATTTTCCGATTTCGAGGATGGTGTATCACGAAAATGCTCTATTTGGTAAGGGTAATCTTTCTCAGGACAGACTCCCAGCTTTTCAAGTACACTCATCCCATCTCGCAAAATAGCTCCATTATCATTTTGAATGTCTCCCTCTATTTTTCGTTCATGATAATACAGATATAAGCGCGATAATAGAACAAATGGGCGTCCCGATTGTTTTAAGAGATACTCACGTAATCCGGATACAATAGCGTTTGCTGTACAAGAACCAAGTTGACCTTGATCTACAACATCTGACATTCGCTCTCGAAGATCCACTTGAGTTGGAAGATCCTCCTCATTACTAAAAAGATAACTTTGAAACATTCTATCTCGTAAATCGATAGGGTCTTTCCTCACATTTAGGTATTTAACAATATCATTATTACTAGTAAGGCTAAGAATTGATTCCTTTGAATTCATATTTAAACATTCGTCCTTTCCTTATAGACAAAGTCATTCAATATATATCCTTAACATATACATTAGAAAATATGTATTCTATAACAGAGAGTCTTGGTTATACTTTGACTTCCTCGTATAAAAAAAACGAGTAAAGCCAACGAGAATGGTGGTCACTTACGATAATTAAACGCGGGGCTCCGTAGGATTTTCTACTTCATTACACATATATATAATGACGTTTTCTTTACTATGTTCCTCTGTGACGTTATACAACTTTAAATTTATACTGTCGATACCTTGCTCACGTAAATGGTTTAGGCAGATACTTCCTTACGATAAAGCCCAATCGTATGAGGCCTTAAATTACGTAACTCACAATTCTTCGTAAAAATACTTAGCGCATCCTCAAACGTTTCTACGTACGACTTTTTACTTTTGTGAACAACAAGATAATTCGCGATCATTTAACACGTTCCTTCGTCTTACCACAACTACACCTCCACACTCAGCGTAAACGATTTGCTCGCACGCTTCGAGTTAATAAAGTCATCTAAGAATTCAACGTCTATAAACGCAAAAAAAGCACTCCTTACCGCAGTAAGAAGCGCTTAATATGTACGATATAATCAATCCGAAGACAAATAAAAAAGACGATTACTCGTCTTTTTGATACCGATGGTCGGGGTCGAACCGACACTCCCGAAGGAACACGATTTTGAGTCGTGCGCGTCTGCCAATTCCGCCACATCGGCATAATGAGAAAGGCGGCAACCGGATTCGAACCGGTGGTAAAGGTTTTGCAGACCTCTGCCTTACCACTTGGCTATGCCGCCATATTAAATTACTTTGGAGCGGAAGACGGGATTCGAACCCGCGACCCCAACCTTGGCAAGGTTGTATTCTACCACTGAACTACTTCCGCAAAAATGGCTGGGCTAGCTGGATTCGAACCAGCGCATGACGGAGTCAAAGTCCGTTGCCTTACCGCTTGGCTATAGCCCACCGAAGTTTTAATTCATTATATGCAAGTATTAACTACTTTATTTACAAATATTAAAAAATAAAAATGGGGCGACTGATGGGAATCGAACCCACGAATGCCGGAGCCACAATCCGGTGCGTTAACCACTTCGCCACAACCGCCATGTTGTGTTTTGGCAGGGGTAGTAGGAATTGAACCCACACTGGAGGTTTTGGAGACCTCTGTTCTACCTTTAAACTATACCCCTATATAAAATGTAAATGGTGGAGGGGGGCAGATTCGAACTGCCGAACCCGAAGGAGCGGATTTACAGTCCGCCGCGTTTAGCCACTTCGCTACCCCTCCGAAACTTACATGGTGCCGGCTAGAGGACTTGAACCCCCAACCTACTGATTACAAGTCAGTTGCTCTACCAATTGAGCTAAGCCGGCATATTTAGTTAAAATGGTGGCTCGGGACGGAATCGAACCGCCGACACGAGGATTTTCAGTCCTCTGCTCTACCGACTGAGCTACCGAGCCAGAAATAAATGGCGGTCCCGACCGGGGTCGAACCGGCGATCTCCTGCGTGACAGGCAGGCATGTTAACCACTACACCACGGGACCATTTGGTTGCGGGGACAGGATTTGAACCTGCGACCTTCGGGTTATGAGCCCGACGAGCTACCGAACTGCTCCACCCCGCGAC
>NZ_KB895697.1:0-202436 GCF_000374965.1 Bacillus sp. 95MFCvi2.1 | reverse complement strand
TATTAACAAAAATATCCAGTGTTTATTTGGAAGTCTTATTCAATTAAATGGCCCTTTAGTTGAGTAAGATCCGAAAGGGTTGAATGCATACTCTATACAAATCCAGTTCACATAACGCACAATTATCGGTAGCGAAGACAAGGAGGATCCTTACTCTCACAAGGGATCCTCCTTTTTTTGTTCTATGGATCTATGCATTTTTTTATACATTCCTATCCTGGCGTGGTTTTAGGGTTCTCGTTTGTTACTGGATTAGCCGAAAAACTGTATAAAATCTTGCATGCTCTTAGCGTGGCTTTTTTCCAAAATGCTGACGATATCCCTTTATGTAATTATACATATTAACGAAAAATACACTAAATGAATATTAAATATAGTAAAATATAAATTCTGACACGTTCTATAAATCAGATTCTTTCGAAAGGCGTAACATATCAATCATTATAGGGGATGTGGCGTTACTCCGATACTGATCTCAAATCTCTTGTATTTTGTGAACTAACAATCTGGTGTATATAGGCCTCGCCATATCAAAAAAAGAAAATTGTACGTTATCAAGACCTAAATTGTAAAAAGTCATAAAGAATAAAGGGCGATACATATTAGTTATGTATAAATGGAAGTAATAGCCATATAAATCTATTTTAATTCTTCGACATACCTACTATGCAGAATACAACATGATCTGCCTTGCTTTCTCATTTGGATATGGTGGGAAAAGTCATGACCGTTTCTATACGCGGCCAGATGCTCCACTTCAAAATTATATATAGGTATAATTTTTACGTGTATGAAATAAGAGAGGGGGGATAAGTAAATTTAAAAAAGTAGCCATAGTAAGAGGGATTTTTATTGTATTAACATAATAAAATGATATAAAGGGCTAGTGAGGAAATCGGCGTTTCGTATGAACGTTAGAACGAATTTAAATGAAAGGAATGATTGATATGAACAAAAGAAAGAATCGTAAATTACAAAAACCAATGAAAGTATTTATGGCATCTGCTGTTTTGACAACGACATTATTTACATCTATGACTGTAAATGGTTTGAACATTCATGCTGAAACTACGCAAACCCAGGTGCAATATGAAGAGAGGACGTTTGAACTTCCAAGTACAGGACATTATATGGGTGAAGCAGCAAGAGAAAGAAGAAGTGAGCAACGAAACTATACGCCAACAGGAATCTATGTAAAACCGAATGAACAAGTCACAATTGAAGTATCGGGACTATCAGGATTAGACAAGCTTGGAGCAACTATTGGGACAAATGAATATGATAAAGAGGGGGGAAAAGCATTTCGTCTTTCCCCGGGTTCTAACACCATCTCCTCTCCAAACGGTGGTTTATTAGGGTTTGATAACTGTGAAGGGAAAGGAACCGTTAAGGTCAAAGTAACACAAGGTGGAAGTCCCGTTCCATTTTTTGAATTAGGAAAGCATACGAAAGTAGACTGGATTGCCATGATGGACAAATATCCAGATGCACCTGCTGTACAATTGAAATCTAAACGAGCAGTACTTACTGTTACTCGCGATAGTGCGAAGAAATATATTACGGATCAAGATCCTGTGCCCCTATTAAAAAAATATGATGAAATGATTCTAGCACAAGATAAAATATCGGGACTATCTGAAACAAGTTCTAATCCGTTACATCGTTCAACTCGCCGTCTTTGGGCTTTTGTAGAAAATCCTAACAACCCACCGGGCATGTACATGTATGCAGGTCGAGATGGAGTCGTATTTACTACTGCTTATGATGCAATTAAAAGTGCTTTAAATGCAAATGAATTTGGATGGGGACAAATGCATGAAGCAGGGCATACAAGGCAACAATACCCTTGGACGTGGGATGGAGTAGTTGAAGTCAATGTTAATATATACTCTTTAGTTGCACAAAAACAATTATTTCCAGCTCAACCAACACGTTTAGAAAAAGAAGGGGATTATGACAGAGCCTTTCAATACTTAAAACAAACAGATAAAGAATATGAAAATATTAATGACCCGTTTGTGAAAGTTGTTATGTTTTGGCAACTTCATTTAGCATATGGGGAAGATTTCTATCCAAATCTTCACAAACTATATCGAGAGTTGCCAAAAGACAAACTTCCAGAAACGAATGAAGATAAAATACAAGCCTTTATTTACAATACATCGAAAGTAGCGAAACAAAATTTACTGCCATTTTTCGATCAATGGGGACTGAAAGCATCACAAGAAACAAGAAAAAAAGTAGAAGCTTTGAATTATCCAACATTAACTGCCCCTATATGGGAAGCGACGGATGCGAAACCTGTTAAACCAACCGCTGCGTATGGTCCGAGAAAATAATGAAAGCAAGTGTGTGATCTAGCTAGTAGGGGTCACTATATTATTCTGGGAAAATTGTACGCTAAGGACTACAAAGCCTTATCATTACAGCTTTCTTTAAAGGCGATTGAGTGTTAAGAAAGATAAAAAGCTAAGTTTAATTGAACATTGATTTGTTTACACACTTTATGAACATGTTTATAGCTATAAAATGTTGATATTATTGTGTTTTAGCCTCTGTTCATAAACATAAGATTTTCTGAACAAATATCTCTTAGCGTATAGTAAAACGGGTTAATGGTGTCCAAATTGTGTCTAAACGTACAATTTTCTTTTTTGATATGGTGACCCATACCCATCAACTTAAGAAATTTTATTACCCCCCAAGTACAAAAAAACGTTATTCTTTCTAAACAAGCTAGATTAGAAGGAATAACGTTTTCTGTGGATTATGGATATAAATTTATCTTAGGTTGATAGAGATGTATGGTGACCCCATGCCCATCAAGCTAAGATTTTAGAGTACCCCCTAAACGGAAATTTTGTGTGTTTTATAGCACCGAAGTTCATTTTTATCGTTTTACTTTTAGGGCAACCTGTTCTGTTAAGTTGATGGTGATGGGATAGCACCATCAAAAATTGCTTTCAAAGGAGTTTGGGTTTATATATATAAATATTCATTTTATTAAATTGTTAATTTCTAATGGTATAATATGTATAAAACTCTAATGGATGGAGCTTTTTTAATGAAAAATTATAAAAAAACTAGTAAATGGTTTTATTTTTCCTTCAATTTCATAATGTTTGT
The DNA here is from genome assembly GCF_000374965.1 of Bacillus sp. 95MFCvi2.1. Classification (NCBI taxonomy): domain Bacteria; kingdom Bacillati; phylum Bacillota; class Bacilli; order Caryophanales; family Bacillaceae; genus Bacillus; species Bacillus sp. 95MFCvi2.1. The sequence continues at coordinate 199,310 of NZ_KB895697.1, read as the reverse complement.
AGCTTCAATATTTGGATTCATTATTAGTATCATAGACTATAGAACTTGGATTTTATCTTGTACATTTCTGTTAATCTCTATTAGCTGTGTAATTTCATGTTATAAAGAAATTACACTCAAAAAATCCGAGTGATTTTCGATTAAAGGGGGAAATGCTCATTAATTTAAGAAATTAGTTGTTCCCAAAGTAATAAAAATAAACTTCGTTGTTATAAGAGATACAAAATTTTCGTTTTTGGGCATTATAAAATTCTTAAGTTGATGGTCATGTATGGTGACCCCTATTAGCCGCTGTATTAACAGATTGGATGACAATCGTGCACATGTGATTAATATGATCTTTGGTACTTATAGAATGCTAGAAACAAAAGAATCGTTTGAGAGCAGTTAATACTAACCGGCTCTATTTTAATTAACAAATGACTCTATTTTAACTTGCGAAATACATCAATTAGTAGAAGGAGGAAATATACGTGAGTCAAAATGTTAGAATTGCCAACCTCCCAAGTTATAAGCAAACGAAAACTTTAAAAGAGTGCAACGAGCTCCTCAGTTCCATTTTAGAAATCAAACAAATATCTGCTTTTCAATGGTTATTTGAAAAAGGGAACTATTATATGGAGATTTATTTATCCTTTGTTGATGGAAATGGGGATAGCATCGATTCAGATTTATGTAACTGTATAGAAACATGTATACCTTGGAAATATTTGAACAACGACGAATCATTGTGGTTTTATACGCAGCTTCGTCTTGATATTGCAAGAGCTTTTAACTGGGATATGTTTGATATACAAAGCGATAACATTTATGCACCTATCCATACACATGATCTTAAACCACTATATAAATTATCGTCAGAAGAAAAGAAACAATCTGTACCTGTTTCTTTATTATCATATAAAATAGCTGAACCCACTGTATTATACCGGCAAAAAGGTATACTTTGTGCGAAAGATAATGCGAGAAAAAGATACTCCAATCTAGTTCACCTTTTCGAAGATAAATTTATACATACATACGATGGTGGAATGTATGTTTCGGATATACCCGGAATACAAATCCGCGAGGGAAGTTCTCTTCATTGTATTGATGAAATTACTGATATTGGACGTGAAATGATTAAAAGAGATGATGACTCCGTACTTTTAGCTGATGGACCTTTAGTAGAAGGATATCGGGCACATGTAGCTATTTGTAATCTATATCCATTAAATTTGATTGATATTCTTCCGCTATCTCCGCCATTTACATGGATATCGGAAAATGAAAATAAATTTATTGCGCTAGTTCCTCGGAAAGATTTACATGAGAAAACTCACTTTGATATCAAACCAGCAACTGTAAAAGGAACGAAATTAAGAATCTCAGAAGAAGCCGTACAATCACATCCGTGGTTAAATGATGCCCTGAATCCCGAAAAGTATCACCTCATAGAGGTTGATCTAGATTTACGTAAGTGGAAACCTGTATTAACCCAAAAGGACTTTTTAAAGAATATACACCTTTCCGAAAGTGGTTATATCGAATTTATGGTATATTCTCAACAGGAAAATTGCATTTACATCATGGATGGGTCAAGAATTGGATGTATTGAATTAACTAACCAAAGCTTCCAATGGATTACAGAACTTGGTGGGGATTTAAAGGTTTATTGTTTAAGTGTAAGCCCTTGTGGTAACTATATTGCGATTGGCGGTATAGCTGATGATCGGTATTCTCCAAGTTCATTTTCTTTAATACATGCCCATACTGGAAAGTTCATTTTCAGACTCCCAGTTTTTAAAACATTTCATAGTGCGATTTATTCGATTAGATGGCACCCAGACAGTCAATGGCTAGTATTAGGATTAGCAAACGGAACTCTTATAGAACTTAGCCTAGACGGCGAAGCACGATATTTCAAGGCGCTCAAAGGCAGCATAAGTCATATATGTTTTAATCAAAACATGATGTATGTAACAGGGAATGAAAAAGTGATTCGAGCCTGGAAAGTCGAAGAATAAAATTAGCTTTTTGGTTCAAAAGATTTTGAAGTTAAAATAGACGCAATTAAGACAAAGTCCAGAGGAATTGGTTAAAAACCCAATTTTCAAAATACGTTGGTTTCTTGAGCCATAAGATCAATGTTTTCAGCCACCTTTTAATCAAACTTTGTTACAAAGTAACATTAATTCAATAAGAATTAAACAACTTTATTATTGATTTTTGAGTACCAATACATTTAAATGGATAGAAATTAAACAACTTTAAAGAGCCTTACTACAAAAAAATGTAGCAAGGCTCTTATATATTTATATCGAAATTAAATAACTTTATTATCACCTTACACTATTGAACTGATAAATAGGGGTGGTGACAGGGGAGTTGGTACGACCCCTTAACGTAGAGTAGTGAAGGAAACCCTTTTTATCGTAGAGAATATATACGGAATAGGAATCTAAGTATGTACTTTCAGGTGAAGGGAGAAATCTCATGAATAAATTTGTAAATGACAAGTTTTATGAAACGAGAAATAACCTATTAAAGGAGATTACTTTATTGAGTGATGCTCAATTCAATAGTAAGCCAGATATAAATAAATGGAGTATAGCACAAGTTTGTCATCACTTAGTTTTATTAGATGAGGCAGCTATAAAAGTTATTTCATTTGGATTAAAAGAGATTGATAGTACCCAAAAAGAGTGTCAAGAAATTCACTCTATATTATTAGATAGAACGAAAAAATTTACAGCTCCAAAAGTTGTTGAACCAAGCTTAGAACCATTTGAAGTTCAGCAAATGATTGATTTGTTAAACGATTCGAGAAAAAAATTGATGACTTTTCTTAGTACAATAGAAGACGTATCCATATTAGCGAAAAAATCAGTGAAGCATCCTGCTCTGGGAGAATTACTTCTTGATCAATGGATAGAACTGATATATTTGCATGAACAGCGTCACATAGAACAAATAAAAGAGATAAAACTACTTTTTGAAAGTTGAATAGTATACGAAAGCTCTATCCGATTGGATGGGGCTTTTTATAATAAAATCTAATTATACAGGAGACCAATTTTATTTCCATGATTAGATTTCGATGTAACAAAAAGGTGTTTTACTAATAATGTTACGAATTATTTTTGATTCAGTATTTTGTTACAGCTAGTTCAATAGTTAGGATACTTTAATATCTTCAAATACAAAACGTAACAAAAACGGTCGTTTTTGTTACGAAAGAACATGGTTCTTAGGTGTCAATATTTATACGAAAACAACCCAATCAAAATAGTTGACAAAATTTTTTATTTGTGCTATAATTTACTTTTGTATTTTTCGGTTATATAATAGGATTCTCCTGGCCAGGGGAATCCTATTTTTTTGTTCTAAAATGAAGGAGTGTGTTTGTATGAAGAAAGGTGAGTCAAGTTTAACTTCGTTAATATCAGCTTTTGGAAGATCTTATCATAGTCAATTTGATACCCCTAAAATCTTTAATGATTATATAGCTAAAGATTTAATTTCACAAAAAGAATTCAATAATATCAAAGACAATATGGTTCAAGGCATACATTTCTTCAACAAAGATATCGCGCAAAAGTTTAAGGGGAATACAGAAGAAATATTAAAATGGATTACACAAATTCAACTTTCTCCAACACCCTTGGCACGTGCTGCGTATTGTGAAAAAGTATTAATTAATGAAGTAATGTTAGGGTTAAAACAATATGTCATACTTGGTGCCGGGTTAGATACTTTTTGTTTTCGACATCCAGAATTGGAAAACACCTTAGAGATATTTGAAATTGATTATCCTACTACACAGGAATTTAAGAAGAACAGATTGGATGGAGCTAATTTTAAAGTTCCGAGTAATCTTCATTTTATTTCTATGGACTTCACCAAAAAGTTTTCCTACCAAAATCTAAGAGATGGAGGATTTGGTAATAAAAAAACTTTCTTTAGCCTTTTAGGTGTTTCTTATTATTTAACGAAAGAAGAAATTTCAAGTTTAATAGATAATTTATTCGCCAAAGTCCCATCAGGAAGTTCCATAGTTTTTGATTATGCAGACGAAAAACTCTTTGAAGAAAAAGGAATCTTTAATAGAGTTGAAAATATGGTAAAAATGGCTTCAGCAAGCGGGGAACCAATGAAGTCATGCTTTTCTTATTATGAAATTGAGAGAATGTTAGAAAAATCTGGTTTACTCATTTATGAACATTTATCACCTGATAAAATTAATGAGCTGTATTTTGACGATCGAAAAGACTACCTATCATCCTTTGAGACCATTCATTACATTCATGCTGTAAAGAAATAAAATACGCTGACGATACACATTACATTAAAAAAATCCATCTCAAAAATGGCCGAATAACAATCTTTTGCTAGGGATAGCGCCACATCGCCATCAAGTTAAAATTTTGTAGCCCCCCCAGAACGAAGTTTTAGACTTTCTTGTAACAAATAACCTCACTTTATCGCTTTTGGGGTGACTTGTTTTCTTGGTTTGATAGGTATGTGGTGGTACCCAAAATAGAAATAATTTTAGGGAGGGGCATATTTTTTTAGTAGGTTATTAGTAAAACTTATTAAGTTAATAAGAAAAATAAAATTTAATTATCGTTAAATGTCTTATAGGATTAATAAAAAGGAGTGTTTGGAGGGACTTATATGGAAATTACAATTAAACCAGTTGCATATGTTCATAATTCTCGTGAAGAATTGAAAGATGATAATTGGGGTTGTGTTGTTTCAGTAATTGAACTAACTGATGAATTAAATGAATCTGCATTACAAGGCATAGAGGATTTTTCACACTTAGAAATCATTTTTTACTTTGATAAAGTACCTGATGATAAAGTACAGTATGGAGCAAGGCACCCGAGAAATAACCTCGATTTCCCTAAAGTTAGAATTTTTTCACAAAGAGGAAAAAATAGACCGAATAAATTAGGTGTAACTACAGTTCAATTGATAGAGCATACTGGTAATAAATTAGTGGTAAAAGGCTTAGATGCAATAGATGGAACACCTATTATTGATATTAAACCTGTAATGAAGGAATTTCTTCCCAAGAATGAAATTAAACAAGCAAATTGGTCTACTGTTTTAATGAAAGATTATTGGAAGTGATGTGATAGATAAAAGGGGATATATATATGAGTACATTTCAAAAGAATATTTTAGCTAGTTATAATGGGATACATATTCGTGTTTTTGATAGTAAGAAAGATGATGTTGAACAGTTAACCAGAGTATTAAATAAGTCATATAAAAAACTGGCTGATTTAGGTTTTAATTATCTGGCAAGTCATCAGGATTCTAGTATTACTCTTGAACGAATTAACAAGGCACTATGCCTTGTTGCCATTCGAGATAATAAAATTATTGGTTCAATTTCTTATTACTCACCAAAAAGTAACAAAGGATGTAATTGGTATAATAAAGGTAATGTAGCAACAATAGGTCAGTTTGGCATCCATCCTTCTTATCAATCAATGGGAATCGGAAGAAAGTTGATTGAATTAGTTGAAGAATTAGCAATAAAAGAAGGGATAGAGGAACTCGTATTAGATACAGCTGAGGGAGCCAGTCATCTTATTAAATATTACGGTGATAAGGGATATCGTTTCATTGAATATATCAATTGGGAAATTACAAACTACAGAAGTGTTGTTTTAAGTAAAAAATTAAATTAACTACTGATAACGCTGATTATATAAAAGGAACTAAGGGTTTGCACTATCCATAAAGCAAAAAAAGACGTTATCCTTTCTGTAGAATTATAGGAAAGGATGGCGTTTTTTGTATGTCTATTTCTGTATCTGATCAATTACAACTATTTGCTCAAGAGATTCAAAGCTTTTTATCTCCAAATATCTTACGAGATCTTGCTAGAGATGTTGGCTTCGTGCAACGAACAAGTAAATACCAAGCAAAAGATTTAGTCACTTTATGTGTATGGATGAGCCAAAATGTCGCTACGACTTCTTTAACTCAGTTATCTAGCTGTTTGGAAGCATCGACAGAAGTGCTTATCAGTCCTGAGGGACTGAATCAACGATTTAATCAAGCGGCTGACCAATTTTTACAACACCTATTAGGGGTCACCATACATGCCCATCAACTTAAGAAACTGGTTGTTCCCCAAAACAAAAAAAACGAGCTGATTTCTCAAAATAACTAACTGTAGAGAAAGAAAATTTTCATTTAGGGGGTACTTCAAAACCTTAGCTTGATGGCGATGTTGCCGTACCCCTATAAGGACTAGTCTCTTGCTTCGCTTTAACCCAATATCTACCTCACACCCAAATACAATGAGAAAACCATAAAAAAACTTTTCACAAGATTAAAAAAAGAGCCTTATTAAGGCTCTTTTTTAGTCTATTTATTAACTTTATTCATTTTACTTACAAAAAGACTAATTATACCTATAGCTAAAAATGAATAACCCATTGGTAGTAAATAGAATGGTTCCACAAGAGTACCATCCGATGCAACTTTAGATCCAATAGTATTATAACTAACTACACACCCTATCCCTAGGATAAATGGTATTAAAGTTAAAATATATTTTTTCATTTTAAAACCTCCATATGTAAGGATTGTTTGATACAAAATAAGTGATTTATAAGTTAATAAGGTTGAAGCTACTCCTTTATAAATTATTTAATTATAAAGGATAAAATCCCAGCAATTATGCATGTAATGCCGCCTAAAAACTGTCCTATTCCAGTAAGCTTGTCTAAAAATGATTCATATTTTTTCGTACTATATATACCCCATAATACTAAGAATACTCCAAAGAGTATAAATGCTAGTTTTAAAATCATCGTATGGTTACCTCTGTATAATATATTTTTTTATGCATGTATTTCTTATACTTTATACTTTTATTATCACATTGAAATAATAGTTAAACTATCTAATAACCTTACATAAAGGTGACAGTGTTGTAAGATTTCACAAATAAAAATATAAAAGGAGAAGTCTGTAAAATTGAAGGCTTCTCCTTTGGTCCATATGTAATTTATCATTAAAAAATCACGCAAATTATCGTCTGAAATTACAAACGCTACTTTTTCGTGGGTTCATGTAGTTCCTAAAGGTGTACCTTTTGATACTGCACAAACAAATTAGTAATAAATTTCTCAATGTGGATATTGTCATTATTTTTAACTATAATATTCAAAATTAACAGTTAATGTAATATGATAAAAAAGTGATGGCTATCTCCCTATTTGTTTCTCCTTATGCCAAAGATAAGACCGAGTTTCTGGTCTTATCTTTTTTATTTATATATTTTCTTTGGGGATGAATGGGTAAGTGGAATATGTGTAAAATTTGATATACTAAAAGAAAAATTAGGATGATAAGCTTATGCCAACAAAAGAATTTCAAGATACTGTACAACATTTTTCTTCTTTCTTATTAAATAAAGGACGCAAGCCTTCTACAATTAAACGATATGCTTATGATATTGAAGACTTTGGTCATTGGTTGCAAAAATCTAAAAAACTTCCTACACATAATATATGGACGACGCTTGGTACAAAGGATTATGAAGCGTATTTCTATGATTTAAAACAGCAACGAAGGTACTCTGATAAAACAATGCATCGTGTCTATATTGTCTTAAATAGAATGTATCAGTATTTACAACTGCCAAATCCGTTAGAAGAGATGCAATTTAGTATTCAACCTAATCGTGCGTTACGTGATGGAGACTTTATCTCAAAAGAGGAAGAAAAAAGGTTAAAGTATATTTTAACTTCATTAGAAGAATTAACGGAAAAACAACGTTCTGTTCGTTCAGTACTTATGGATCGTAACATTTCTATTGTACATTTATTCGTCAATAATGGATTATCCTTACAGGAACTTGTAAGTTTACAGATGAAGCACGTTCATTTTGAAAACAATACAATCTCAGTACCAAAAATAGTGGGTATAGAAAGAACAATCCTTTTAACTGAAGATGATAAAAAACGATTGTTTAACTATTACAAGGTCATTCCTGAACCTGTTCGTCCCAAATACCATAGTAATGATCCCTTATTCGTAGCCTTCGATTTTACTCGGAATACCTATCATTGGTCATATGAAAACGATGCACCGAAAGCCCTAACAGAGATTGCTGTTCAAAAGATGATTCGACTTGAAGTTGCTCGAGCAAATTTACGTAAAGGGATCTCAGCGCAACACTTACGGAACACGTTCATTCTACGACTTATTGAGCATCATGTTTCAGAGGAAGAAATTATAAAACAAGTAGGCTTTAAATCTAAACTTTCGTTAAAAAGATATTATGATTACATCAATCAAAAATAACGGAGGAAGACAACGTGGAAAGAAATGAGAAACAGGAAATACAGTACATAAGAGTGTACACATTAATGGATAAAAGTACAAAATCCATTAAAGTTGCGTCCTGGCGAACTTTTAAAGATGAAATGAGAGTTCTAGGTATAAAGGAATCAGATATTTTTCAAATTCAGTTAATTAAAAAGCAATAAGAGAAAACTGAAGGGAGTATGTTGCAATGAATAAAGGAGATGCTATTTTACGGTTACTTATGGAAATGAAGTTTGAAATAAAAGAAGTAAAAGAACAAATGGAACAGATGCAAAAATCTCTGGAAAACATAGAGAAACAAAGCCTAACTAAACAAAGTGAAGCCTCTTCGACTGTTTCTAAAGGAAATCGTGATTGGAAATATCCCTCTAAAATGAAATGAAATTGATAACAGTTTCAATACAAATTAAGGAGTACGGTATTGGTCTGTACATTGATTTGTCGCATCTGTAAAAATTAGGTGAAGGTTTTTCGTTTGCTTTGGAGAATACCTAATCCAATATGAAAATAGAAGTTAGATTGATTACACTTGTATTATGTTTTTTATAATCTACGCTCAGATACGACTCAAATATATAACAAGGAATCACTGGAAAGGAGATTGGGATGAAAAAAGGAAAAGGATTATTGTTACCTCTTTTATTAGCCACTTTATTAAGTGCCTGTCAACAGAACGATAAAGAAGAAGCAAAAAGTGAAGAATCAAAAGTTATGGACACTATTATGGAAACGATAGATGAAAAGGACTTCCTTAGTGCCTCCATGAGCGATACACCAAGAACAGTAGACTTAGAAATAGCTGATACTGTAAATACAAGTAAGGTAAAAAAAGAGATTAACGCTCGGTTAAAGAACCAAGATATTAGACTATATACTATTAATGTTAGTCAAAGAAATATGGACATCGTAAAAATAGAGAACAGATGGGATAATATTTACAGTTATATTTATGAAGAATTGTTCCAGAAAAAAGGATACAAAGGCTTTTCAATGCGGGCTTATATAGAATTGAACCAACCTACTCCGTTTGCTATATATACTCCTATAAATAGTACTGATACAGGAGCTAAAGAACTTGGGAAGAAGATCGAGAAAGAAATTGATAATTTACTTAAAACACCGCAAGCACAAAAATGGATTGAAGATGATTTATATACTATTGAAGTTTATAGTCAAGATAATCAAAGAATCAACTAACAAATTTATTAACAGGATATAGAATGCTTTAATATTAATGGGTTAATCCTTGAAAAAAAGACTGGAATCCCAGTCTTTTTTAATTTGTACATAGGTATTAAATTTAAGGAATTGTATTATTTATAATAAACTTGTCCACCATAGAGATATATGGTTCCCCCACCATAATTTTTTAGTCTAAGTTGATAATAATTATTATATCCATCTAAAAGGTAAGCAATAGGAATGTTTAATCCACTCGAAAAGGAACCTTTAACTCTATATTCTTGATAAGGCACTTCATCTTTATATATTTGAACTGCCAATCCAGAAGTCTTAGTTTTTGGTTCTACCTGTACACTTTGAGGTAGGTAAAATGATGTGCCACTATCAATCCACTTATAGTTGCTAAATGACATTTCTCCAAAATTATAAATGTTCATAGCAAGAGGATTAATCTTTGTATCCTGCTGAGTATTACCCTCAAAGTTAGAACTTCTTAAAGAGGTTCCGCCACACATCCATCAACTTAAAGTATATTTTTGTACAAAATGCGGTCTTTCCACTTAGTTTTTTATAATCTTTTATAGAAGTTATAAAAGTAGGCATATCAAATAAACCCTGACGGGTTTCAATTTTTTTACTATGCTACTTTATGATTAGAAGTGGTATACTCATAAACAACACCCAAAATATCAAAGACTGTCTTTTTCTCGTATCGATGAGATTTTCGTCCGTTGTGCTGTAGGAGGTTAAACTGACGAAGGAGAACCTTTGATAGCTCTTGGGTGTTTTTATGTAATGCTTGATGAAACAGTAAAAAATAATCCTTAATCATGTACATCGCTTTATATTCACTTAGCTCTTTCTGTTTCTTACGTAACAGGAGTTCTCTCATTTTAAACATAGTAGAAGAACATAATAAGATACTAATGAGTTGACCATAAAGATGACATTCTAACCGCTCTTGTTTAATAGATTTGCAACGATGAATTTGAAACCAAGATTTCCATATTTTAAATAACAGCTCAATTTGCCAACGTAGTGAATATAAATCACAGATTTTCTCTTTTGGTACCCATTCCGTAGGAATATTTGTCATATATACCGTAATAATCCTTAAGTTGATGGATGTGTGGCGGGACCCCTAAATCAGCATCTCAAAAACAAGGAGACGCGCAGAATTAAAAAGAACAGACTTTTCTTTTTTGAAAAGTCTGCTCAAAAATAAATAAATTCAAGTAATTACCATCCAAGCCAAACAAGGCCTTGGTGCCATGAACCATCTGTATTCACTAAGGTTACAACATAGTCTCCTGCTTTCATAGGACCAAAGAAGTCTGTAACATAATCGCCACCGCTCATTGGTCCTCCTTTTACAGTATGGGTTACAGTGTTTCCTGATGATAAACTTTTTACTACAACTTTAAAATTAAAATTTTTATTGTTTTGAATACCTACTCCAATATTTCCATTGTTTGCTACAGATATAGTTTTCTTCACTTGAATTGATGTAGAAAAATTATAATTACCGGAATATCTCCAATCAAATGCTGCAGCTGCTTTTTCTCCAATAAGATTATTTTTATCAGAAAAATTTGGTACAAATGGTCTTTCTACTTCACTTGTATTTTCAACTATACTTTCAATTCTATCTGAAATATATTGTTGGTTTTCTGAATAAGCTGTTTCAGTTGCTTTATTCGGAGAACTCACAGGTTTTACTGTATCAGCTGATGCTGCACCAATCCCCCCAGTTAATGCAATACCTGTCGCTAATGCCCCGACTACTAATTTCTTGAACATAAAAAATCCCCCTTTAATAGTTTTGTAACTCACACCCTAAATGTATCATCTTTTACAAAAAAGTGAATATTTAGAATTTATAGAAATATTTATCTAATTATTAGGAATATTCAGTCATAAATTTATCAAAGTTTATTAAAAAATATCCATCCATTCATAAATTACTGCAAATTAATAAAATTTTCGCTTTGGGGACACTTTAAATTACTAGCTTGATGGGCATGGGGGAGGGGACAAATTTCAAAATTCGGAGGATTGGTGTCATAACTTAAGGAAGGCCTCCACGCACCAAAAGGTCAACGTAGCTATTCAGCGGCTCGTACGAGCCAATGAGACTATTAATTTCAACAGTGTAGCGAGTGAAGCTGGTGTGGCGAAAGCAACGCTGTATAACAACCGGGAGTTGCGTGGTCGGATTGAGACATTACGCCAACAACAAGCACAAGCGCCTATACCAAAACAGATCAAAAGGGAGATAAATGACAGTAACAAAGATGCCATCCTTGAGTCGTTGAAGCGAAGAATCAAAAAATTAGAAGATGAGAACAAGCAATTGCGTGAGCAATTGAAAGTCGCTTATGCAGATGTATATAAAAAAATTTAGGGTAGGAGGAGAACGTTGTTCTCCTTCCCTGTTCATTCAACAAACGGGCCAGATTATTAAGAAAAGAAAATGAATCACTTCAATGTTTTCTGAAAATTATGGGAGGATATAAATACGGTGAACACAGTTTTTTTAGAATTTAATTGACCTTATAATAAAAAAGAGCGCGCTAAATTAAATTGAAAGGTGCAAAAACATGATTACAAATCAACAATTAGTAATAAACAATTTTGAAGAAAAATTAAAAGTATTTACTCATGCAGTTAGTGGAGAACTTACAAAGGAAGAAGATTTCGTCATAGCAAATACAGAAATTCCTACTGATACATTCAATGTATTATTGCCGAAATCTCCAAATATCAAAAATGCAGTTAAGATTAGACATGGAATCGATAATTTTTCTTATAAAGAATATCCCTTTAGTATTTGGATTGATGCTCAGTATTTAAACGATGATTGGAAAAAACTTATGCAAGAATATGACCTAAAAGAAACGGAACGTAATGTAATGATGAAACTTGAAAATACTCTTAATGTTGGTCAAAGAATTTCCCATCAGCTTATGATTACTAATGTGAAAAATAATGAAGAACTTTTAAAATATATAGAGGTATTTATGAGCTTATTTGAAGGTACACCAGAAAAAGATGCATTAGAAAGTTATTTTAATAAGTTTTCACAAATAAAATTAGGTTCAGAAGTTCAAATGTTTATTGGATGCATAGACGAAATGGCTGTAACTACTGGTTTATTAATAGAAAGCAAAGATAGTTATGGTATTTATGATGTGATGACAAAAGAGACATTTAGAGGTAAAGGAAATGGCAGTGAAATGTTTCAATTTCTTCTAAATCAAACAAAGGATAAACAAAAACCAGTTGTATTACAGGCTTCAGATGATGGGAAAAATATCTATAAGCGATTTGGATTTATGGCTGTCGGAGAAATGGTTGTATTTGAATAAGGGGTTTTCTTATTAAGCTAAAGGGCGCGATTGTTGAACAAAAAGTAAAAGGAGTGAAACATATTATACATGACTAATATGTTTCACTCCTTATTTTTTATGATTTTTTACATTAAATTTCTAGAAAGAAAAGAGATAAGATCGGGGAATGCGATCTTATCTTCAGCATAAGGAGTAAAACAAAAGGGAATAACCATCTTATTGTTATTATATTATATTTTTTAATATCAAAACCATAGATAACATTTATATCTATATTGAGAAATTTATTACAAAATTAGTTGTAAATGTTTAAAAAACCGAAAGTAAACTTTTACCCAGTAGTTTACTTTCATAATATTGATTTTTATACGTGTTTGGTAAAGAAGACACAATGAATTGCAAAAAAAACTATACCGAAATCTAGTTCGGTATAGTAAAGTGCATATAAAAAATTCCTCTTTGCTATCTCCCCAAAAAAGAATCATTGCCGAGGATCTTATAAACTGTATTTTCAGAAATATTACAAGCGTGTAAGTAAAATGTAAGGCAATTCAATATGAGAAAAATAATTTTACTACTACAATGAATAACAGAAACATTCATGAAAAACTTGTGATACGATATCAAGTTATTTTAGTGCTTAAAACATTCGATTAAGAATTACAGTTTAAATAAGGAAATACGAAACTAGATCACCAATTAATGGGGAATTATTCGTATTTTAAAAAAAGTAAAAATGTCGGCAGGCATCATCTATCAACTTTCATTCTTAGTTTGTAAATTTGGAGGGGATTTCTCATATGAAAATAGTAAAAGTAAAAGATCTTAGTAAAGAATACACAGGAAAGGTTTCACATACAGCACTTTCAAATATTAATTTAACAATTACAGAGGGAGAATTTGTTGGGATTATGGGCCCTTCTGGTAGTGGGAAAACAACGTTATTGAATATGATTTCTACTATTGACTCACCAACATCAGGCAGTATATTCATTAATAATAAAAATCCTTATCAACTTTCACCCAATGATTTGGCCTTATTTCGCAGACAGGAATTAGGATTCGTCTTTCAATCCTTTAACCTGTTGCATACATTAACAGTAAAAGAGAATATGGTTCTTCCGCTCGTATTAGATGGCATGAACGTGAAAAGAATAAATAAACGAGTAGAATCTATTTCAAAAAAATTAGGAATTAGTGAAATTTTAAATAAACGAACATATGAAATATCAGGAGGACAAGCACAGCGAACAGCGATTGCCCGTGCACTCATTCATTCTCCTAAATTGGTTCTTGCCGATGAGCCAACAGGAAACTTAGATTCTAAAGCTTCCCAAGATGTAATGGAGATATTAACACAATTAAATAAAGAAGAAAAGGCAACAATGATGTTAGTAACGCACGATCCAGTTGCTGCAAGTTACTGTGACCGCGTTATTTTTATTAAAGATGGACAGTTATATAATGAAATTTTCTACAATGACAATCGTTCGTTATTTTATCAAAATATTATGGACAGTCTTTCTATGTTAGGAGGGAACAAAAATGATTTTTCGGCAGCTCGCATTTAATAATGTTATACGGAATAAACGAATATATCTCGGCCATTTTTTTAGTAGCACATTTGCGGTAATGATTTTTTTTACTTATGGGCTACTTGTCTATCATCCGAACCTACAAGGCGAACTGACTAACGCAAGCACCATAATGAGTACATTTGGGAAAATAGGATTTCTCCTATCGTATTACTTAATCTTTTTTTTCTCTTTCTTTTTGATTTTCTATTCTGTTAGTGCATTTTTAAAAAATAGAAAAAAAGAGTTTGGATTATTAATGTTACATGGAATGTCTTATCAACAGCTTCATCGATTAATTTTTCTCGAAAACATGTTGATTGGAATCCCTTCTATAATAGCAGGCATTGGGATTGGGATGATTTTTTCTAAATTAGTTTTACTAATTAGTGGGTCTTTATTGGCAATAGAGCATACGTTAGCATTTTACTTTCCATTAAAGTCTATGGGAGTAACAGCTATTTCCTTTTTTGTTTTATTCCTACTCATTTCATTGTTTACATTAAAAATGGTGAAAATGAATGAGCTTGTAGAACTAATAAAATCAGAGGAAAAGCCAAAACCTGAGCCGAAAGCGTCCGTTTGGATATCCTTGTTGGCAATTATCTTAATTGGAGCAGGTTACTCCGCCATCCACCACAGTATCGTTGCGGTGAATTGCATGAGTTTGAATCAATTATTATTACTCGTAGGAGTAGGTGTCACGCTTGTCGTATTTGGAACCTATTTTTTCTTCACTCAATTGTGTGTATATGTGATATACACTTTAAAAAATAGAGAGACTACATTCTTTAAAAGAACCAATCTACTTGTTATCTCAGAATTAATGTATCGAATGAAAGATAATGCGAGAACGTTCTTTATAGTTACAATTATATCAGCTGTATCTTTTACAGCAATTGGAGTTTGTACGGCTATCACAAATCCTGAATTGGCAAAACATGAGACCCCATATGCATTTACCTATCAATCGGATAAGGGGAATACACGAGAAAAATCCCATATTGAAGAGATAAAAAAACAATTAAAAGAATCTGGATTTTCTTATAAACTTGTAGCAACAAAATTTAAAAGGGCACACAGCGGATTGGTGTTAATTAATCTTTCTACGTATAATGAATACGCTAAAAAATTAGGGTATGAAATAGAGAAATTAACAAATGAAAATGAAAGTATCGCTATACGACTAAAGAAGAACGGCAATAGTGCAGAGGATCGAAAAACATTTGAATTAATACATGGTGAACTAGAAGTACCACTTTCTGTGCAAAAAACAATTTATATCCCAGAATTCGCCGCAATTGAGAAACCTGTTATTGTCTCGGATGCTGTTTACAGTAAAGTCCTAAATATACAACATGAAAGTGTACTCCGGGATTACACTATATACGGTTTTATCATAAAAAATTGGCCTGATACAACTGCAGTTTCTACAAAACTTATGAAGTTCATTGGTACGAGTCAAGATGATTATTATATCTTTTCATCTTTGAATTTGAGATGGCTTGAACTGAAACAACAAAACGGATTACTTTCTATTACAAGTGTATTGGTGGGAATTTTATTTTTCGTATTTACGCTAAGTTTTTTATATTTCCGTTTATTTACTGATTTAGAACGTGATCAAGAGCAATATCAGATGATTTCAAAATTTGGTTTAAGCCAAAAAGGGTTAAAGCAAATTGTGACAAGACAAATGATGATCCTATTTTTCTTACCGATTGTAGTGGCTATGGTTCACAGCAGTTTTGCATTTCTAACTTTTCACCAATTAGGACAAACAGTAAGTAGGGAAATGTCCGTTATTCAAAGCTCAATTGTTGTATTAGTAAGCTTTATTTGTATGCAAATTATTTATTTCCTTATTATTAGAAATCACTATATAAAACGCATATGTACAAAAATATAATTATAAAAAAGATAACCAAAAAATTGAAGTTGCATATTCAATCACTAATTATGGTTGGATATGCAACTTGAAAGCAAGTTTAATCCAAATGCAGTTGGAAATCAGGGCACATCCCTTGGACTGTTTCAACTCCATCGAGGTGGATTAGCACCCAGAGATTTAACGAACGAAGATTTGAAAAATGCAGAAACCAATACTCGAATTGCAATATCTAATATGACAAGTGCATATAACCGTGGTTTACAGAAAAGTTTAAAAGGACCAGATCTATTAAAACATGTTGCTAATACCTCAGGTTGGCCTGGAAATAAGGGCGTTCAATGGACAGAGAAACAGACAAACTATAACAAGGGTTTAGAAAACAGTTTTAAAATGTTTTCTAAACGACAATACGATTTTCTAGAATGAAATTTTTAACGATTATTATTATATAATTTATGCTTAAATACGAAAATTCCCTTCAAAAGATACACAGATTGACGTTGTACTGCTTATATCAGGAATTTAAAGAAACATAAGCACAATATGTATAATTCTCCCACTGCACTAGTATAGTGGTCTTTATTAACAGCAAAAACTACAATTTACAAGGAGAACACTTTATGAGTAAGAGAATAACCGAATTAGATTCAATACGAGGACTAGCGGCTATCACAGTGGTATTTGGACATTTTTGTTTAATGCTACCATCATTGCCTAATTCTATAAAACTATCCCCTCTTAGGTTTTTATGGGCTGGTGGGGAAGCTGTAATCATTTTTTTTGTACTCAGTGGTTTTGTGCTATCTATGGCACTTTATCATTCAAAAACAAATTATTGGGGATATTTAATTAAGCGATTTGTACGAATCTATATCCCTTATTATTTCTGGATATTCATCACCTTTGCTTTATTTATTTTATTTTCACCATATGAAGTTACGGGACTACGAGATTGGTTCTATGATAAGTGGCAAGGGCCTATAACAAAATTAGATATTATGAATCACTTTGTACTTCTTAATAACTTTTTTACGGATAATTATAATCCGGTTATCTGGTCATTAGCTCAAGAAATGCGTATATCTATCGTGTTTCCCTTGTTATTCCTTCTGTTTTATAAACAGAGTTGGAAGAAAACGATACTGTTTGCTATGAGCTTTTCTTTAATTAGTATTTTCCTTAATATGTTGCATATTGGGAAAGCTGAGGGGTTTTATAATGGTTATGCCGATACACTGCATTTCACATCTATGTTTATGGTCGGAATGGTACTTTTTAAGCATCAGGAAGAACTTACCCACTTATATAGAAATATGAAAAACTTAAAAAGAAATCTTCTTATCACACTAGGAATCTTTCTATATGTATACTCTACTGGAATTTTGTTGATTTCTCGTAGTGATACTGCTTTCCTATTAAAAGATTGGGGTGTCGTAATTGGCGTTAGTATACTGATTATAATGGCCATGAATAATCTAAAGGTAAAAGCAATTTTAAATAAGAGTGTATTTGTATACTTAGGAGAAATTTCATATAGTATCTATTTATGTCATTTTCCAATCATGATGGTACTATTTAAACTTTTGTATGCAAAGATACCTATCCTGTTCCTTCTTATCTTATGTATTGCAATGACAATACTTTGTTCTATATTATCGTATCATTTAATTGAAAAGAAATGTATCAATTGGGCAAAACAAAGAACAACAAAGTTTCAAAAAAAGGTTTGATACTTGGAGGGATTTTATTTCTTTAGTAAATATACGAATATTACCGGTTCCTTAACGTATAAGGTACCGGTTAATTTGTGTTCAAATTTTGTCTAAACGTACAATTTTCTTTTTTTGATATGGTGACGCCATGCCCATCAACTTAAGAATTCAGAATTACCCCAAAACGAAAAAATGAGCTTTTTTGCTACAAGTTAGCACAAAATTTCGTTCTGGGGGTATTTACTTTTCTTAGCTTGATTGCGATGGGGTAGCACCAACAAAACGCGAATTTCGTACGCTAAGCGATTTTTCGCATAGAAAAAGCCGATTCCCTGTACGTTAAGGGATAATTGTGGATTTAAAATAAAGTCGCGACGTTTATAAAAACGTTGCGATGCTTTACCCCTTTAGATGGTTATCTAAAGGGGTGTTTTTATAGTGAAAAGGAAAAGAACATCTGAATTGAAAGATAGATTAAGGAACTGTGGAGTGGTAATAAGTTATTCCGTTAAACGTCCATATTATGGAATGTGTGATTGTATAAATAATTAAATTTTGAGATAATTGTTATTAAGGAAAAGGGAGTTAAATGGAATAAGGTTGCTCAATAAAAGAAGTAATGAAAATATGACTTACAAGGGGAAGAGTTATGAAGCATAAAACATCAGAAAGATTATTTAGAATAGATTGCGGAGATATCTATCTCCAAGAGTTTTCCATTAAAGATGCAGATAGTATATACAGAATTTCAAATCAACCCGAAATATTTAAGTTCTTGCCAGACTGGAAATCAACAAAAGAACAAAGGGTAGATTGGGTTACCAATTATGAAATACCAGCAAATAAAGCATTTCTTGATGCCGCTGTAAATACATCAAACATAGATGGTCATTTTTTAAAACTAGGGGTATTTGTTAAGGAAACGGATGAATTTATTGGTTGGTGCTGTACAGGTATTAAAGATGAGCTACCTTCACCGAATAGAGAAATTATGTATGCCATTTCAAGTGAATATCAAAAGAAAGGATACGCTACTACAGCGTCTACAGGATTGATTAACTATTTGTTTACAAATACAAATTTAGATGTCATTAACGCAGTAGCTTTAATTAACAACGTTTCATCAAATAAAGTTATTGAAAAATGTGGATTTACTTATCTGAGTCAACAGACAATAGAAAGCGAATTATATAATCACTATATATTGAATAAATCAGAGTGGATGAAAAATCATTAATAGAAAATGTTGTTGTTCCAGAAAAGAGTGCTATTATTGAACAACATAGGGGTCACCATACATGTCCATCAACTTAAGAGCGAAAACAAAATAAACTTTCGTTCATATAAGCTAAAAAACTCTTAAAATATTTTGTGCCCTTAAAAATGAGGGTTCTGGTGCAAAAACTCTAAAACTTTTGCAAGTAATCTCCTAAACTTGGACATACTGATAGCATTACTCTAGAAAAAGGTGTGTGATTGATATGGAAAAGGAAAATTTGTTCAGAACAAGTCTGTCCAAAATCAAAAACAATTTATTCATAAATTATTTGGTTTATCTTCATAAGCTAGAAATATAGAGGGAATTGTTACTCTATGTTTCTAACTAACATTTTCGCACCAGAACCAAATTAACTAAAAAAGAACTTGTAAAAAAATTAATTCATGCAGAACAGTATATTGTTGAAAATAACAAAAATTGGGTAACTAATCATTTCGAAAAATTTAAGTAGGTTACATTCTTTTCTCAGTATCATTTCTAAGATTCTTCAACTAATGGGACAGGTTAGTCGAAGAAGGATTGTAGAATTTTTCCGAGATATTGAATTGAACCACTGAATTTAGGAGCGCATTTATGGAGGTTTGGGATGTTTACGATAAAAATAGAAATAAAACAAATAAAACTCATGTACGTGGTACTCCGTTAGCAGTTGGTAATTATCATATAGTTGTCCATGTATGGATAAGAAATAAAAAAGGTGAAATTCTTCTAACGAAAAGACATCCTGATAAACCTCATCCTAATCTATGGGAATGTCCAGGTGGCTCTATATTAGTAGGTGAAAATAGCCTTGATGGTGCTGTACGAGAAGTGAAAGAAGAAATCGGGATTAACTTGTCTCGGTCTAATGGAAAACTGATAGAGAGCGAACGCAGGGATGTTTACAATGATTTTTATGATGTATGGCTTTTTAACCAAAGCTTTGAAATTACAGAAACCATACTTCAAAAAGATGAAGTAAGCGATATTAAATGGGTAACAAAATCAGAGCTTGAAAGTATGTATAATTCTAATTGCATAGTACCAACTCTTAGTTATTTTAAATTAATCTTTTAGCAAGTCTTTCTTTAACAAATGTAGCCTTGGAATAAAGTTTGATTAAATTAACTTAATAAACCTTGATAAAAGAACAAATAGAAAAAGCGTGTTTTGAAAAAAATTGATTAAAACACGCTTTTTTTATATTCAATTGAATCATCCTTTTATAAAAAAGTTTGATAATTTTTGTGATTCTTGCTCAATTAAAGCGCCCTATAATGGAATACCGAAAATAGAAATCCGAATGCAAATTAGCTTATTTTCCTTCAACTAACGCCATCCACCCATAGAACAAAAGGGCAACAGTAAAGTTAACTCTTTTCCCATAAGGAATAATGACTTTGTTCAGTAATCAGTATCATTTCGCTAATGTAATGAACTTACTTTATTAATTTTCAACGGAAACCCTCTTCATTAATCGCTTTAATTTATTTTCTGTATCTGTTTCCTCTACTGGCGTATAGATACTGCACCGTAAATCCATATCACCTTGAACTTGAAGAGAAGTTAAATTAAACAACATTTTGCCTGCTTTAGCATGTCTGAATTCAATTATCATGTCTGGAGCCTTACTCACTTGACTTTCTTGCCATAAATCCTGGAATTCTGAATGTGAATGACTCATTTCTTTAATAAACTGGCTGTACCATTCATCGTCTAAATAGCGTCCATAATAGGTACGGAAAATAGCAAGAAAACCTTTCACAAAATGTTCCCAATTGACGGCCAATGCTTTTAATTCTTTTCTAGTGAACACTAAACGAATCAAATTTCTTTGATCATTCGGTATTTGTTCAAAATCTAAAAAAACATAAGCAGCTGCAGGATTCCAGCCCACAATATGGCAATGTCGATCCGTAATGATAGTCGGACAATATGTTAATTCAGCTAGTATTCGTATTAAAGAAGGGCTAAGCTTTGATTGATCCTTTTTTGGACTTGTAATTTCTGAATTTGTTTCTAATGCCAGGTCATATAAGTAGTCTGTTTCATCATTATTTAATTGCAAAGCTTTAGAGATACAATCAAGTACGATTGTAGAAACCTTTATATCTCTTCCTTGCTCTAGCCATGTATACCAAGTGGTGCTTACACCTGCTAACTGTGCAACCTCCTCTCTTCGTAACCCAGGTGTTCTTCTCCGGGTTCCGGCAGGCAAACCAATAGACTCTGGACTAATTTGGGCGCGCTTAGCTTTTAAGAATGCCGACAGAGCTTCAAGCCTAGTTTTATTATTCATTTTTAAAATTCCTTATCATATCAATTTAACCTAGTAGTAGTTATACTAGGATAAATCCCCCCTTGTAATAGGATAAAATGACTGTAAAATACAAGTATATTATTGATTGGAGGGAATGCAAAGTGGAAAGAGTTGTGATTACTGGTATGGGAGTAGTTTCTCCTATAGGAAACGACATCGAAACATTTTGGAACAATCTAATTAAAGGGGAATCTGGTATAGTCAATATCGATACTTTCGATGTTACCAATCATAAAACAAAAATTGCGGGTATCGTCCTAGATTTTGATGCAGATGAAGTTTTAGGAAAGAAAGAAGCAAGACGTTTAGATCGTTTTTCTCAATTTGCTTTGGCTGCAGCTGAACAAGCTTGGTCAGATTCTAAGTTAGACCTCAATCGTATAGATGTAGAAAGGTTAGGCGTATACGTAGGTTCAGGTATCGGAGGGATTGAAACCTTGATTGAAAATGTTGATGCGCTTAGGCAGAAGGGGCCAAGAAGAGTCAGCCCAACTCTAGTACCTGCCATAATGTCTAATGCTGCTGCAGCACAAATTAGTATCAAGTGGAATGCGATGGGACCTTCTATGTCACCTGTTTCTGCTTGTGCAATTGGAAATACGGCTATCGGAGAAGCCTTTAGACTAATTCGTTCTGGAGAAGCTGACGTTATATTTGCGGGTGGAACAGAGTCAGCTATTACAGACTTATCAATAGCAAGCTTTGGTAACGCTACAGCATTATCAACAAGAAACGATAATCCCACTAAAGCTAGTCGTCCATTTGATGAAAATCGAGATGGATTTGTCATGTCAGAAGGAGCTGGAATTCTAATCTTAGAATCTTTATCTCATGCTTTACGTAGAGAGGCAAAGATTTATGCAGAAGTCATTGGATATGGTGCAAGTTCAGATGCACACCATATCGTAGCTACACATCCGGAAGGTAAAGGCGCCTATCTTGCAATGAGATCAGCTTTAAAAAATGCTAATATATCGCCTGAAGAAATTGATGTTATTAGTGCCCATGCAACAAGTACAAAAGTGGGGGATATCTCTGAAACGATGGCTATTAAGCAGCTGTTTGGAAAACAAGCTTATCAGATTCCAGTAACAGCTAATAAATCTATGCTTGGACATATGTTAGGGGCAGCTGGTGGAGTTGAAGCAATTGCTTTAGCAATGAGCTTAAAGGAAGGGATAGTTCCTCCAACAATTAACTTAGAAAATCCTGATCCATTATGTGATCTGGATTATGTACCATCTGTTGCTCGTCAAGTGAAAATAAATATGGGACTATCTAACTCATTTGGTTTCGGAGGTCATAATGCAGCTATTGTTTTAAAGAAATACGAGTGAATAAACTTTCTCTCGTCAATCTGACCGTTTCCTCTAGAAACGGTTAGATTTATTCAATTAAATGGCCCGATTGCGGAACAAAAAAGTCCTGCATATCATACAGGACTTTTAATCAAACTTTACTGAGAAAATAGAAAACAAGGAATTATATGTATTAAAAAATAAAACTGAGTTAGTTGGAGTTTTTGTACTTGATGAATGGCAACCTATAGAATGGTCAAATATCCAATGGTCTTATAATGAAGGAGCTTATTTTGTTATACATTCATTTTGTATACATCCAGATCAACAAAGCAATGGCTATGGAAAAGCAGTTCTAGATTTTTGTGAAGGGTTAGCAATTCAGCGGAAATATACGGGTATCCGCTTAGATGTTTTTTCAAAAAACGATGTTTCTCAAAGGTTCTATGAGAAAAATGGATATGTAAAAAAAGGAGAAGTTATTTTCAAGTCAAAACCTGTTAACAATCAAGTCTATTTCTGTTTTGAAAAAATAGTTACACATAATTTCCCGCTAAAAATAGGAGAGATTTAACAATTTGTTAAATAATTAAATTCGTTAATACAAAGAAAAATATAGTGTTTCAAGTACTCTTATCCAAACTCATGTCAGAAAGCAACATTCCAATCCTAATAATTGTGTTATCCAAGTTGGAGCCCTGCCAATTTTCATCCGTCGAATAAATCAAGTAGTTCACTTTGAATTGAAATGTTCAAAAACGTTATTTTTTCTAATCTAGCTTGTTTAGAAAGAATAACGTTTTTTACACTTTGGGTATTAAAATGCCTTAAATTGATGGGCATGCGGCTGAACCCCCTTATAGCATAAAATACGATTTCACTAGGAATCTACTATTATTCGCGTTCTTCTTCATATATTTGCACCAGAACCAGGAAACCGACTTATTTTCGGGGTTTTTTACTTTGTTTTACAAATTTTTAACATTTTTTACCTTTAATTTATACTAGTTTAATAACGTTTCGCTAAAATATTCTTGTATTTTACAATATATGCGAGGAGGATTTTTGTGATCAAAAGGATGTTGTGTAAAGTGAAAGGTCTTATTGGTTTTTTAGTAGTTTTCTTTTTAGTATTTACATCTTTTTCTTGGACTAGTTTTGCAGAAACAAAAGAAGAAAAAACAGAGAAAGAATCGTCAGAGAAGAAGCTTGTTTTTCCGGTGTTAAGTGATGTACACATTAAAAATAGTGGAACGGATGATACGTTTCGTTTTCAAAGAGCGCTGCAGCAATTAAACGCAGTAGCTCCAAGACAAGATGCATTTGTAGTTGTTGGTGATTTTACAGACAGTGGCTCGACGCAGCAGTATGATCGTTTCTTCCAAACTTATAAGCAATATGGAAATCAAAATGCAACTGCTATGTATGCTTTAGGTAACCATGATTATTGGAACGGATTATTGGCACATGATGCACAGAAACATTTTCTTAAAAAAACAGGAATGGAATCTATCTATTATCACAAAGCTGTAAAAGGCTATCATTTTCTTGTGATGAGCCCAGAAAATGGAGTGACACATGGGTATTATTCAGATACACAAATTAATTGGTTGAAGCAGGAATTAGTAAAAGCGAAGCAAGCTGATCCAAATAAGCCAATCTTTGTCTTTTTACATCAGCAAATTAAAGGAACAGTGTACGGGAGTCATGAATGGGGGACAAATGATAGTGCCAAAATTAATGAAGTCTTGAAAGAGTATCCACAAGCTGTAACGTTTTCTGGTCATTCTCATTATCCACTTGATGATCCAAGGTCAATTCACCAAAAAGACTTTACGTCTGTTGGTACATCATCAGTTAGTTATATGGAAGTGGAAAGCGGAAAAGTACAAGGAAATATTCCGCCGGGAGCTGAAACATTAAGCCAAGGTTTATTGGTAGAAGTAGACGATCAAAAAGTGACGATTCATCGCCGTGATTTTCATACGAACTCTTGGACAGGTGAGCCGTGGGTAGTTGAACTTCCAGCAAAGAAAGAATCTTTTAAGTATACAGAAGATCGTGATAAGGAAAAGCCGGCATTTTTACAAGATGCAAAGCTGAAACTTTCGAATATAACAGAGACATCTGTGACAGCGACATTTCCGCAAGCTGTAGATAATTTACTCGTTCACTCATACCGTTTGCAAGCAAAAGAGAAAGCAACAGGAAAGGTGAAAAACCAGCTTTTAGCCTTCTCCGAGTTCTACCGGGATCCGGTGCCTAAAGAGCTGACATTTACATTAGGTGGACTAGAGATTAATACGGAATATAACATAGAAGTAACAGCATTAGATTCATTTGGAAATGAAAGTAGTGCTCCTTTGCGCGAAGAATTTGAAACGAATACAGAAGTAATTGATCCGAATGCGAAAGTACCGAAAGCAGATGTATTCGATGTGAACTTTTTAGATGGTACTTTTAAAGATTATTCATCGTTTGGTGCAAATGGAAGTGTAAAAGGAAATGTAGCAATTGAGTATGAGAAACCTTTAAAGAAACACGTAATGAAATTAAGTGGACGGAATAATACATATGGATATATTCCATTTTCAAATGAGCAAAAAGAAAAGGTAAAGGATTCCTTTACACTGGAAGCAGTGTTTTCTATGAATCAAATTCGCAATCAAGCAATTATGGAAAATACCGAAAGCGGTGGAATTGGATTTGAATCAACAGGTTCTGGTTATGTAGAATTATGGGCACATATTGGTGGCAGTTATAAACGTATTGGTGTACAGCTAGAAGCTAATAAAACATACCATCTAACAGGAACATATAATGGAAGTGAACTTGCAGTATATGTAGATGGAAAAAAAGTAAATAGTCAGCGAGTAACGGGGAAAGTGTATCATCCAAACGTACCATTTGCGATTGGAGCAGATCCAACAAGCTCTGGTAATGGTGATGTTCCATTAAATGGAAAAGTTGTGCTTGCAAGACTATATAGTAAGGCACTAACGCCTTCTGAAGTGAAAGCGGCTTATAATGAGTTTAATAATCGGATAAAAATAGAAGAGATTGATAACTTATATGAAGAAATGAATAAGGTAAAAGAAACATTGGCAGGTACTTACGAATTTGGAGAGAAGCCTGGTCAATATTCACAAAAAGCGTTTGCCGCATTACAAAAAGCATATAACGGTGCAAAAGAAACGTTTGAAAGAATGATGGTAACAAAGGAAGAAATCGTTACAATGTATCAATCGTTACAAACGGCACATCAAACCTTTTTACATTCTAAAGGGGCAGAAGAAAAGCCACAAACGGCGAAAGAAAGACTTCAAGTAAAGATTAATAGAGAAAAAGATTTCTTAACAAAGATACAAGTAGGAACAGAGGTAGGGCAATACAAGAATGAACCAGTGAAAGCATTAGAGCAAAAAATACAAGTAGCCGAAGCAGCTGTACGTGATCAAAATATGACGGACCAACGTGCAGATAGTATGCAACGCACATTAGAGGATGCCACTGGGCTTGTTGAGAATAGTATAAACAAATAGGGCGGGGAAGAGGCTTGTCATGGACAAGTCTCTTTTGCGTGAGGATCATTCGAGACTTGAGGGGGCACGGCAAGAATTCGTTCTTTTTTGATCCACTCATCATTAAGCTAAATAATAATAAAATACATTGTCACATTCATGTCACAATGTATTTGTATGATAGAAATACAAAAAAGGAGGTTTATAAGTATGAATAAAAAAATGAACAAGCTAGTCATTCCAATTTTGATGAGTTCAATATGTCTTACATTACCATCCCTGAGTTATGCGCAACAAAAGGATATTACAACAAAGGGACAAAACGTAGTTTCTCAATACAAAAATTTTACTTTTGATGTGAATCCTGAAACCGGTGAAATTTTTGTGGAAAAAGATGGTGTGAGAGAAAATGCTTCCTTACCACTACCGAAGAAAAAAATAACAAATCTAATAAAAAAACATGATTGTATATCTTGGAATTATCCAGATGACCAAATAGATGTGAAGATTGAAAAGAAAGAATCCTATTTAAGTATTAAGTTAAAATCTACTAAGTCTGAAGGAGCTAATGAATTTACATGGCCTAAAGTAAGTGCGGACAGCTATACGTTACCATTATGGGAAGGAAAAAATATACCTAGCAATGACCCAAACTGGAAAGAATATTTAAAAGATAAAGACATGTCATTCATAGAACGTTTTTCTATGAGATTCTTTGCATTGAATAAATCTAAATATTCCATTATGTATATAGCTGACAATATGTATAATGATAATATTCATTTCACTGCTGATTCCGATATACAGTTTAGTTTTACACATCAATATCCTTCTATTAATAAGAATAAAGAATATGGATTCAGATTGTATCTAACTGATAAAAACCCTGTCTCGATGGCAAATATTTATAAAAATTATATAAAAGAACAGGGAGAATTTAAGACACTAGAAGAAAAAGCAAAAACAAATCCGAACATTAAAAAATTATATGGTGCTCCTCATATTTATTTTTGGGACCACAGTGGGATTTCAGTAGAAAATATCAAGTGGGATAAATTCACACAAAAAATGGATGAGACATTTACAAATTGGATTGCACAGTTGTTACAAGAAAATACGGAAGATGGCTCAAAAGATTTTGAAACTGTTATGCAAGATATAAAGAATCAAAAAGCTATTGATAAAAGCCAGCAAAAAGTAATAGTTAATGCGATAAATCAGGTATTAAAATTAGAACAACTTTATAATAAAGATATTTTTAACAATCCAGATACTGTAATAAATGAATTGTTGAAAAAAGGAATCCAAAACTTAAGTGAACAAGAACTGTATACACTGAACAAAGGATTAATTAAGAGTAAGTTAACAGATGCAGTGGATGAAGTAAGTAAATGGGAACAGAAAGAAACAACAGATGTTTTAGTTGATATGAAGAAATCGAATGTTAAAAAAGCATGGATAGGTTTACCTAATTGGGCTAATGGATTAATGAATCCCAAAATGGTAGAAGAAGCAAATAGAATGGGGTATTTAATCGGTCCTTATGATTCATATCACTCGATTCATGAAGTTGGAAATAGAGATTGGAATACTGCTTCTTTTAAAGATAAAACTTTATATGAAAATGCCACAATATCGAATGAAAAAGGAGTAAAAATAGGAGGATTCTTAGGAAAAGGAAGAAAGTTAAATCCAACTTTATCTTTACCTAGTGTGCAAGAACGTGTAGGTGATATTTTACAAAATAATATACCGTTTAATTCTTGGTTTGTCGATTGTGATGCTACAGGTGAAATTTATGATGATTATTCTCCAAATCACATTACTACTCAGGAACAAGATGTAAAAGCAAGACTGCAAAGAATGAAATATATTAGCGAAGAAAAACATATGGTAGTCGGATCAGAAGGTGGGAATGACTTTGCTAGTAATATAATTGCCTTTGCGCATGGAATTGAAACGCCTGGGATTTGGCCCGACTCTGATATGAAAGATAAACAGAGCCCATATTATGTAGGCGGATATAAATCCACTTCACCAGATGGTGCTATTCCAGAAACGAATGCCAAAACCATACCAATCAAACCTATTTATAAAAATATTTATAATAATCCTGTATATTCAATTCCGTTATATAAACTTGTATATAATGATTCAATTATTACTACTCACCAATGGGCATGGGGAAGTTTTAGAATTAAGGATGAGATAGGAAATAGAATGTTATCTGAAATGTTGTATAATGTACCACCTTTATATCATATTGATAAAAATGAATGGGAGAAAAGTAAATCCATCATTACCTCTTATTTGAAAGTATGGTCTCCATTTCATGAGAAAGCCGTAACAAAACCAATGACTAATTTTGAAGTATTGTCTGAAGATCGGCAAGTTCAAAGTACGACATTCGGAAAAAACATGAAAGTGATTGTGAATTTCTCAAACCAAGATTTTACATATAACAATGAGAATATAAAAGCAAAAACAGCTATAGTATATGATGGGAAGAAAAAGAGTATATTAGAAGTTCCGAAATACTAAGATACATGACAGGGTTGTTTCTTTGAAATAAAGTCGTACTGTTTTGAATAAAGTTTAACTGTTTGCAAAAAGGTTGCACCGTTTTGCATCATTAGATAAAGCTGTCACGGTAAAACTCCTGAGGTTTGATCAAACTTTATTCCAAACCAACATAAAAAAGGACTTATGTGTTTTGAAGTCTCTTTTTATTTGTAATCAGGATTTTTGAAAGATTTGTGAATTTCATAGAAAACAAACGGGATATAAAGTAAAATGTTATAGTTTCGTATATTAAAGGTTATTTATGTTATTTAAATTATATTTTTCCGAAGGTACTAGAGGGAGTGCCATCATGTATAGTGTGGTTGAAACTGCAAAAGAGAACAATTTAAGTCCTTATCATTCTCTTCGATATTTGTTTGAAACGCTCCCTAATATAGATTTAAACAATTATGAAGAAAAATCTGTGTTGGATTTTCTTTTCATTGGTCTTAGTTGTGGGAGGAGCCCTAATGTTGTGTTATAACTCTGAAATATTGACATATCTAGGAGGACCTATAGATTTCAGTTAATTATATGAAATGAAAAATCAAGTCGTTATTTTTTTGATTCAGACTACCATTATTTAAACTATTATTCACACTAAAAGAAGTACAAGGAGGAAGGTATATCTATTAAAATAGTGAGATATACCAAAGTAGAAATGAATATTAAATTTAACAAAAAAGTAGTAGCATTAACAGCAGGATTAACGGTATTATCCTCACCATTAGCATCATTTGCAGAGGAACAACAATCAGTAAACAATAAGCAACCTACAAGCGTTCAAGAACAAGGTAAAACAGACCAACTTCAAGCATCAGATGAACAGGCTATAAAAAGTATTGAAGCTAGTTTTGGAGGGGTAGACGGACGTGGTGGAGGTACTGTCGATAATAAGAAAGCAGACAGTCTTCAACGTTCAGAAGGTATTCATGAAGAAACGGGTACATTAACTGTTCCTAACAATTCCAACAGAATAAAACGTAGTCTGTCTTCCGCATCACCTAGAATCTCTAGTACAATAAATGGTGTTCCATTCACTGAATGGATTGTTCCAGTAGGTAACGATAATATTCGTCCTCAAAACTACATGAGTCCAAAGTATATTACAATTCATGAGACTGATAATACAAGTGTAGGAGCAGGTGCTAGAAACCACGCTCAATATCTATATAACCAAGCAGTAGGGAACACAGACCGAACTGCATCATGGCACTTTACAGTAGACGATAAAGAGATTTATCAACACTTACCATTAAACGAGAACGGGTGGCACGCAGGAGACGGTGATGGTCCAGGTAATAGACAATCTATTGCAATTGAAATCGCAGTTAACAGAGATGGTAACTACAGTAAAGCAGTAAATAACGCTAAGAAACTTGTAGCTTATTTAATGAAAGAAACGGGTGTACCGTTAAATAATATCGTAAAACACCAAAGATGGAGTGGTAAAAACTGTCCTGCTAACATGATTAATAATGGACTATGGGATTCATTCGTAAATGGTGTTGAGGGGTATTATAATAACCTTTCTCAACCAACAGACGACATTATAACAGGCTGGCAACAAATTGATGGCAAGTGGTATTATTTCAACTCTTCTGGAGCCATGCAAACAGATTGGCAGCAAGTTAATGGTATTTGGTATTATTTCAACTCTTCTGGAGCCATGCAAACAGATTGGCAGCAAGTTAATGGTATTTGGTATTATTTCAATTCTTCTGGAGCTATGCAAACAGGCTGGCAACAAATTAATGGTGCTTGGTATTATTTCAATTCTTCTGGAGCTATGCAAACAGGCTGGCAACAAATTAATGGCAAATGGTACTATTTTAACTCAGATGGGTCAGGGGATAGTTCGAAATAATAGATTTTCATGTAATTATTTTGGGAAAATAAAAATCAATACACGCTCGTATATTTATAATTAATGAAAAAGCTCTTCAGAATGCTAAAGTGAAGAGCTTTTTCACTAAATTTACATCAATATTTACTTAATAATTTCTATTAGGAGTACAGCTGCATGCCCATCAACTTAAGAAATTTCACTCCCCCTAAGTACAAAAAAGCGTTATTCTTTCTAATGTCGCTTTTAAATAAAGTCACGGTGTTTATAAAAAAGTTGCGATATTCTATCTCCTTTAATTAAGAAATTCTAAGTGGGTTTTAATCAAACATCTTTTAAAAATGGAATGTCCATTCAAAAAAAACGAATCTATTTTGAAAAAGATTCGTTTTTTTATCGTACAATATAAGTTTGCAAAGTATTTTTGATCGAACTTTTTTATAAAGCTTCACAAATACTCTATACAAAAATTTTAGCTACATGGTTTTTCCAGTTTTTTCAGCTTATTCTCCACTCTTATAAACATACTGATCATTAGTAATAGCATAGATCCCATAATTAAAAGTATTACAGTGGAAGGGCTATTTAAAAATAGGCTGATAATACTTCCTAGTATAATAATTATAAATCCATTTTGTGTCATGATTTCAGCACTATACCTATTTCCAGCTGATTGAAAATATTTTTAAATGTATGGAACAAACTTGTTACTTAGATTGTCTATTAAGTATACGTATAAAACAGGTGTTCATGATAGTTTGCTCATTTTATGATAAGAGAGATGCAAGAAGAGTGTTATCCTATACACTCTTTAATTGCATCGGTATTTAGAATACCTAGACAAAATCCATATATTCTTGAAAGAGGTTGAAAATTTATGATAGTCTTAAACAAGTTTTTTAACATTTCACATTACAAAAAGGTTGTACCTGTATTATTTCTTTCGTGTGTAACGCTTATAGGCTGTTCCAATAGTAATACTCAATCTAAACCACCTAAACAAACCAAACAAGAAAATACAGTTAATCATTCTTTTACTAAACTTGAAAAAGAATTCGATGCTAAACTCGGTATTTATGCATTGGACACTGGTACGAATCAAACCGTTACTTATCGATCAGATGAACGGTTTGCATACGCATCTACCCACAAAGCTCTAGCTGTGGGAGTACTTTTACAAAAAAAATCAATAGAAGATCTAGATGAAAGAATTGTGTATACTAGCGAAGATCTTGTTAATTACAATCCAATTACAGAAAAGTATGTTGATACAGGTATGACTCTGAAAGAGCTTGCAGATGCTTCCATTCGATATAGTGATAATACTGCACAAAATCTTATTCTTAAACAATTAGGTGGGCCTAGTGAATTCAAAAAATCACTGAGAGCAATAGGAGATACTGTTACAAATCCTGAACGTTTTGAACCAGAATTAAACGAAGTGCATCCAGGAGACACTCATGATACTAGTACCCCCAAGGCATTAGCTACTAGTCTTCAGGCTTTCGCCCTAGGAGATGTACTTTCAACTGAGAAACGGGAATTATTAATAGATTGGATGAAAAGGAATACTACGGGGGGCAACTTAATTCGTGCTGGAGTTCCAGGAGAGTGGGAAGTAGCCGATAAGACTGGCTCAGGATCTTATGGAACCCGAAATGATATCGCAATTATTTGGCCACCAAATAAAAAGCCAATTGTTCTTGCGATACTTTCTAATCATGATAAAGAGGATGCTAAATACGATGATAAACTTATTGCAGAAGCCACCAAAATAGTGATAGATGCTTTAAAAGCTACGAATAAATAATAATAGTAATAATTTAATAAAATTTTTCCATTTTTCCGTCACAATACTGTGACGGTCTTTTTTGGGTATTTTACGAAGAATCGATCATTTAAGGATACGGAAAAGATTCAAAGAATAACCCGTTACAACTGAAAATTTTTTCAATTTAGGCGGGTGTTTTTTCTTATATTTTATCTTGTAGTTTCCTATATAAAGAAGATTTTGAAACATTGGTAATTTCACAAATTTGTTTTACTGTCATATTTCCTTCTTCATATAGTTTAAGTGCATAATTTTTGAAATTTGGCCGATTGAGGTATATTTGGCATGTTCCTTTTTAAGGGTACAAAGTATATTCTGAAGAGACTTTTTAAGTCTTTATAACAGGACCGAATCCATTATATGACCACTTTGCAAATAGAATTTCAGGAAAAAAATAGCCCCATCCGGCATGCTATGCCTAATTATATAGGGTGATTTTTTAACCTTACATAATTGTAATGTTTATGTAAGAAGAATCAATAGTTAGTACGATTTCCCAATGCTATAGTAACAAAGTACTTTCATTCGTAAAGTTAAATTTACGCTTCTTCTGTTAGTAGGCCTTATAAAACTGGCATGTTATGGAGGAAGCATTGATAGTGGCAAGAGTAGAGATTATAGAATGAAAATAGAGAATAGATGAAATGAGGATAGAAATGAAGACAGTATTAGAGGCGAAACAAATTAAAAAAGTATACGATACAGGTGGAAATAAATTTGAAGCGTTAAAAGGTATTAACTTGCAAGTAAAAGAGGGCGAGTTTGTTGGCATTATGGGACCTTCTGGGTCTGGTAAAACGACTCTTTTAAATGTTCTTTCTACGATTGATAATGCGACGAACGGTGAAATTTTAATTGAGGGAAAAGATATTGTGAAAATGAATGATGATAAGCTGGCATTATTCCGCCGTAATCATTTAGGATTCATTTTCCAAGATTATAACTTATTAGATACGTTAACGGTGAAAGAGAATATTGCTTTACCTCTTGCGTTATCAAGGGTGAAGGCAAGTGAAATTGATCGCCGCGTTCTTGAAATCGCGAAGAAATTTGGTATTGATCATATTTTAAATCAGTTCCCCTATCAAGTATCTGGTGGACAGAAACAGCGTTGCGCGGCATCACGTGCAATCGTTACGAATCCGAGTATGGTTTTTGGAGACGAGCCAACAGGAGCACTTGATTCAAAAGCAGCAACAGATTTATTGGAAAGTATGAAGTTGTTAAATGAACATGATAATTCAACCATTTTAATGGTAACGCATGATGCGTTTGCAGCAAGTTACTGCAAGCGAGTTATCTTCATTAAAGATGGCGAGTTATATAAAGAATTACACCGCGGAGAATTAACTCGTAAACAATTCTTCCAACAAGTAGTCGACGTAATGTCTGCAATTTCTGGGGGTATGGCAGATGACATTATCTAGTATTGCTCTCCGCAACATACAGCGGAACTTTAAAGATTACTTTTTATACTTTGCATCTATGATCTTTAGCATCGTTATGTATTTTACATTTAAGGCACTTCAGTACAATTCACAAATGGAAAAAGCCGCGGAAGGCTCCAAGAAAATTAGTGGGGGATTCCAAGCTTCAAGTGTAATGCTTATTATTTTCGTAGCGGTATTTATTATATACTCTAACGGATTCTTTACACGAAAGCGTAAAAAAGAAGTTGGATTATATTCTTTATTAGGTATTCGTAAAAGACAAATTGGTAAAATGCTGTTTTATGAAAATATGTTAATGGGATTAATGTCATTAGTAATTGGAATTGCGATTGGGAGTGTGCTTTCAAAATTATTCCTTGAACTACTAGTAAGTATGATGGGATTAAACTTAAATGTTCACTTTGAAGTACCGATGTCCGCGATTGTTGATACAGCAATTATCTTTATGGTGATTATATTGTACACATCACTTCAAGGATATCGTTTAATTTACCGCTTTAAACTGATTGAGCTTTTCCATGCGGAACGTGAAGGAGAAGAAATGCCAAAAGGGTCAGTGATTATGGCGTTGATCTCAGTATTTTTAATTAGTTCAGGTTATTTCTTATCACTGATGTATGATAAAGCAGTTAAGTATGCGGACTTTATGATAGTTGCACTGTATATTTTACTTGCGACAGTATTAGGAACGTACTTACTATTTATGTTCTTTACTGTATTTGTGTTGAAACGTGCAAGACATAATAAATCATCTTTCTATAATAGCATGAACATAGTGACGACATCACAGTTACTATATCGTATTAAAGGAAATGCGAAGTCACTTGCGACAATTGCGATATTAAGTGCAGTCACATTAACAGCAGTTGGTACATCTGTAACGCTGTATTACAATACGTTTAAACAAGTGAGATCTTTTGCACCATACAGTTATTCTTACGAGAAAAAAGATGCGGTACTTGATCAGAAAGTAAATGCGATTTTGGATGAAGAGAAACAGAGCCATCCTGTAACGAACCAATTCGAAATAGAAATGGTTCCTGTGACAGGGAAGTTTGAAGGGAAAAAAGTAGATATGGGTAGGAATAAACTGGATTCAATTACCAAGCAATATCAGCTTATATCGCAATCAGCATTTAATCAAATAGCAAAGAAAATGGATGTAGATGCAGTAAATTTAGCTGCTGATGAAGCTTTTGTATATGATGGTTTGTATATTGAAGGTCATGAATTCAGTCCGGTATATAAAGGGAACAAAGCTGTATTCCCAATAGGAAATGAAACAAAGGCATTGACGATTAAAGGTGCTGAAGGGCGTACTCTAACGAACTTAGGTGAATTATTCGTTGTTGTACCAGATAAAGTATATAACAGTGCAAAAAAAGTATCTGAGACACATATTGTTAAAAATATCGATGTAAAAGATGAAAAGAATGGTAAAGTACTAACGGAGAAATTAAGGAAAGCGATGCCAGTTGGAACTGGGGAAACAGAATTTAAACAACCTTTCAATGATTTCTACACTGGTTTCCACGAGATGCTGGAAGCAACAGGGTTAATGATGTTTATCGGTCTCTTCTTAGGTCTAGTGTTCTTACTAGCAACAGGTTCTATCATTTACTTCAAACAATTAACAGAAGCAAGTGCAGACCGTAATCGCTATATAGTACTCCGCAAAGTTGGAGTTACAAAACAAGAAATGAAAAGAGCGATTGCAAAACAAGTAGGCTTTATCTTCGCGATTCCATTATTAGTAGGAATCTGCCACAGCTTATTTGCATTAAAAGGATTAAAGACAGTAATGCCAAATGAAATTCTGATTCCATTACTAATGAGTATCGGTGTGTATAGCGTTATTTATATCGGATATTACTTCTTAACAGTTCGTTCTTATTATAAGATTGTGAGCGCGAAGTAATGAATAGCGCAGCTATCGCTATAGGCGGTAGCTGTTTTTTTATGGGAATCTTATAAAAGTATAATAAAAATCACCCGCTGAAATTGGAAATTTTTTCTGATGTGGCGGGTTATTCTTTGAATCGTTTCCGTACCCCTAAAAGAGCACCTTCATAATCTTCCTAAGGCATAATCAGAATAATATGATTACCATGTTCTGAAATTCCCTTCAAATCCTATCCTAAAAACAGGTATTTTAATGTGTGTTCAAAATACCTGTTTCTTAATTTTCTCCATAAATTTCATTAATGATTTGGATACTCTTCTTTCAAAAAATTTACAGATTGTTTGATTAGCGCTTTTAGAACATTACTATCAATGTCTGCTATTTTATTAATATAAATACACGATTTTCCAGATGTGTATTTTCCGAAGCTTTTTAATAGTTCTTCTCGCCTAGGGTCACCAACTGCAAAATATAGACTAATTTTAGCTTTTCTGGGGGAAAAGCCTACTAATGGGGCATCTCCCTCATGACCGGATGCATATTTATAATGGTATGTACCAAAGCCGATAATGCTCGGTCCCCACATCTTTGCTGTATAGCCTGTTGTTTCAGTAAATATATCTAATAATTGATATGCGTTTTCTCGTTTTTTAAGACTTTCAACACTTTCAATAAATTCAATTACACTATTGTTAGTTTCTGTTGTTTTGAGTTTGTACATATTAAAAGCACTCCTTTTTATTTATAAGGGTTTCTGCATTACAAAAAATGGACCTTCGGTACAATAAAATCATATACGTTGTACAGGAGATAACATATGATTATTGGTTATGCCCAAGTATCTACTTTTGACCAAAATCTAGATCGTCAAATTCATTCACTTACTGAATAGAGTTTTAGCTTCTATTTTTTCAGTCAAAAATAGTCTGCAACTTTTATCAGTTAGTACTTCAAGCTGATATTTGACTTCAATTAAAAACGCTGGAAGATGCAGCTGGATTCCTAAGAGACTATTTTTTTTGTACGCAATCACTTCACCTTCGTACTCTTGAACCCGACCTCTTTCACGTAGACGCTGTTTAAATTTAGTACCTACAGGGTTAGCTGGATTAAATGTTGTAATATTTTCTGTTCCTTCCAATCCCTGAATCCACTTCATTTGTTTTTCTGGATCTTCTAAATATGAAAAAGCTTTTTCAATAGGTGCTTGAATATCCATATGAAATGTAATTAACATCCCCTAATTCCTCCTTATTTCACTCTAATCGGTACATAAATATCCGTTTGATTTAATTTGTATGATGGGTTGATTGTTGTTGTCCTGTAAATCTCTACTACAGGGAGCCCCACAAACTCAATGTTTTTATTATGTTGAATTTCTTGATATAATTTTTGGTAAGCGTGTTTCATATTCATCCCATAAGGCCCTACATACGTAACAGTCGCAAACTGTCCACCTTCTAATCGTTGGTAACTAATTTTTCCTTCTGAATGAAAAGGTTGATCGACTTCTATGCAGCAATCAAATCGTAGTAATTCTTTTGGTGTAATAGTAGGCGCATCATGACCAACTCCTAATAAAAAACAATCATTCCGATAGATTTTTTTGTCTTTTGCCCATTGAATCAGTTTATGAAATAGTCTCGTATCCACATCTTCGTACAGACCGGTGTTTCGTATAAAAGCAACATCAATTGGACTTACATGTTTCAGTGTTACGGGTGATATTTCAAATACATTTGTCATTTGATTCAGAAAAGATTGTCTTTCTTCCAAACTCAATTCCCCTTTACGAAATTGTTGTCTATAATCTTTTGGAGTATATTGAAATTCTCTCTTAAACGCTCTTGTGAATGATTCTGGATTCTTGAATCCCAATTCATTGGATATAGAAAGAATTTTTTCGTCCCAATATTTCAAAGCAAATGCTGCTTTTTCTAACTTAATTCGAAGAACATATTGTTTTAATGTTTCTCCTACCACATTCTTAAACATTCTATGGAAATGGAATGGTGATAATCCTGCCTTTTTGGCAACAACCTTTAAATCTAAGTCCTCATGTAAATTGGCTTGAATGTAAACAAGTATTGGAATTACAATTTCTACATTCCTATTCGATCTATTGCTCATCAACGATATTCCTTTCGCAATTAAATGTAGCACACAGCATGTTATATCTCTTGACATTTCTTGCTTTTTTTCGAGATAGAATCTTTAAATTCTTTTCAATTACAGTATTAACTCTGAGCAAGAAATTAATGTCCGTTCAATGCTCATCATAATCCGATTGAGAAAATTGATAAAGAAAATTAGATTAGAATGTGTTGTTTGCATCTATCCAAAAGAAATGTTTCATGCTCCACTTGGGACTATCTCTTTCTAAACAAGAAAACCGTTAGTTTCTAATAAAATAATGTGCAAAGGAGAATAAGAATTTGAAAACGAGAGAACTTCTAACTACATCACAAAGAGAAGGTTTCTATGGAATTCCTGAATATATGGAAGAAAGAGAAATTCTACGCTACTACACAATAGCTGATGAAGAATTGCAACTTATAAATAAACAACGTGGAGCGGCCAATCGATTAGGCTTTGCGTGCAAAAGGAGTGGACATTCCAGAAGAATATTTACAACATATATCTCCACTTGGTTGGGAACATATTACATTGACAGGTGATTATGTGTGGAACTTAAATCAAAAAACAAATTTCGATAATTTAAGACCATTACGAGACAAAAACTCCATAAAAAAGTAGTAAAATAAATAACCGATTCCTTAGCGTACAGGGAACCGGTTATTTTGTGTCTAAAATGTGTCTAAACGTACAATTTTTATGCCCATCAACTTAAGAAAAGTAAACACCCCAAAAACAAAAAAATGAGCTGATTTCTCAAAATAACTAACTGTAGAGAAAGAAAATTTTCATTTAAGGGGTACTTCAAAACCTTAGCTCGATGGCGATGGGGTAGCACCAACAAAACGCGAATTTCGTACGCTAAGCAAAATTTTATAAAGAAAAGGCCAATTTCCTGTACGTTAAGGGATGTAGTGCACCTCCAATAGAAGATATGGCTAAAAAAGTAGCATAGATTTAACTTTTTTGTGTCTAAAATATTAACTCAAATCCAGCTTCTACTTAGGAACTGTGCCTAAAACAAAATTCTCTTTCAGTATTTTTCCCTTGGCTTATTCATGAGTCGAGGGTTTCTTTTGTGAAACATTACGAAAATGTAATGTTAATGTAATGTAGTTCCATCGATACTACAAATATAACCGGATAAAATTAGTTACATAAGACGAAGTCAAAACAGGAGTGTTACCAAAAGGAGTGCTACAAATGAAAACCATATTAAGTGTTGAAAAAATTGAAAAGTATTATGGAAATAAAGATAACGTAACAAAGGCAATTGATAATATCAGCTTTAAAGTAGATGAAGGAGAATTCGTTGGAATCATGGGACCTTCAGGAAGTGGTAAAACGACACTTCTTAACTGTATTTCAACAATCGATCATATTACAACAGGAAAAATCATCATTAATAATAGTGACATTACTAGGTTAAAGTCAAAAGCATTAGATACATTTAGACGAAATGAGTTAGGCTTTATATTTCAGGATTTTAACCTATTAGATACTCTTACAGCATATGAAAATATTGCTTTAGCGTTAACAATTAAAGGTGAAAAAAGTTCAGAAATAGATGGGAAAATAAAAGCAGTAGCAAAGTATTTAGAGATTGAAGAAGTTTTAAACAAATATCCTTATCAGATGTCAGGTGGACAAAAACAAAGGGTTGCGTCAGCAAGAGCGATCGTGACAGATCCATCCTTAGTCCTTGCGGATGAACCAACCGGAGCGTTGGATTCTAAATCATCTAGATTATTACTGGAAAGATTTGAGAGTCTAAATAAAGATTTAAAGACAACAATTCTTATGGTTACGCATGATGCCTTTACAGCTAGCTATGCTCGTAGAATCCTTTTTATTAAAGATGGGAAAATCTTTAATGAGTTAGTAAGAGGAAATGATTCTCGAAAAGAATTCTTTAATAAAATTATCGAAGTGATCACACTGCTTGGAGGTGATGATAATAATGTACTCTAAGATTGCCGTAAGTAATGTAAAGAAGAGTTTTAAGGATTATGCTATATATTTCTTAACACTAACATTAGCTGTTTGTATATTTTATAGCTTTAATTCAATAGAGTCACAAAAGGCGCTTACTGAACTGAAGTTTACAGGTTCATCATATATAGAAACATTAACTCGTGCATTGGCTGGTATATCAGTATTTGTATCCATCATATTAGGAAGTCTTATATTATATGCGAGTAATTTTTTAATAAAGAAACGTAAAAAAGAATTAGGAATTTATATGACCTTAGGTATGGGAAAAAGAAGAATATCTAGCATATTAGTAACAGAGACCATAATAGTTGGAGCTATATCTTTAATTAGCGGACTTATACTAGGGATTGCAGCATCACAAGCCTTATCTAGCTTGACTTTAAAGCTATTCGATTTACCGATGAATGAATATAAATTCGTGGTTTCGACAGGTGCTATAGGTAAGACTATATTGTACTTTGGTATCATGTTCTTACTTGTTATAATCCTTAATGTATTTGTTATTTCTAAATACAAGATCATCGATTTGTTAACAGCAAGTAAGAAAAATGAAGAGGTAAAATTTAAAAATCCTATTATACATCTAATAGTATTTATTTTATGCGTGATCTCGCTTGGCTATGCATATAAAACAATACTGAAAATAGGCTTCAGGATAGATAATTCTATGTTCCTGCTAGCAATAATCCTTGGAATTTTAGGTACAGTATTATTTTTCTTTAGTTTATCTGGATTCATCTTGTATATAGTAAAGAAAAATAAAAAGGTATATTTAAAAGAGTTAAATATTTTTATAATTAAACAAATAAATAGTAAGGTGAATACGAATTTTTTATCCATGTCTCTCATTTGTTTAATGTTATTTCTTACAATAGGGATATTGTCTACTGGAATAAGTTTTAAACAAGCTACTGAAGAAGGACTTGAACAAGTAACGCCTTTTGATGCTAGCGTAAGGTTGTACAATGTTAGTCAAAATAACCATGAAGATACGTTAAATAAGATTAAATCTAAAATAAGTAAAAATGAAAAATATATAGTTTACAATGAATATGATGCAGAGTTAAGCGTAGGAGAATTGTTGAAATCTCGAGATAAAAAGCTTCAACCATTTAACGTAAGCTTTGTTAAGGTATCTGATTATAATAAAATTCTCCAATTAAAGGGTGAAAAAGAAATAAATTTAAATAAGGATGAGGTTTTAATCTCATCAGATAAAGGTCCAGTAATTAAACCAATTAATAAAAAGTTGAAAGACAGTAATAAACTTAATATTAAAGGAAAAGAATATTCGGTAAAACAAACTAAAGTTATAGAAGAAAATCTTCATACTACTAGTGGTTTTACAGATAATGTATGTACAATCATTATAAATGATGAATTTTTATCAGGTTATAAGATTCGTATGTCAGTATTTAATGTAAATTATTTAGATAAAAACAGAGAAGAATATAATAAAAAATATGATGAAATCGACCATGACTTTTTTATGGCTGGATATCGGGATAGAGGTATGCCACAGGGGGTATCAAAGGATCAAACATACTCAGAATCCAAGGGGTTCACAGTTATGGTGCTGTATATCGGAATATATATTGGAATCGTGTTCTTAATTACTAGCATGGCTGTATTAGCTCTTCAACAATTATCAGAGGCCAGTGATAGTATAGAAAGATATAAAGCCTTAAAGAGAATTGGTGCAAACGAAAGAATGATTAACAAAACAATTTTTATGCAAACTTGCATATATTTTAGTCTTCCGGTTATTCTTGCATTGATTCACTCAGTGGTGGGAATTAAGATGATGAGTGAAACGATAAGTAATGTGTATCAACTAGATATTACCCTTCCAGCGCTAATGACCGCTTTCATATTTATTATAGTGTATGTAGGATATTTCTTTACAACATATATAGGATATAAAAATATTGTTAAGAGTAATTTATAAAGAGATTGATTGTAGACAAGGTTTTAGTAAAATTCAGCAGTAAAAATAATAGAAGTAAAAGGTGATTATTTTGAAAAAAACGCTAATTGTTTTAAGTATTTTAAGTGGACTATTATTCGCAGCAGTTGGAGGGTGGTACGGTTATAATAAACTGAAGTATGAAAAGTGTTACGTTAAAATAACAGAAAATAGTAAATCAGGAATTGTGAACCCTTCGACGGGATTCGTTGATTATAATCTAATGGCATAT
This sequence comes from Bacillus sp. 95MFCvi2.1, assembly GCF_000374965.1. Lineage (NCBI taxonomy): Bacteria > Bacillati > Bacillota > Bacilli > Caryophanales > Bacillaceae > Bacillus > Bacillus sp. 95MFCvi2.1. Next base: position 156,942 of record NZ_KB895697.1, on the reverse strand, counting down.
GATAAAAACGGAAATGAGGTTCCTGTGAAATTTTGGGCTAAAAAAAAGCTGAAAGTAAATGCATATCTTGCTGTTGATGTATTTAAACCCTTGAATAAGGATTCAAATGATATAAACTCATATAAAGAGGTAACAGCGGAACAATTACCTGAAAAAGTGAAAGAAAAGTTAAATGTTAAATAATAAATAAGTATTCATGTAAAGAGGTATTTACTGAAAAGTAGGTACCTCTTTGACATAATCAAGAATTTAACAGGTGAAAATTCCTGATAAAACTAAATATGTACTTTCATATTTAGTAGTTAAATATAGCTGTATATTTATATAAAATATAAGGGATAATATAATGGAAGGTGAAATAGATCGAAGGGGGAATTTTATGAAGAAAATTATGATTATTGAAGATGATGCAGTGATCAGAGAAGAATTGCAAAACTTTTTACAAAGATATGGATACGATGTAAAAGCTCCTATAGATTATAATAATATCATGCAGTATGTTGAAAACGAAAATGCAGACCTTATATTGCTAGACATAAATCTTCCTGTGTTCGATGGATATTATATATGTAGAGAAATACGTAAAAATTCAGATGTTCCAATTATAATAGTTACAAGTAGGGATAATGAAGTAGATGAATTAATGAGTATGAACTTAGGTGCAGATGATTTTATTACAAAGCCCTATAATACAGAAATATTATTAGCAAGGATAACAAATATCTTGAAAAGAACATATGGAAGCTCGAAGGCGAGTAATATGTTAAGTTACATGGATTTCCATTTAAATCTTTCCAATGCAAGCGTTATGTATAAAAACCAAGCGATAGAGTTAACGAAAAATGAAGTGAAAATCCTTTCCTATTTAATAAACAATAAGGGAAATATCGTAAAAAGGGAGTTCCTTATGGAACACTTGTGGAAATCAGATTATTTTGTAGATGACAGTACTTTAACTGTGAATATTACTAGATTACGAAAAAAGCTTGAGGAGATTGGCATCGAAAATCCAATCGAAACAAGAAGGGGATTGGGGTATATCATGCCATGAGTATAGGTGAATTTATTAAAGACAAAGTGGTAGTAATTATATCTAATCTGCTGCTATTTCTTATATTATTAGCTGTGATGGTTATGATGGATTTTCATGCCCTTCTCATATTCTTTGTGTTTTGTATTTGGTTTTTGCCCTTATTTTCGTATATGGCTTTAGAGTGTATACAGGCTAAAGTATATTATGATGAAGTTGACAGCATATTAGAAAGTTTAGATAAGAAATACCTACTTCCAGAAGTAATAAAGGAAGCTCATTTTATCCATGGGGAAAAACTAAACCATATACTGAAGCCGGTAAGTAGAGATATGCATGAGAATGTGAAATACTACAAAGATATGCAGGCAGACTATAGGGAGTATATAGAAACATGGGTACATGAGATTAAAACCCCAATTGCTTCTACAAAGCTAATTATTGAAAATAATCAAAATGAATTAACGAATAAAATAGACCTCCAGATCGATAGGATTGAGGGGTTTGTAGAACAGGTGTTGTATTATTCCCGAAGTAACAATGTAAGCAAAGACTACATTATTAAACCCATTCATCTTAATGATGCAGTAAGGAATGTCGTGAAAAGAAATTATAGGGATTTCATTCATAAGAAAATCAAACTAGATATAAAAGATATCAATGAAATTGTATATAGTGATGGAAAATGGCTCGAGTTTATGCTCAATCAGATAATAGGGAACGCTGTAAAATATGCAAACAGTGAAACGCCCATGATCAGCATATATTCAGTTAAGAAAGGCAACTCAGTCATGTTAACTATAGAAGATAATGGAGTAGGGATCGTAGATAAAGATATAAATAGAGTGTTTGAAAAAGGATTTACAGGTGAAAATGGTAGAAGATTTAGTAAAAGTACAGGTATGGGCTTGTATCTATGTGAAAAGCTTTGTTCCAAGCTAGGCATAAAAATTACGATTGACTCTAAGGTGAATATAGGAACTAAAGTTACATTTATAATTCCTTTGTCAGATATGATAAACTATGTAGATTATTTATGAATCTTTAAAAAGGAAGGTCTTCCAAATTGAAGAGCCTTCTTTTTTTGTGCACGGATAATGTCCGCTAATACTTATTGAGTGATTTGGTTCCATTGCTACACAGACCCCCAAAATAGACTTAATAAAAACGTTGCGTATATTATGTTGCAAATTAATTTCCGATAATCCTACGATATTTGTAGCAAAATAGAAAAAAGATTATTGCAACACTATTAACCCATTTCTGTACAGCGAAAATCCTTATTTAGTGAGAAACATAAAGACACCATTTTGAAAAACGATTAATTAAAATAGTGTCTTTTCTTCTTGGATGAACCTTCCGTTTTATAAAAAAGTTTAACCATTTTAGAATAGTTTATGTTGGACATTATCTACTAGCAAAAGTGAGTAGTAGATAGTACCACTATCTAAAAAAATGTTTTATTGCTTCAAGTTTTATTTTATGACCGCATTCGTCACAGCAATATTTCCTTTTCGGATTTTTCTTAAATTGCTTATATTTTTCAGTTCCTTCATATACCCGAAATACTTTTTTACAACAAAAACAAATAACCTCATAAAATATCATGTACTTCCTCCCTTATTAGGGTGATATGTTACTTTTGAGTTGCCCACTCAAAGATTGTGATAAGTTCTTCAGTGTAATCTTTAACGTTAAGATCGGGATTTCTCATTAGCTCTAGGCTAAATCCGTCTATGGCATGCCTGATTGTTAACGTCATCACCCTTAAAGACGTTTCAGAAAAATCTCGAAACACTCCTTCTTGTATCCCTAAACGTAGAATATTTTCAATGGGAAGAAAAATGGTTTCATCATAGTCTGCTGCAAACCGAAGTTTCCCTTCATCTGTTCTTTCATTTGAAACAACTTCTATAACAGCGAATACATGCTTACGATGTTCATCAATAAATTTCAGATTAGATTTAATATACGTTTGGAGTATTCCTTTTGGGGGCGTTTGAGCTTCAATTTGCGAACAAATAAAGGACTGGCAAGCTATATAATAATCAGTTATAACTTGCTCCAGAAGTTTCTCTTTGTTTGTAAAGTGATAAGAAATAACCCCTTTACTTATTTTTGCGCGTTTAGCGATTTGTCCTAAAGAGGCTTGTGCATAACCCACTTCAGCAAGTGTATCAATCGTACATTCCACAATCTGAGTTCTACGGGCTTTTTCAATAAATGACATTTCTTTTTGGTTGTTTGTTTTATTTTTTATACTCATGGTTATGTTTTAGCACGACCGTTCAAAAAAATACAATAAAAACCATTTTATGATTCGTCTTTTTTACAAACAGTTTAACTTTTTATAAACAGTACAACTTTATTTCAACTCAACATTATATTAATATCACTTAAGAACTACGGATGATACAAATTATGTGAACGAAAAGTCGCTTCAAAGATTTGAAGCGACTTTTTCTAGGTTTCTAGATAGATTAACTACTGACAAGTGGTGTTACGTAAACTAATAACAAAGTTAGTGTTATGAGATTCCTTTTTTCACACTGCTCTTACTGTCCAGCGACACAAATCTCCCTACTCTTACGACACAAAAATACCAACTCCCATTTCAGGACACAAAGTTCCCAACTTACGATACAAAAGTACCAACTCTTTTTGTGGACAGATAAAGACTCGCGTGAATGAATTTCTACTTGTAGTCTTTATCTTTTTAATTAATTCTAAGATTTTATTTATATGATTGAAAATCTAATTTATTTATAAATAAATTAGATTTTTTCATTCTTACTTCAAATAATTACATTTAATGTTAATTTCGTGTGTTGTTCATCATATTTTTATTACTTTTCTTTGATAGAATTGAATTTAAAAGGGGGAATTTGTTTTGGTGAGAGAAATGGATCGTTTGTTTTTAGAAATGGCTTTAGAAGAAGCGAAAAAAGCAATGAAAGAGAACACATATCCAGTAGGTGCTATTATTGTTGGGCGAAACAATGGAATATTAGGTAAGGGACGAAACAGGGTACATACTCAGGATGATGCTTCCGCTCATGCTGAAATTGATGCTATCAGAACAGCAGGAAAGAAGCTCATACTTGCTAAAGAAAACAGACTACCTATTACATTATATACAACACTAGAACCATGCCCGATGTGTACCGGAGCTATACTTTTTTCTCATTTTACAAGAGTAGTATGGATTTTAAATGATGACAAGGGATTTGGTGGGTATCTCAAGATTAATAGTACTCGTGTTTTTGAAAAACGCTTTAACAATATTGAGCACATTAGTGAACCATTTGAAGATTTAGCCGTTAAGCAAAGAGAATTAATGTTGGAATGGGCTAAAAATCCAAATAACATTCATAATAAGATTCTAGGGGGTACAGTAGAATGATTAGGCAAGCTGTAGGTGCAATCGTATTCCAACATAATGAGTTCTTATTGGTACATAAGGTGAAAATTAGCGATATAGCAGAAGAACATACTATGTCAAAGGGTGAATGGGACTTTCCAAAAGGAGGAGTAAAACATTCAGATGATGACTTAACAAGTGCTATTTTGAGAGAACTTGGAGAGGAAACTGGTTCCAAAGAGTTTAGGGTTATTAAACAATTCAAAGACAAGATTTGTTTTGTTTTCCCTAAAGAAGTCCAATCGAATGTCGGATATGAAAAACAAGAAACCACTATGTTTTATGTAGAATATATAGGTGACAGAACAGATTTACATCCAAAAGATAATGAAATAAGTCATGTGGAATTCTTTGAAACACCTAATTTATTGGGGGTTTTAAATCATGATGATACAAAGGGATTTTTTGAAAGGATACTTTTAAAGAATTTTCAATAATCCTTAATTATTTGTGTCGCGCGTTCATCAAGTTGGAACTTTTATGTCGCAGGGTAAAAGGAAATATAACTAAACTTAAAATGCCAAGAGTAACGAACGAGGTGACTGTATGAAAAAAAGAGTAAAAATGGGTTTCATAAGTGTATTACTAGGAACATGTTTAACACTTACAGGATGCAAGGTTGCGTATAAGGATATTGCCAAAGCACTGGATGAAGGTGATATGAAGACTGTCATGGCTGCAAGTGATGATGGGTATGCTTATGTATCAGTGGGTGTTTATAGAATTCTAGAGTATCCGAAGGTGGAAGAGGAAAGGGATGAAGCAAGAATAGATCAAGTCACGGAAGGAACTTTTTCGATAAGAGATCATTCGTTTTATGGTGTAACTTCGCAGTCTAAGAGTACGTACACAATACATTACTCTGGAGAACATATAAGGGGTACAACGGATAAAAAAGAAGAAGATGTGTATACAACAAACATAAGTTATTCCAATAAGAATATTCAGTTTTCTACACCTAATGTAGATGTATCTTTAGTTACTTTCTTTTTTACAGATTTAAAAGGGCTTGCGAAAGTTACACCTGAAGATACAAGAAGAGGACTGGATGAGCCTGTACTGGTTAGGTTTAAGTTTAATAAACAACAATTTGATAAAATTGTAAAACCGAAACTACACTTGGATTATGATGAATTTATATCAGCAGAACTAGAAATGAAGCTAAATTCACCTAATGAGCCTAATAGAATTGTGGATATGGATTTGGATATCAATTATAAAAAGAAAGTTCAGGATCAGTTGTTATCATATCGAGAAAATTACACTGTAAGCTTTTCACCTAAACAATATAATGATAAAGATGGAAAAAAGGAGTATTTAGACTCTAAAAATAAATTTAATGAGGGGAGAGAGTAGGAATGACTAAAATCCGTTCTGATGTAGGGAAACTGGAGTTAGCCAGCGAGGGTGTTTATGATCATAAAAAGAAGGATGTTACTAAGATTAGTACAGAAGAAAGACAGTTAAAATTAGCGGGTACAGGAATTTATGCCTATGATGAGGGGGGGGGCAAAAAAGCAATTTTATCAATCTATGTATTGAGACGGAATATGTTGTTCTTTAACTTTGTAATATAGGAAAATGAAACATATAATATATGTTAATCTTTGTAAAGAGAAGTAATGAAAAATAAATGTTAATTCATACCCTCCTATAGGTATTAACATGAAGCAATTGAGGTGTTCTTTTTGATGTATTATGACCGTATTTCTATCATGGCCCCTCCAGTTCCGTAGCGAAAGAAAGCTCTAAATATCTAAGATTTTATATCATCATTACCGTTACGATTTGGGGAATGAGTCAATTGCATACAGGTTCTTTGCTTGTTATGCCTCTATATTTTCTTATCCTTGTAATTGTGATGACGATAGTAAGTCGAATGTTTATTTATAATGCTAAGGTTATAGAATCTGTTTAATGTAGAAAAAAGAGTCTCATAAGTAATATGAGATTCTTTTTTGTTTTTGCTGAAGCTTTATTACACACTACATTTTATATGATTTTTTTAATAGCATCATAAACCAAATAAGGGTAAGGCCGATGAGAGAATGGGAGAGTCCGATTATATAGGTTAATCCTTTGAAATCAGCTCCATTTAGCTGAAGAAGTCCACGAGTTGCCAGTGAAGAAAGTGTTAAAATTAATCCAATATTATGGACGATGAACCACATATTAAAACCCTTCACTTTATGAAATGCAAATGATTTTGCTAATGCTAGGGCAATTAGGAAAAATAAAAATCCAAGTACGAGCGTATGTGTGTGTAAAAGGTTCAGCAGAGTGGACCCTAGAATGCCCTTTGATTTTGCATATTCTCTAGCGAATACACCAGATAATAAACCGATAACTAAATATACGAACGATGCATAATATAATTTTTTCATTATATACCTCCTGATGCAAACTCTGTAATGTTGGTTTTTGATTCGTAAATTTCTATTGTATTTTCAAATCATGGTAGTTACATAACCAAGACTCCTAGTTTTCCAGGAGTCTTGGTATAACAGGTTTAAAATCATTTTATCATAATTATAGGGTATTCGATTATATAAAATAATCGAACTTTATGTGAACAAAGAGAGATTGTCAGAATCGTATTTAAAGGTGATGAATCCGAACTATTAGAGCAATTCGAAAGTGAACCAGAAGACTTTTTGATTGAAGGTGCAGGCGTGTATCTGGATCATAAAATGGATCACTTAGGATTTAAATTAATAATGATTATGTCAATTTATGAAAATACAGTTGAATTAAGTCTTTCTTATAATGAAGGATACGTGTTTGATGTTAATATGGAGTTTGTGGAACGAGTCTTTTCTCTTTCGTACACTCTATATTCAGTGTGTGAAAGAGAAAAGGGCTATTGATGTAAGATTTAAACAACATTTTACAATCAATATCAGAGAATATTAAAAAGCAATATACACTGTAAACTAGGAAGGTACTCTATAAATGACAGAGAAGGAATTTCCTTATTGTACTTTAACGTAATAGGGGAAAGTCTTGGACTCTTTAGGAGGTATAATTCAGTTTTTTTAATCTTCTGGTTTTGGTAACTTTAACATTTTTCCGAAATTCATCACCCATTTCTAAACGTGAAGGCGTGATAGCCCAATGAAAGTAGGTGATGAAATTTTGTTAGGCGAAGCCGAAGCCTATTTTTTAAGTGATTTCGGTCATTATGGGCAGAAAAGGGTTAGAAAACTACTGGTAGAGTTGCAAGAGAACGGAATTTACTATAATTATAAACCAGTTGTTCGGGTTTAGTTGCTAGGCGCAGATTAGGTAGACGTTGCAGCAATGTGCCAAATGCAATCTGTCCTTCCAAGCGTGCCAATGGAGCACCCAAACAGCGATGGATACCATTGCCGAAAGCTAGATGATCATTTTCCTCACGTGTAATATCTAATGCTTCGGGATTAGAGAATTTTTGCGGATCAATGTTGGCAGCTGCTAGGGAAAACAGTACCATTTCGCCTTTGTGGATTATTTTTCCATGTATTGTGATATCTTCACCTGCAAAGCGGTTACCAATCATGATCGGGCCAGCATAGCGCAACAGCTCGTCGACAGCAGAGGAAAGCATGGAAGGATTGTCCCGTAGCAGATCCATTTGTTCGGGATGTTGCAGTAACGCCAGTACGCCATTACCGATGAGATTAACTGTTGTCTCATGTCCAGCAATAATGAGAAGCCAAATCGTCGAAAGAAGCTCGTTCTTACTCAACTTGTCTTCTTTCTCTTGTGCTTGGACCAGAGCGCTCATCAGATCATCGCTAGGATTTACGCGCTTTTCCGCCAGTAATGTTTCGATGTAATGAATAAACTTTTCGAGTGTTGCAGTAACTGCAGCCCCCTGACGAGGATCCATAGCAGCGGTCATGAGCTTATGTGTCCAGTCACGAAATTGGTTTCGATCAGTAACGGGGATTCCAAGCATCTCTGAAATAACAATAATGGGCAGAGGGTAGGCAAAATCTGCAATAATATCCATTTTTCCTTTTTCCTTCACAGCATCCAACAATTCGTCGGCAATCTGCTGAATACGGGGATGAAGATTCTCGATTATACGCGGAGTAAAGGCTTTAGAGACCAACCGGCGTAAGCGGGTATGATCAGGCGGATCGACCGTAAGCATATTCGGCATATTCATCATCCATTCAAACAGCTTGCTCACAGATGTATTTTCCTCAATGAATTCCTGTTTATCTTGGGGTGGTTCGAATTTTCGTAAATCTTTGAGAAAACGCGGATCTTTCAATATGGTAACAACATCGTCATAGCGTAATGCGATCCATGCTCCTCCCATACCGTAAAAGTCATCCAGACGAAAGAGGGGCTCTTGTTGTTCGAAGAAAGGTTTATAGTACACAATGGGATCGCGCATAGTTTCCGGTGAGTTTAAATCGCCAAGAGTAATTTTTTTCATTCGTTTGCTCCTTTCATTATAACTGGTGAGTGAAATGGCTTATACATCCTCTTTACTGGACAATTCCAAAATGGATCATGCTACAAAGAACATTCATCCGATCGAACAAGTTTTGAGCATACTCGTCATCAATAGTGTCCTTCTCTACAAACTTCTTTTCGAAATGTGCCAATCTAAACTGGAGTAGCTCACAATTCTTTTACAGTCAACTCCTTCTTGAAGTAGATTTTTTTAAATAACTATTTGGGTACCTGATTATTAGAAGTAATCACATGACGATATTTCTCTTCAGGAGGAAAGACAGGAATTTCTTCTTTTTTACTCAATCTTAAATGGATTGTTCCACATCACCATCAAGCTAGCAAACACAAATTGGACAGTTCCTTCAACTGATGAAACAGAAGGGAATTTAAATGTTGCGAAATGATTGATATGCCTAAAGGATGCAATTCCTATACATGAATGTATTTTGCAAGAAATATATCTGAAATGTAGGTTGTATGTAAAATAGGATGGGAACTTCTTACCTAAAGTTAGTTAAAGAAAGGCTGGTAAAAGACCAGCCTTTCTTATATACGCATTTAAACAATTTTGTTTATTAACAACATTTCTCTTTCATTGCTTTCATCATAGACATAGTAGAATTCATCATTACATCACATTCTTGCATTTTATTCATCATAGCTTTATCCATTTCTACATCCATTTGCATCATATTGTTCATCATCATTTTCATACATTTCATTTCACACATCATCTTTTCCATAGATATCATCATGTTTGTTGTTCCTGCCATCATTGTTTTTTCCATTTTAACATCCTCCTGAAATTTTTATATCTTGCAAATATAGGAATTCGTTTTTATTTTACAAATACCTTCAGATGTTAGTGGTGGTAAATATTTAGAAAAAATTTTCTTAAAAAGAAGAAAATGAATTTTTAAGAGATAATGTTTAAATTAGAGATAAACGAATTGAGGAAATTGAGAAGAAATTACATGAATTAAAAAGGGCAGCTAGCAATAGCTAACTGCTCATCTCTGAGGGGGAGGAGAAAGATTATTGTATCTACATTATTGTCGGAATATTGAGGTTTATTGAAAGCTGTATCGTTACTTATTAAACAGAACATATTTTTTATGAGATAATTAGAATGAGAATAGTGGCATTTAAAGGGTTAAACAATAATTTCTTTATAGAAGAAGACAACGAGAAGAAAACGAAAAAAGAAAATAAATCGGTAATATCATTTGTATGTTCATTTAATTATGATATTCCATTTCCGGTAATTGGTAATAATGTGACTCTTCATCTATGTAACAGCTTGTATAAAAATATCATATAGGGTAAATTGAAAAACAGGTATATTGACGTTTTTCAAGTTATACATCGTGCCGATGTGTAACAAACGACTGCAAGGAATTAATTCTCGATGAATTCGTTTTTTATAGTAAAACAAGAAATTTTAATATCTTTTTGAATTTCTAGTGAGGGGAACTTTTTTAGTTGATATAGATGCAGAATAAAAATGGAGGAAGGAGATTATATGTTGATAAAAAACGTATAAAGGATATGCAAAATAAAGACTATATTTTGCTAACATAAAATCAAAGTATCACAAAACCTTTCAAAGTTCCTTCAGAAGTACAGAGGGAGCTTTCCATTCACATAATCAGCGTTCTAGGAATAAAACAAATTCTCTAAAAAGTCTTTCTATCTACCTCTGTATGTAAAATTATATTTGTTCTTTAAGTGAAGAGCTTGTTCGTAATTAAGACATTATAGAGAATGCAACTATTTTATCTATAAAAAGGCATAATAAAAAAATCAGCAAGGGGAACAAAAAATTGCAGAAACTAAAGAGAATATCTAATCGAGTTTTATACTTACCACCGTATCAAGAAACAGATCGTCCTATTCTAGCTGCTGTTAAAGGAGAAGAAAAGACACTATTAATTGATGCTGGAAATTCTTCGAAACATGCTAGATTATTTTTGGAACAATTAGATACATATGATATTAAAGAAGAATGGCTTATACTTACACATTCCGACTGGGATCATATATTTGGAATGCATGAGATGCAAATGCCAATTATTTCTCATTATAAAACTTATAACAAAATTAAACAGTTACAGAATTTATCGTGGGAAGATAAATATTTAGACCAACGTGTTAAAGAGGGTCTAGAAATTCCATTTTGTGCGGATGCAATAAAGAAAGAGCTAGGAAATCAGAGGGAGATTATCCTCCCATTACCTGATATTACATTCGATAAGAAAATGACTTTGAATCTAGGTGGGGTGACGTGTGCAATTGAACATGTAGGTGGAGATCACGCTGATGATTCTACTGTCATTTATATTCAGGAAGAAAAAGTTCTTTTTCTAGGAGATTGTATGTATGCAAATCTCTACTCAAAGAAGTGGAGTTATACGATAGAGAATACGCTCCAGTTAATTGAACAAATTGAGAAATACGATGCGGAAATTTTTGTTTTATCCCATCATGAAGCTCCATTAACTAAAGAAGAGTTTCAATTAGAACTTAAATTCTTAAAAACTACAGCATTGCTTACAAAAAAGTATGAAGGAAGCTCAGAGGCAATAGTTAAAGAAATGTCTAAGTCTTTACAGAGAAGTTTAACTGAAGATGAAATTGAGACCATCACTTTTTTTGTTAATGGATTTTCGGAATAACAAAGTTAATAATGTTTCAAGAGGGGAACTATAGATTAGTACCTATTTTTATATTGCTGTATTAAATTGGGATTTAAGGTGAATCGAAATGTTATAAAGTAAAATATGTTTACCATCATACGTAAATTTAAAGTTATCAGGCTTAAGTGTGAAAAGAAGTAAGTACTATGCTGCTAGGGGATGCATATCAGTGTTATGAACGCTGGTATTGCAGCCCTTTTTTGTTCTGCTAAATTATAGATAAGTGTTCTCTGTCCTAGCCGTTGTTTTTACCGCTCATCCCGGGATGAAGTACAGAATACTGAGGTCAATACGTTTATAATTACGTTTAAATAAACAAGGCTTGCCCTAAGGTTTATTCTTATTTTTTTGCTTCTGTTCGCCTTCTTCGATTTACAAAGCCTTTGGAGGAATTTCCGGTCTTATCTATTCAAGATGCTTGGCATTACAAATATGTAGAAGGATGCGAAGTTAGAGGGGATAATGGAATAAATCTGTAAAATTAAACCGCCTATAATGGGCGGTCAATTTTTTATGTATTAATCAATTTCATGGGAAGCTTCTAAAGGAGGGAAACCTAGATAAGAAGCTTACTATGTGAATTTGAAATAAAGTCATACCGTTTATAAAAAAGTATCGCAAACCATTTAAAAGCCCCTTTAGAAGTACTTAAGGGAATTTTCATTGACATAATCAGCGTTCTAGGAATAAAAACAAATTTCCTAAAAAGTCTTCCTTTTTATCTATCTTTTAAAGTAAAATTATTCCTGTATTTTAATTTTTTGGATAGAGAAAGGGAGTTCTATGAAATCTTTAATAAAAGTAACATGTACAGCATTTTTACTTACAAGCTTAATGGCAGCTTGTAGTGAACAAACTACAACAAAGCAAGAAGTAATTACTCAATCAAAGAAATCAGAAAAAGTGTCTGAAGAGAACAGAATGGAGAAGGATGCACTACGATATGGAGAAATTGCAAAAGGTGGATACTACAGAGCAACAGTTGAAAATGCAAAATATGAAAAAGTAGATGGAATAGGGCGCATTGTAGCTCGTGTTACGATCAATAACGCTCGGGCCGATGAAAAAGCAATTGATCTTTCAGAAATACAGTATTTTGTTAAAGATGAAAAGACGGGAAAAAAATATGAAGGTCAAGTTATGCCTATATACGAAGAGAAATTCAAAAGTGTGCCAGTTGGCTACTCTTTAACTTTTGACGTTTCATTTAAGACGGAAAATTCACCAAAAGATTTCAATAATATGTATGTATATATGGATAGTAAGCTTGATCCATTTGGAGATATCCATTGGAAGCTTGATAATCTAGTATCTAAATGAAAAGATGTCTAATTTAGGCATCTTTTCTTGTTTAGTGAGTTGTCTATACCATTTATTTTTTATTTGTATACTCTTATATGATAGCAAGTTATCGTGTTGTAAATAGATGTAGTATTTTTATAGCATTGAGAAGTTTTAGTCCTTTGCTTCTTTGGTTATATTCATGATACTCACTATTCACTCGGTAGAGTTCATGTTGCAGTGATTTTGAAGAAAACTCATATTTTCCAGTTTATAGAAAAAGATTATCGTGTTAAAATATCGGAAAAGTCAAAAAATAAAGGTGGGTAAGAAATATGTCTATATTAGAGAAAATTAAAGAAAATGTTTCGAAGGTCATTGTAGGCAAGGAAGAGGTAATCGATTTAGCGATGATTGCGCTAGTTGCAAATGGACATGTTTTATTAGAAGACGTGCCAGGAACAGGGAAAACAACATTAGCCAAAACTCTTGCGAAAAGTATTGATGGGGCTTTTCAGCGTATTCAATTTACATCGGATACGTTGCCAGGTGATGTAGTAGGATTAGAATACTTTGATATGAAAGAAAGTGATTTTAAAACGAGAAAGGGTCCTATTTTTGCAAATCTTGTTTTAGTAGATGAAATTAATCGGGCCGTTCCACGGACACAATCAGCGTTGTTAGAGGTAATGGAGGAGCGTACGGTAACAATCGCGGGAGTAACGCATGTATTACCAGATCCGTTTATTGTGTTAGCTACACAAAATCCGTTAGAATCGGCAGGAACATTTGCACTTCCAGATGCGCAGTTAGATCGTTTTCTATTAACGATTCGCCAAGGGTACCCAAATCGTAAATATGAAAAGGAAATGTTGAAACGGTTTAAAGAAAAAAATCCATTTAATGACTTACAAAGCGTTGTAACTCTTTCTGACATATTGGAGTTGCAAGAGCAATCGAAAAAGATTCATATGCACGATGAGGTGGAAGAATACTTACTTGATATTGTAGAAGCGACGCGAAAGCATGATTTAGTAGAAATTGGGGTAAGTCCGCGTGGGTCTTTAGCTTTTATGAGAGCGGCGCAGGCAAGGGCGTTATTAAAGGGGCGGGACTATGTAACCCCTGATGATTTGAAAGCTTTGGCAGCTCCGGTTTGTGCCCACCGGTTAACATTAACAATTGAAGGGGATATGAAAACAACAAAAGTAGATGTACTGCAAGGAATTTTAGAAAAACTTGCAGTGCCAGTGGAAAGCGTATGAATGAAATTATAAAAAGGAAACATCCGTTAATGGAACCTCTCTCTATAGGGGGAATCGGTGTTATTTGTCTTATACTCGTCGTATTTACCAATCAATTTTTCATTGTAGCTATCTTTTTATTTTATTTGCTGCTAGTTGGATTTTTGTATTTGTATATGAAGGCAGTCATGAAAGTGAAATGGGATATTTCCCAAAATCAACAGAGACTATTTATGAGCGAAAGCGGAGCGTGTACAGTGCAAATTATAAATGAAGCACGTTTTCCCATTTTTAAAGCAGCTCTTCAGTTTCGTTCTAATGAACAAATAGAGTGGGAAACGGATCAGAAGATGCAGCGTTCGCATCACTCTTATCACATTCCTCTCCAAATAGAAGGAAGAGATATGATAACAATTACGTTAGGGGGGAATGCAAATGAAAGAGGGAGGCAAGGATGGCAAGCTGCAGAACTTATGATATCAGATCCATTCGGCCTTATAACGTATTACTTGCCTATTGAACAAAAGACACTCCCTGAATTTCATATTCTTCCGCAAATGTCGAAAGTAACGATACCGGAAATGACAACATGGAAGCATGGATTTCGCAGAGCAGCTGTTTCTCCGTTATATGATGAAACGAAAATAGTAGGCGTGAAAGAATATGAGGGGGAATCGTTTCGCTCGATCCATTGGGGAGCGACTGCGAAAACTGGGGTAATAAGTGCAAAAAAGTATGAATATACACAAGGCGATCGTTATGCGCTATATGTAAATGTATTAGGGAAAACAGGATATACGCTTCGTACGGATATGGAATATTTAATTCAAGTCGCGGCGGGGGTATGCCGGGAGTTAATTTCACAAGACTGCTCGTTCGAATTATGGATAAATGGAGTACGGGAACAAGGTGTCATTCATTTAAAGGGGGGAAAACATCGAAAACAACTTTATAAAGCAGTGGATCTTTTATCCTCGTTAACCGAAAAGGATACGCCGCTGAATACACATTTCTTTTATCAAACAGGATTCCGAAGACAAGAAGCAGGGTGTATCCCATTAATTATTGGATATCCACCTGAAAAACAAAAAGGGTGGATACAAATTGTGAAGTAAAGGGAGGAACGGTGAATACATTGAAATGGGGATCACGTGTTATATTTTGTTTCCTAGCTATTGGTCTTTGCTTTATATTAGCGATTGGAATAACGAAAGGCGCTTTTTTCGCAAAGGAACAGGTAATAGATTCTTCTCAATCAAAGGTAGGAGAGGGTGGTGAACCGCTAACACCAAGAAAATGGAAATCCATAGGAGAAGGAACGCCGATGGAACCAGGGGAGGATTCAGGAGTATTATATGAAATTGAAGATCCATCAGATTTTAATAAAGATGGATATTATAAGAAAGGGGATTTCAAAGGAATTCCTCGAGATAGAAAGGTGCCAATTGGCGGCGAAGAGTTTCTAGGAGTTAGCACTGAAAATATATTTATACAAATTGGCATCCTTTTCTTAGTAATATTAATCGTATTTTTCATCTTTCGTCGTATGCGGAATAAGAAGCAGCAGATTCATAATATATCTTTGAAACAAAAAGAAATACGAAAAATTGGGACCGATGCAGAACCAGAGGATCAAGACAGCTTAATCCTTCCAGCAGAAGAAGTGCGAGCAATGCTAATCAAATGGGAACTAACTTTACCGAAATTTGAAAAGAGAAGGTTTCAAGAAACGGTTCAACAATGGTTTTCCCGTATTCGCAAAAGCGATGATATTATTCCAGTTTATGAGAAAGTAAGATATGGGGAAGGAACTGCTTCAAATGAAGAATTACAGATGATGCGGAGATGGATAAGTGAACATGTAAAGAAAAGTTTATAGTGAAAAAAGAGATAGAAGGAGAAAGTTTGCTATTAGCGGAAGTATTACTGTATTGTTTCATCCAAACTGATATGAGAAGGTGGATATAGAATGACCGTTAAAAAACTTTACTTTTTACCAGCTGGCCGCTGTATGTTGGATCATTCTTCTGTTAATAGTACGCTTACTCCTGGTAAACTGTTGAATTTGCCAGTATGGTGCTATCTTTTGGAAACGACAGAAGGTCCAATTTTAATAGATACAGGGATGCCAGAAAGCGCAGTAGATAATGAAGATCTTTTTAAGGGAACGTTTGTTGAAGGGCAGATTCTTCCGAAAATGAAACCGGATGATAGAATCGTAAATATTTTAAAACGAGTGGGTTATGCGCCAGAAGATCTTCTCTGTGTTATTAGCTCTCATTTGCATTTTGACCATGCTGGGGGGAATGGGAGCTTCAGCCATGCACCTATTATTGTGCAACGAACTGAACATGATGCAGCTTTACATAGAGCAGAATATTTAAAGGAATGCATATTACCAGATTTGAACTATCAAATGATTGAGGGAGATTATGAAGTAATGCCTGGTGTTCAGTTGCTCTATACACCAGGGCATTCCCCGGGTCATCAATCAATACTCGTTAAAACGGAAAAGTCAGGTTCTGTTTTATTAACAATTGATGCATCTTACACACAGGAAAACTTTGAGCAGGGTGTCCCGTTCGCAGGATTTGATTCAGAAATGGCCTCCCAATCTATTAACCGATTAAAAGAAATTGTTTTGGATGAAAAACCTATCGTTTTCTTTGGGCATGATATGGAACAAGAGAAAAGGTGTAAAACATTTCCTGAATTTTTATAATGTACTCATTTTATGGAAATAAAACATAATATAACTACACCTTTTTTCATACGGATTTATGGAGAGATGACTTTCTAATAAAATTTTAAAAGGTGGAAGGTATGAGGGAAATCATAATGCTGTTAAGTATAATGATATGTTTTTTGGCGTTAAGTGGGTGTGATCGCACATATTCATATGCTGGAGAAAGTAAGCATTAGAAAGGAAAATATGTTATCTCACAACCGGATGATAGCGAATTTGGAGAAGGTTCAATTACTTATAAAGGAAAAGATAGGGAAAACATCAATGAAGCAAAATGGAAAGTTGAGAATAGTAGTGGCCAACAAGAAGGAACGGGATTTATTGATAGAGGCATAATTCAATTGAAATCATCATGTTCAGGTTGTGCAGTACAGGATAAGGAAGAAGCATTTCTTGTCACAATTGAATGGGGTGGAAAGAAAGAGGCATTGGAAATGAAATACAAGTAAGTGTGATTATTGGGCTAAATGAAAATATATTGGTTGTGAACTACCCGCCACTTAAATTCTAACGAACTTTGAAGTGGGGGCTTCTCAGTTCTACGACGAAAGTAACCTTTCGTCTCCCTGAGCGTTACTTCGGGTTATTCCACCCCTAGATGTCCAACGCTTGGACGTTCTTTTTTACGGTTGATATTTTACGCAGGAACCGAACGGCTGGGTTTTCGTACTTTGTTTTCTTCCTGCAACCTTATATATCAAGTTATCAAAGAACTTCATGTGTCTAGTTTATCAAAAATCTTTTGGCTATGCCAAACCGAAATTTATCCCCCGCCTAGCGTTGGGCTATCGCCCTACACACGCTTGAGGAAGGAGAATTCTTTCGGATAGAGTGTTAAAAAATGAGCGGTGAAATAAAAGGCTTAGGATGGTGGATAGAATAAAAAAGAACCTTAAATTTGGGTAGATGAAAAAATTTAAGGTCCTTTTCTCTGTTAGCGAGGGTATTATTTTGTTTCTGCTTTAGGTTGGGTAAAAAAGAAGATAAAAATAATTAAAGGAAGAGCGAGCAGAAAGACCCCATTCTTAGATGGTTGAATAGTAGGAATATCGGTTAAAGCCATGTTATCATTCCTTTGTAAGTGTTTTTAATAAGCTTGGATTCACATGAAAATGTTTGGACACAACCTTTTGAAAGAAAGTATAATCTCGTTTTAAGTAAGGGAGAGTGGGTTCAAGTTTAGGAACACCGAAAATGGGTCCACTAACATTAATGGTAAATCTGCCAGGTGCAATAAAGCTACCCGTAACACCAATTTCATCATTGAGTAATAATACGGCGAGGATAACGTCTATTATATCAATAATCACATTCGTAGTTTGTTTTTCGAATTTACCTTCTAATCGACTTTCACCTGTTAATGGTCCTCCTAATGAAACGCGAAACCCCCCTGGTGTCACAAAAACTCCTATAATGGTGATTTGTCCCGTTAACAATAGTGCGACTGTCACAATATTGAGATCGCGTTGGATAGACCGTATGACTTGTATATCTTTTGTAATTTCGATATTTTTTTCCAATATTGTCACACCCTCTAGATACATATTATTCTGAGCCATGTTGAATGTGAGTAAGGATAAGGATGAAATATAGGAATTTATGTAGTAGTGGAATCAAATGTAACAATAAGTATTAGCGGATATCAATGATGAATTTTTTCCAATGTTTGCTAATGCTTGTTGGTTGATGTTTCTTGATTACTGTACAGATGGATCGGGCTTTAACAAATTGTTTTTGTAACGAATCAATAAACCACTCTAGTGGTTGCTTGTCTTTATAATAATTATAATTAAGAAGTATAGTTATTTCGAAGGGGTGGTAGGATGAGTAAGAACTTTATTATATTTGGAGCAAGCCAAGGATTGGGCGATGCATTTGTAAAAGGCTTACCCACCAAGGGAGATACAGTATGGGTGGTGTCACGCACACGACCAAGTAGTTTAGATATAAATGATGGTGTAAATCGTAAATGGCTCACAATTGATTTATCTAGTCAACAACAAATTCCTTCTTTAAAAGAAACGTTAAAAGACATTGCTATTGATGTATTAATTTATAATGTCGGAGTATGGGAAAAGTGTGGTTTTGAAGATGCCTATACGTTTGATAAGGATGAAGTTGAAGATATTTCGAACTTAATCAATATTAATTTAACTTCCACTATTACTTATATTCAGGCGCTTTTACCTAATTTAAGACAAGCGAAAAACGGAAAGATTATTTTAATTGGTTCCACAGCAGGGTTAGATCATACGAATAATGCGCAAGTTTCGTTTGTCACGTCTAAATTTGGCTTACGTGGTATTACGAATGCTTTACGTGAGCATGTGAGAAAAGACAAGATCTCTGTAACGTGTATTAATCCAGGAGAGCTTGCTGCTGAAGTACCTTATGAAGAAGGTGCAGAAAAGGCAATTATGTTGTATGGAGGGACACGTATTCCTGTGCAAGATATTGTAGCGATTGTTCAATGTGTTATGAATTTATCGCCAGTTTCATGTGTAAAGGAAATTAATATTCCTGCCATAACAGACTTAAATGCATGATTATATAGCATATGAATAGTTTTTTTGTATATTATAAAAATTAATCATTGGTACTAAATACAGCATGTATTTTGATCAATCTTTTTTGAAAATGGGAGCTGGTGCTTTTGTATCACCGGACAACAAAGTATGAAATCAATGTAATGTGACAGATATCTCATAAAAAGTGATTTAGACTATAGAAAAAGTATTAAACTATTAAAAAATAGTTGTAGACTCAAAGTGCTTTCTGTACATGAAAGCACTTTTTACTATCTTTTAATTGTTTCAGAATAGGCATATTTAGTCATGCCCATTTTTAAGGATAAATAGTGTTTTAAGAGTTTTTTAGTTTATTTGAATGAAAGTTCGTTTTGTTTTCGTTCTTAAGTTGATGGGCATGGGGCTTAGCCGAGATACGTGTGAAAATGGGTATCTTACAAAAATGCAATCTTTATGTAAGGTTATTAGATAGTTCATTTACTATCCTAATGTAATAATAAGAGTGTAAGAAGCAATCATAATTTTTTTAGAATGCAACTTCAAAAATATAGAGGAGGATTAACGTGTGAAAAATTTATGGCTACTTAAAAATAAAGCAGACAACAGAAATAATAAGTTTGTAGATAAAATACCTAGTTGGATATATCTTCTAATATGCAGTGTTGGTATCATGGTTCTCTTTTATGGAACGCAATTAATAGTGGGTACTTCACTTCAAACTATCTTTAATTTTATTCCAGAAACTAGTTCTACATATCGTTTTATAGGAGTCATTTGTACTTTTATTGGAATATGGATGCTGCTCCTAGTGTATGTTTACATATTTAAGAACCCGATTTCTAGTATAGGATTTACCAGAGATTGGTCATATAAGATTATTTCGAATATACTTAGTGGTCTAGCGATTGGTATGTTTATTAATTTTGCAGGTATCTATATTTACTCTCATATGTTTAATGTTCAAATCGGATTTACAGAACAAATCTCTAATTTTAATGTTTATCCATATGTTTTATTATGTTTTGTTACTTACCTTATCCAGGGCGGCGCAGAGGAACTTGTTTTTAGAGGGTTTTTAACGAAATGGCTCGTGAAAAAATATAATCTTTTACTTGTCTTTCTTTTCACTTCTATTCTATTTTCTCTCATGCATTCCTTGGGTGGATTTAATCCAGTATTTTTGACGTATGCTCTTTGTTTTGGATTTTTATTATTTTTAGTTGCTGTTGATAGTAATTGTATATATAAAAGCATGGTAATTCATGGGGTTTATAACGCATCCGAGACGCTGTTTAAATTTAACGGTGACAGTATGGAGAGAGAGCATTTATTCTATGCAAATGCTAACATGGAGGCTTATCAGGATAAGGCCTATCTTATCATCTCAGTAATAATACTTGTTTTCTGTGTATATTATTTAATAAAACTGCACAAAAAGAATCCAAAATGGTATTTCATGAGAAGCAACCAGGATTGTTAATTATAGTTTAGGAGACCCCATGATTATCAAGCTAATCTAACGATGTGATTCTAATCCGTAATTACACTTTTTTCTGTTTATACTTTTAGTTTACTAAAAGAACCTTAAATGAAGTTCGTATTTTTATAATTTTTTAACTGGTTTTCAAGGGTATTTACAAGTAGATGGATATAGTGGTTATCATCAAGTACTGGATGTCACCCTTGTGGGATGTTGGGGGCATGCCAGACGGAAGTTTGATGAAGCCTTAAAGGCTTTACCTGATTCACAGAAGGGGAAAAAAGTGAAGTAAACAAAAAAGCAACTCCAAAATCAACTTTTATTGTATATTTTGGAGTTGCTTTACGGTTACTCTATGCTTGTTTCTAAAGTTAAATCTGTATAGGAATTATCCTCACCTATATTTAAGATTACTTCACATTGACGTAATCTCAATTTAAAGAGCGTTATAGAATCATGATAAACTTCAGGATTTGATCTCATTTTATGCAGTGTATCTTGTTTTTCTTGTATTTCTAAATGAGTGTTTTCTATAGCTTGTTTCAACGCGCCAAATGGATTTTTAAAGAACATATTAATATCCCGCTCTAGTGCGTTTTCAAATAGCTCAAATTGCAAGAAAAATTTGTTTATAATAGAAGCCGTTACATCGGTATAATCTTCATTTTCTAAATACTGTTTGTATTTGTTATATAGCATAGCTTTATTTTTAGGAAGAACTCCAAATAATTTCCCGGCACTTTTCAATAAAAATTGTGCTGGTGTAAATCGGCGTAAGATATTTACTTCTTCCATTTGTATTCTAGTTGTCATTCTATCAGTATCTCTGCGCCAGTCATCAAGCACTTTAAAGTCACATTCTAACTGTATTCGATTTTCTCCACATAAAGAATTAAGTCCTTCACTGATTTCTTCTAAGTACGATTGACTTTGAAGGAACTCGTTATTAGAAATTGCAATCCAATTTTGCATAGAGCGAGCAAGATTAGGTAACACAGTTTGTTCTAGATATTTTTGAACTCTTTCGTTCATCGCTGCATTTAGTTCAATATCAATGTGCCCAAAATCGCTTTCTTCACTAATTAAATCAGAACAACTCTGCAATAGTTTCGGAATATGTTCTGTAAGATCATTAGTAATTTCGTTTTTCATTGTACGATATGATTGTGTAATGAAATGAATTTTTTCCTTCTCAAAAGCAGTAAGGTTATTAATAAAACCATTTAGTTTAACTAACATATCTTCATTCCAATTAATAGAATCCACTAGGTTGTTTTCCATCTCGACGCGTTTATCCAAAAGATATGTAATTGTTTTTCGGATGAAAAACAATAGCTTTTCAGTACGTTCTGCATCGATATTTTTATGGTTAAAGTTAAAATGAATAAACTCAGTTAAATCGTTTAGTTGTTGACTATTTGTATATAACGAAGAGTAAGGGAAAATTCTCGCATGCGGGAAATATGCGTTTATTCTCGCTTGCGTATCATGTATAACTCTTTTTGCTTCTGCTTCACTGTAAATGTTATCGATTTTATTTAATAAGAAATGAATTTGTAGATTTGGTGTATGTTCTTGAATACTTAATAGAATGTCACGTTCTTTGTCAGTAAAAGGTGAATCCGCATTCAATACGAATAATAATTCGTCTACAGAATTTAAATATTCGAATGTCTCATCTCTAGTGTCGTTGTTCCTATTAAAGCTAGGCGTAACAACGAATGTAAGTTTATTTTTACTTAAAAACCTGCATGGTAATTTAAATTCAACACATGCTCTATCTTTATATGTTTGGCGGTGTAGAGACATCATGTTATGGAAATCAGAGAAATTCTCAGTTGTTGTAATTGTTGAATCTGTTATAGCGTTAATTTCTGTATGAGCGTCATTTTTAAAGACAACTACATTTGAGATTGAGTTTTCTAATATATTTTCTCCTAGTATAGAGTTAATAAATGAAGCTTTTCCGTTTCCTGAAGTTCCAGTTACTAAAAGGCGATTTGTTTTTAAATCTGCAAGCTCGCCAACTAACCATCTAAATCGATGACCCATTTCTAAATCATGTTTTTGTGCCCACTGTGTAATAGATTCAAAAAGATGTAAACTATACTCTAAGCCATTCACATGATTAATAGAATATGACAGTAGGTTTTCCGCATGTTTTATATTTGCTGAATCTATTTTGGAAGGGAAAATCTCATCCCATGCCAATACTGCTGCAGATGGAAATACAGAATGAGACGGATTGGCTACCTTTAACCAATTTGTTAAAAGATTTGGAATGATATCGTGTAATTGTCTTAGCGTATATTGACCTTGAATTAATTCAAAGTACGTTTCTTCGTAAAGAGAAGAAATTTTGTCCCATATATCGGACGAATGTATTTCGATATGTAAGAAAAATTCATTTATTGTTTTAAGCCATAATAAGTAATTTTGTTCATTTTTATAGCTGTGCCAAAGTGATGAAACAATTTGCGTAAATTGTACTTGATCTACATTATTTAATGTAACTAATACTTTATAAAAATAGTCTGGTGAAATATTTTTAGTAAATCCTTTATCGATATATTCTTTTAGAACCTCAAACCATGGAAAAGATTCTGTTCGAATTAACTCATTTACAGCAAGCTCTACTGCACTGTCAAAATCTTGCTGTTCTTCATAAAAGGAACGTGCAATTGTTGTGACGTTTGGATAATCGGGATTTAAAGAAACCGCTTCTTTAATAACAGCGAAAGCTGAATCAAGATTATTTTGCTCGATGTAAAGAGACAGTAATTGCAATACAATTTCGGTCATAAGTATTTTGTTATCAGTAGTAATGGAGGTATAAACATTTTCAGCAACTGATAATTGGTTAAGTTCGAAGTAAGCATCCGCAATATTTTTTTGTGCCCATGGTGCTAATTCATTACTGACTTTCTCCCATTTAAAAATAGCTGTTTCAAAATCTTGATGGTGATAATAAAATTCACCTTGTGCAAAACGAATATAAGATCCATCGGAAATCTCATTTTTTTGTTCGTTTAAATAAGCTCCTCCAAGTACTTGAAGAGGTGGATGTGTTTCATTCTCCATTAGGAATGTTTCATAATATATCTTTTTTATTAATTGTTTTTCTAATCTCATTTTTTCCTCCACTATATCTTGGAAAATACATTTTTCTCCATTTGTCAATATTTTTTTGTATTTATGCTTTTTATTTTAACAAAGAATTTCTTTTGGAAAATTTCAATTTCCTTTCATTTTTTAAGTAAGATTGAATTTTAATGAGAAAAGTTTCAGTTTTTTTTCAATTTCCTTTCACTTGTGAAACAACATTAGATGTTCCTAATAACTCAATACGAATATACATTAAGTTGTAATATTCCATGTAGGGTTCTGTTGCAAAGTTTATTAAAGAATAATTGAATTGATAATTCAATAGGTCTTGAATAGAAGAAAATCTATTTTGAAGAGTATTAGGGGTTTTAAATTTGATGTGTAGGTTTTCAGAGGAAATAAAAAAGGTTAGCCGTTATTTGCGACTTAACCCTTTCTCAACAAGTTGGCGAATTGCTTCATTTCGATTTTTTAGCTTATTTTCGTGCCAAAAACTCTCTATTCGTCTTTGTCTAGATTTGTCGTTTCGTCTTGTGATAAATCTATTTTTATTCCGTTAGCTAACCTTTGAGCTGAATCCTGCATTTGCTCTTGGGACTTACTAGGAGTATTTAGAGCATCTGAAGGCATGTTGTTGACTTGAAGATTTACTAGATCTTTTTTATCCATGGTATATAGCTCCTTCTTTAATTTAAATTTAGATGTAATGTAATTATTAAGTAATTACTTGGATATTTTACATCTTAAGAACGATTTATATACAAGAGATATATTGAGAAATCACTTAACTATAGTGAGTCTTGTAAGTTTTCGGATCATTATGTTTTTCATGTATGGAGAAAGCTTGTTACAATAGTAAAGAATAACTTGGGTACACTTGATAATGAAATGGGGAAAGATGCTAGATGAAAACAACCGGAATGACTAGAAAAGTAGATCAATTAGGGCGTGTGGTAATCCCAAAGGAACTTAGAAATACGCTAGGTATTAAAGAAAAATCACCATTAGAAATCTTTATAAAAGGTGAAGACATTGTTTTACAGAAGTATCAGCCTGGTGGTGTTTGTGCAGTAACAGGAGAAGTATTAAATCGTAACATATCATTAGCAAATGACAAGATAACATTAAGTCCAGAGGGTGCAAAACTGTAAATAAAGGACTTAGAACAGTATCTTGTAAAATAATCGGCTCCTTTAAAGGGGATTTTTTAAAGTTCAATTATAATAATTTCACGTATCATAATTATTAATAAAAAATTAATACATAAAGCTAGGGGATTCTTTTTATCTCAACTGAAATGTACCTTTTGGGTAAATATATTGAGAAATACGTCTATGAAACAGCATTTCAATTCAAATATGATACGATTATAGAAAGGGAGGGAGCTATATGAAGGATTTACAAGAAGAAACATATGAATTATTAAAAGAGAAAAAAGAGGAAATCACTGTGTTTTTAAAGAGTGGCGTTCGGATACCTGGGCAGATTCTCGCAATGGATAAATTTACGATTCTAATGATGGTTCATGGTAAACAGCAACTCGTTTACAAACAAGCCATTTCAACAATTACTACATAATACATATTAGAATGATGTAACATTTTCTCAATATTATATATATCCGATATAATAAGTAATTCTCTTTATATTATTTCTATATATTAGTTGTTTCCTGATGCAGAATCCTTATGATAAGGGTTCTTTTTTTGTTCCATTTAGTTTGGATTTATTACAAAAAAAGACCTGATACCAAGTCTTTTTTATGCCAGGATTCCTTATTCAATCTTACTCATTTCTCTTATTCTTCATCCTTTGTTTTAGCTGATTTTCAAGAAGGGAACGTCTATTTAGAATTAGGATTATAATGAATAGTTCTATAAATACTATGATGAATATCAGGTAAGAGATCTTGATACATCTGAGGATCTATTTCTCCTTTATTTAGTGCAATATCTAATTGTGTTTTTTGTTCTATTGCAAAGTAATGGATTAACTTTGCTTCATCTATGCCTTTTTTAGATGCAAACTCAGCTAGAGTTATTCCTTGCTTCATTGCATTATTATATTCATTTGAACTTGAATTTAAAAATTTTAATAATGCTTGTTGATTTACTGTATATGTGAATACTTGTCCTTCTTTAGCGTAACTTACAGAAGTTTTAGC
Source organism: Bacillus sp. 95MFCvi2.1 (assembly GCF_000374965.1). Classification (NCBI taxonomy): domain Bacteria; kingdom Bacillati; phylum Bacillota; class Bacilli; order Caryophanales; family Bacillaceae; genus Bacillus; species Bacillus sp. 95MFCvi2.1. The sequence continues at coordinate 130,795 of NZ_KB895697.1, read as the reverse complement.
ATTCCAAAATGTCATGAAGCAACAAAAACATAATATCCAACATATCTTTTTCATAAAAGCACCTTAGCTTTCTTTTATATGATTTGATAGTATAGCTTATCCTATTTTATAAAAATTACTTTATATGAGGACTCGCCACATGCCCATCAACTTAAGGAATGGGTTGTTCCCCAAAACGAAAAAAATGAGTTGAATTATTATACATAACTTTGGAAAGATAAAATCTTCGTTTTTTATTTCGAGTATTCAGAATTACAATTTTTACAACACATATTAGCTGAACTACTAAACCAAAAAATGAGACTCAAAGATACTACATCAAAAGATTCATTAGGGAATTGTAATTGCTCTGCATTCATTGGTAGAAGTGTAATAGGTTTTTTATGTGTTTTTGCTTTGTTTAACAAATCTTGTGAGAGATCAATTCTTGTAAGCTGGACATCAGAAGGTAGAAAACGAAAGTCTTATCTGGTTCCAACGCCAACAAATAAAAGATGCTGTTTTGATTTGAGAGGAAGAGGAGAAAACGATTTCTTCCTTGCATTTATTCCGCTATTCGTGGGCAGTAAGAATCCCAACTCAAACTTCAGCAAAAGCAAAGAAGTTAGGCGGGGGATCAACTGTCCGTAAAAGCCCGATTGGTGAGGGCTAGTAATCAGAGGGGGATGAAGAAAAACCCTCTGATTAAAGTTTCACTTTATAAATAATTTGTTTTGCATTCTGTAATCATGAATTACAGAACCAATTTTATCTATAACTTTAAATTTTGTGAGGTTGTAGGTTAATAAAAATAGGTGTAGATGTAAAATAAAGTCATGATATTTGTAAAAAAGCTGTATGAATGGTGTTTTAAACCATACCACTAGTGAAAGAAAATACACATGTGGTGGACCTTTTGAGATAGATGTAATTATGTAAAAATGTTAGTAAGGGGGCAAGGAAGTGTTTAATGATTTTAAGTTTGTAGACAATCGTCCGGTGTATATCCAATTGAAGGATCATTTGAAAAAAATGATTATGAAAGGTCAACTATTGGAGCATCAGAAGCTCCCATCTACCCGAGAATTAAGCAAATTATTATCGATTAGTAGAACTACTGTTCTCACTACTTATGCAGATTTAGAACAAGAAGGCCTAATCTATGCGATAAAGGGAAAAGGAAATTTTGTAGGGAAGGTCGATGCATCCCAAACACCATCTATTGAACTAAACTGGAAAGAAAAGCTCAATAAAGTTATCTTGCAAGCTGATGAATTGGATTTAATGAAGCACGGTGTTCGCTGGGAAAAGGGCATGATTTCATTCAATAGCATTGCCCCGGATGAAAAACTTTTTGATGTTGAAAATTTTAAAAGGGCTTTTTTGACGAGGTTATCCAATGAAGGGGATATCATTTTGAACTACGGATATGCCAAAGGTTATAGACCCCTAATTCATTACCTTCTTCATTATATGGAAATGAAAGGAGTAGACATTTCCAATAAAGATATTCTTATCACGAATGGCTTCACTGAGGGTCTGGATATTTTATTGTCTTCTTTAGCTAAAAAATCCGGGCGTATTATTTGTGAAAACCCTACCCATCATACTGCATTAAAGCTTTTTCGATTACATGGATATGAAATCCACGGGATGGAAATGAAGGATGATGGTATCGATATTTGTCAAGTTGAGAAAAGCTTGTCCGAAACAGATTTTGATTTTGCATATCTAATTCCGTCCTACCATAACCCTACCGGGATTGTCACCTCCTCTGAAAAAAGGTCTAAAATTATGAAACTTTTTTCAAAATATCAAATTCCAATTGTAGAGGATGGATTTAATGAGGAATTACGTTATTCAGGTTCACATTTAGCGCCGTTATTGACTTTTTCCGGACCCGGGAACAATGTTATCTATATTAGCAGTTTTTCAAAAGTTCTTTTTCCGGGCTTACGTGTTGGTTGGATTTTAGCGGATAAGAAATTAATCCACTACTTGGAAAGTATGAAAAGGGCACGAAATATTCATACGTCCACATTGGATCAGGCAGTACTTTATCAATATTTACATGATGGCTATTTCGAAAAATATTTAAAAAAGGCCAAGTCAATTTATAAGAAAAAATATGAACTAGCCCTTAATTCTTGTAATCAATACATCCCATTTAAAAGAATGACTGGAGATGGCGGACTTCATCTTTTTATAGAGTTAGAAAAAGGAATAAATGCACGTATACTTTTGAAAAAATGTTATCAAAAGGGAGTTGTTTTTTCTCCTGGAGATGTCTTTTACACGGATGGAAAGGGAAGTAATACGTTTCGATTAGGATTCTCTCGGTTAAGAGAGGAAGATATTCTCAATGGAATTAAGATAATTGGTGATACCTTAAAAAATGAAAATTAGGAGTTGGAAAAATGAGAGTTGGCGTTATTATGGGAGGCGTGTCTTCCGAAAAACAAGTGTCACTCATGACAGGGGAAGAAATGATTGCACATTTGGATAAGAGTAAGTATGAAGTAGTGCCTATTAAACTAAATGACAAAAAAGAGCTTGTTGAAAAGGTAAGAAATCTTGATATTGCATTGTTAGCACTTCATGGAGAATATGGGGAGGACGGTACGATTCAAGGTACACTAGAAACTCTCGGTGTTCCATATACCGGAAGTGTCATGCTATCAAGCGGTATTTGTATGGATAAAAATATGTCGAAAAAAATGATTCGTTATGAGGGCATTCAAACACCAGATTGGATTCATCTTTCAAATACGGAAGAGCTGCAGCTTGATGAAATAGATAAAATGGGATATCCGTTAGTAGTAAAACCAAATTCAGGTGGTTCCAGTGTAGGGGTAAAGATCGTATACGATAAGGATTCTTTACTTTCTTCTCTTGAGGATGTATTCAAATGGGATTCTGAAATAGTGATTGAAAAATATATAAAGGGCGAAGAAATTACATGTTCTATTTTGGACGGAAAGCTTTTACCAATCATTTCGATTCAACATACGGCTGAATTTTTTGATTATCATGCGAAATACGATGATATTGCTACGATTGAAGAGGTTGTGGAACTTCCGGCTACAACATATGAACGTGTTGTTGAAGCTGCAATGACCTGCTATAGAGCATTAAAATGCAGTGTTTATGCTAGGGTGGATATAATTATAAAAGATGGAATCCCGTATGTGATGGAAGTGAATACATTGCCGGGGATGACAAAAAATAGCTTGTTGCCTAAAAGTGCCCATGCGGCAGGAATCTCATATAGTAAGCTGTTAGATATGATTATAGAAACCTCATTACAAGTTAGAAAGAGCGAAGGTTTCTAATGGTGTATAAAATTAAAATATGATTTGAAATCTTAAAATTCTAACAAAAACACCATTTCTAGTTACTCAGTTCATTTAGGTCTATGTGAATACACAAAGCTTTTGATAGTTGTATGAACTAAAAAGTATTTCGTTTTTTCTATTATTCGCGAAATATATAAGATTTTTGAAAAGGGGAGTAAACAAAAATTCTATGCTCATATATTTTTTCTAACATGTAAATTGGATGACAGTGTAGTCAATTCAGAAGTTGTACCGAAATTTTGTGTTGGAAAATATAAAGATAATATGATTATACCTAGGGGGAATCATGCATGTCCGATTGGTCTCAATTAGATAAAGAATATGTAATGTCTACGTACCACCGCATACCGGTTACTATAGAAAAGGGTGAAGGTTGTAAGCTTTATGATGTGAATGGTAAAGAATATCTTGATTTATTCTCTGGTGTAGGAGTGAATATATTAGGCTACAATCATCCTAATATTATAAAAGCCACCTTTGAACAAGTTACAAGATGTTTACATCTTCCCTTTCATTTTTTAAACCCAGTTGCTATTGAATACGCCAAAAAATTAGTCAATTATTCTTTAAAAGATGGGAAAGTCTATTATACAACCTCTGGTGCGGAGGCTACCGAGGCAACCTTAAAACTAATCCACAAGTACAGACATATAACAAATCAAAAACGTGATGGAGTAATTGTACTTAAAGAAAGTTTTCATGGACGTACATTAGGTGCTCTTCACTTTACAAGACAAGAAAGTGTATATCAAAATTTTCCGCGTACGTCTATTCCTGTATATGAAGTGGAACGAGAGAATTTAGAGGAACTAGAAAGAACCATACTCAAGGAAAATCCAATTGCTATTATGCTAGAGCCAGTATTAGGAAGTGGTGGGATATATCCTTTGTCGGGTGAATATTTAAAAGGTGTTGAAGAGCTTTGCAGACAGTATAATGTGTTATTTATTGTTGACGAGGTGCAAAGTGGGATAGGGAGAACTGGAAAATTGTTTGCTTATCAGCATTTTGATATTACGCCTGATATTATTCAATTTGGTAAAGGAGCGGGAGGCGGTACACCTTTAGGGGGAATAATAGTAGGTCCACGACTTTATGATATATTCTCACCAGGTGATCACGGAACAACATTCGCACATTCACCAATTGGTACGGCTTTAGGATTAACTGTATTAAAAACATTAATGGATGATGGTTTAATGCAACAGTCTTATGAAACGTCCTTATATTTAAATGAAAAACTTCAAAAAATCCAGAAGGAAAACTCCTCTTTTATCGAAGAAGTACGTCATTGTGGAATGATGTTTGGAATCAGTATTCACGACACGAATGAAAATGTAAACAAACTACAATTAGAATTACTAAATAAAGGCATGCTTGTAGACGTTACAAAGGGAAATACAATTCGTTTACTTCCCCCTTATATTATTACAAAAGAAGAAATCGATGAATTTATTCATCAGTTTATTTCCTGTATCGAAAAATCATTCGCATTGACAAGCTGATTGTAGTAAATACTTATTCTCTCTTCTATTTACTATTGTGGCGTTAGAATAAAGTCGTACTGTTATATCCCTTTAGCTATAGTTAAAGGATATTTATTTTTTGATGAAAGGCATTGAAAGGAAGTTGTTCCTATGAGTAATCCAAAACATTATGTTTCAGCGGGTGTAGTCGTTTTAAACGATGAGGGGAAGATCCTATTAATTCATAGCCCGCGTAGAGGGTGGGAGCAACCAGGAGGGCAAGTTGAAGAAGGGGAATCTATTCAAGACGCTGCTATAAGAGAAGTAAAAGAAGAAACTGGGATTGATATTTGCGTGACAAAGTTCTGTGGTATATATCAAAATCTAAGTTCAGGTGTTTGTGCGACTTGTTGGCTAGCAAAACCGATCGGGGGTAAGTTAGAAACAAGTAGTGAGAGTTTAGAAGTCGGATTCTTTACGGTTGAAGAGGCTTTACAGATGGTTACGTGGTCAAATTTTAAAGAGAGAATTGTAAAAAGTTTAGATGAAAAAGAGCAACCTTTTTTTGTGGTGTTTTAATAGATAATATAGGGTAATCAAAAATAGAGAAAGTATAGCTTTCTCTATTTTTGATTAACGTTTTATATGATTTAAAAAGGTAATTGTTTTTTCAACCGTAGTTTTATTAATCGAATAATACTTTGTTTTACCTTCTTTTCTCACATGAAGGAGATCGCCGCTTTCTAGTACAGCTAGGTGCCGAGATACAGTGCTTTGGTGTAATCCAGTTTCATTAATAATTTCTTGGGCAAATAATTCTTTATGATTAGCAAGCACCGTTAATATCGTTAAGCGTGCTTGATCCCCTAAAGCGGTAACAGTAGGGGTGATTTCGTCTATAGTTAAAAGAGTATTGGGTGTAGTATTTTGTTGTGGAGATGTTGACTTTGGTTCAAATAAAATATACAGTATCTCATCAACTTTAAAAAGAGATAAGAAGTTTCCCATATGCAATGTTGGAATAAAAGTAATGTTTTTGGAAGAACGAATTGTTTCAATCCAAGAACTGTCAGGATATAATCCGTATTCCTTTTATTCTGTCTCTTGTCTTCTGCTATTACTTCGATGTTTTAACCTACACGTATATGATCATCATAAGTTTTTTTATTCAGTGTTGCGGTTGTTTTTTTAATCCAGCACACCGGGCGCTATTACCAATTATAACCCCTATAGAACAGCGGAATATGACGAATAGTTTATATGATTCCGTAACGAGAGGGATAACTGTATTCAGTCCGTTTCTCTCCATATTGTTAATGAAGACAGTAGGTGTCATTCACTTTTTTACGATTGATGCAATTACATATTTCATAAGCGCACTTTTTCTTTTTAAGCTGAATGTAACAGGGGATGTGGTGGGTGCTAAAAAGAAACAGGTAAAAGAAGTATTTCTCTCATTACGTGAATTTTGGCTTTGGATGAAATCTAATAAACAAATTACATTTTTATTTCTCCTTACATTTACAATGGTTTTTATGAATACATGGGTTTGGAAAGTTGGATTATTATTATCATTGGGAGAGTTCACAAAAGAGAGTAAAGAAATTTATAGTGTCATTCAAGGGTTCTTTGGATGCGTAGTAATCATTACAAATATGATGATCCCCTTCATATGGAAAAACTTGAATTTAACTATTTATACAATCGCGTCTATTATCTGGGGTGTTGGGATCTTTTTGCTTGGATTTACATTTAATATTTCATTTTACTTTGTTGGAGTATGTATAGTCGGGATTGGTCTACCGTTAGCGGGACTAACGAGGGTATACATATTACAAAAACTCGTTCCGAAAGATATGTTAGGGCGAGGGTTCAGTTTTAATGCAGTTTTGCTTTACTTAGCAGATACAATATCTCTCTTTGTATTTGGAATTCTGTCTATATTTATTTCTCTAAATGTTATGTTTATTATGTGCGGAATTGGAATGATAATAATGTCAATTGCATTGAAATTCCTTGTCTTTAGAAGACACTCTGTGAAAGAAGAGGAAAAGTTAATGTGTTGAAATTGGAGGAGTTCTTATAAAAAAGGAATAAATCCAATGTAAGCGTGCGGATGTATTCCTTTTCTATTTTTTAAAATGTTGTTAGAGCTGCACTCGACTATTTTTCACAGGTTCGTACGTCTTATCAAGTATTAAGTTATAAGTTAGTCCAAGTAATACTAAAAAGCCTCCGATTATTTTACCGATAGATACATCATTTGATGTGAAGAAATCAATTATAACTCCCATAAATAATTGCCCCACAAAAATCAATAAAGTTAAATAGAAAGATGATATTTTAGGAGTAATATAGTTTGATAATACAATTACAATAACACCAACTAAACCTCCTAAATATACTACAAATGGTATGGAGTGCAATGTCGTAGCTGATACGTGAAGAGATTCATTGCTAAAGAGTAAAAATAAAAAAGAAAAAAACAATCCCGTAATATAATTAACAAATGTTCCTTGGAAAATTCCAATCTTTGCTGCTAAGTTAGCATTAATAATTCTTGCAACTACAATGGAAATTCCGGCTAAAATTGCAATGCAAATATATAACATAGTTCCATCCTCCATTAAAAAATAGTCATTACAACAATTCCCGAAGAAATCAGAAGTAATCCAAACATTTTTTTCTTTTCAAATTTCACGACCTTCATACCTAATAAGCCGAAATGATCGATAATAATAGATGAAACAGATTGCCCAAGTAAACTTAAAGCGATTGTAATAGAGACACCGAGTGCTGTGAAGCTTATATTACTAAATAGTACGGTGAAAACACCGATAGCTCCTGCACTATAAAGATAAAGCGGTATCCCTTTTTGCATGTGAAGTTTGGATTTGCTAACGAGTAAAACAATGACAATGGCAACTAATCCAACGATATGAATCATCACACTAGATGTATAGTTACCTGTCATTTCAGATAAGATACCATTTAAAGGAATCATAATGGCGATGAAAGCACCTATAATAATTGAGAGTAAATTATACAATGACGTTCCCCCTTTATAAATTTACATGTAATGTATCATGATTAAATTGTGAGCTACTATGACATATGTCATAGTGAAAGGAAGAAATTTTCTTTATAATTAAAATGAGTTACAAAGGTGGGGGATGTATGAAGAAAATATGTAATTCTCATAAGTTAGATGATTATGTGCAAAAGAATAAAATTGCATCATTTTTTAGCAATGATATGAAATCATATATGGAACTATTACTCTTTAAAAAGAATGAGCATATTTGTAAGGAGAATGAAGATATTCACTATCTGTATTTCTTTGTTGAAGGAAAAGCGAAGGCTTATAACACATTAAGTAATGGGAAATCTGTATTATTATGTTTTTATGATAGCTTGCAAATATTGGGAGATGTTGAATTAATCCACTCGCAAAAAACAGCTTCAAATGTACAAGTGATGGTAGACTCTTATTGCATTGGAATCCCTTTAGAAAAGGTGAGAGAACGATTGCTTCAGGATGCAACCTTTTTAAGGTGTATCTGTGGTTCTTTGTCTCATAAGTTAAATAGATTGTCAAAAAACAGTACGATTAATTTACTGTATCCTCTTGAGAATAGGTTAGCAAGTTACATTCTTGCGACTGGAGAAAGACTTATTCATAATGAACAAAGAATTATATTTAATGGGAATTTAACTGAGACATCGGAATTGCTAGGAGCAAGCTACAGGCATTTATTAAGAACATTAAATACTCTTTGTGATAAAAGTGTAATTAGAAAGAATAATGGGTACTTTGAAGTGACAAACATCGGCCTTTTAAAAGAGCTTGCGGCAGATGTTTATAAATAAAGAGAATGTAAAAGTATATGTCTAGTGGTATTTCAATAAGAAAGTAAATTATTAAATTGTTACTTATATCGAATTTAAAAGCACACTATTGATGATAAAAAGTTTCTTATCATCAATAGTGTGCTTTTTAGGTTTATAGGTTGAGTAGAAAGAAGAATTGTTTTCCTTGATTTGTAAAAAAGAAAACTATAATATTAAATCAAACATATGAACATATGAACAATTATTCATATGTTTTTGTAATAAAAAGGAGGAGGAAATATGTTAGATGTAATTATAGTAGGAGCTGGTCAAGCAGGTTTAGCTATGGGATATTACTTACAGCAAGGAAACTATAACTTTGTTTTATTGGATGGAGGGAAGAGGATTGGTGATTCATGGAGAAAGCGGTACGATTCTTTACAATTGTTTACACCAAGGGATTATTGTGCATTGCCAGGTATGAGGTTAAATGGAAATCAAAATGAATTTCCTAGTAAAGATGAAATTGCAAATTATTTAGAAGCTTATGCGAAACGTTTTTCCATACCGGTGAGGTTAAATATCAATGTTTCCAAAATAAGAAAGAAGAGACATGCGTTTGAGGTTTTTACTCCTAACGAAATGCTACAATCTAAACGAGTTATTATCGCATCAGGTGCTTTTCAGAGGCCTTACATTCCTTCTATTTCACAAAACCTTTCCAATGATACCTTTCAAATTCATTCTTCACAATACCAATCACCAATACAAATTCCAGAGGGATCAGTCCTTGTAGTAGGAGGGGGGAATTCCGGTACACAAATTGCAGTAGAATTAGCGAAATCTCGTGATGTTACGATTGCTGTAAGTCATCCGCTTTCTTTTTTACCACTAAAAATAATGAGAAGGAGTATTTTTGCTTGGCTGGAAACAATAGGACTATTATATGCTGGAATCAACACATGGCGGGGAAGATGGTTTCAGAAGCAGAAAGATCCTATATTTGGTTATGAATGTAGAGAGCTTATTCGTAATGGAGCAATAGCATTGAAGCCGAAGGTCGTAAATGCATTGCAGAATAAAGTAGTGTTTTCAGATGATAGCGCATGCAATGTTCAGAATGTAGTATGGTCTACAGGATTCATACCGAATTATCAGTGGATTGAAGTAGAAGCTGCAATGAATCAAGCAGGATCAGCAGTTCATACAAGAGGTGTTAGCGGGGTGCAAGGGTTATACTATATTGGTTTACCTTGGCAACATCAAAGAGGATCAGCACTGCTTTGTGGTGTGGGCCGAGATGCAGAATTTTTATTTTCAGTTATTCAAAAAGAAGATTCAATGTTTAATACAAGAATAAAAAAATAGACCGGTAGCAATTCCTACCGATCAACAATATGTACATGAATTAGGAGAGGTCAAACTTTTATTAAATTCATTATAACGTATTCTGATAATTTAGAAAACTATAAAGTGATCTTTATATGTTGAGAAAGTTTTTTTGTGCTGCAATATATGGAGAATTAAGAATATCGCATGTGAAATATGTAGTATAGGTTTTATTTTCAAGGATAATAATACCAATTTTCGTGTTATTTAGAGATAGATTTTGGTAAAGTTATAATATGGATATTAATTTATATAAAATTGTTTTTATTTCTATAGTATGTCTATTAATAGAGAGAGGGATATAGTATGAAATTTGATGATCAACGTTTACTCGGAATGAGATTAGGTTCTTTACTTGTAACAGAAGAGAATCGATATTTAGTCATAAAGAAAAAAGAACATTATTCCTTATTAAATATTGAAACGTTAGAGTGTACACCTCTTGAAGTATCATTGGAGCATCTTGAAGAAATGCTTCACGAGGATCTTCAAGAAAGTATAAAGGAAATCATCGCTCCTGAGCATCTAAAGATTGTAGCTAAAAATATTATATAAAGTAAAAAAAGAAGAATGATAATTTGATGAAAAATGTAATGTTAGGTGGGGGATATAGGTGAAAATACGCATTCATGAAAAAGATAATTCTAAAATTGCAATTATAGAAAGTTCTGAAATCGTAATAAGGGATGTGCAAGGAGCATTAGACTTGATGGCATCCGTCAATTTTTCCTATGATTGTCAAAAAATATTGATTAACAAAGTAAATATTACAGAGGAATTTTTTAACTTAAGAACTGGCCTAGCGGGTGAAATATTACAAAAATATATGAACTACCGCATAAAATTAGCTATTGTTGGGGATTTCAATGTATACAATAGTAAAAGTCTTGCGGATTTTATATATGAATGTAATAAGGGAAAAGCTGTATTTTTTTTAAAAGATGAGGAATCCGCTTTAAGTGCTCTTCACTGTGTGTAGTTTCGGATATATAATTTTTTGTACTTAACTCTATAAAAACTTTTCTGTATATTCTTGTCAGAACTAAAAAAAAGCTAGCCTTTCGCTAGCTTTTTTAATGATAGCCCTTACTAAAGCTTTCTATAGTTCTAATAAGTTAATAATTTCTCCAATAATCCCTTCATTTTGGTGAACACCTAGGTCTGAATTTGTCATAATGATAGCACCGGTGCCTTTATGTGGATATGCAACAATCATGCATTGAAATCCAACGCCCCAGCCAAGTGAAGAAATTTGTATTTCTTGATCTGATTTATCAAGAAATACACCTAATCCGGTCCATTTTGAGCAACCTTGTGTGGAAATCATTTCTTTCATTATTTTTGATGATAGTCCGAGTTTACTATTGCCTTGCAAAGAATGGCTGATTTCCATTACTAGAGCAGCTAAATCTGTTGGGGTTGACCAAATTCCTGCAGCAGCTGAATAGGGATAGAACGGATACTTTCCATCTACTACATGTCCGTTCTTATTGTGACCACATGCAAAGTGATCATTTGTGATCTCTTGTTTAGGAGATTCTAGTGTACTGTTATTCATAATTAAAGGTCCAAATATTAACTCTTGTAATAATAGATTAAAAGATTTTCCGGTAACGTCTTCTATCAGTTGTTCTATTATACAAAATCCAGCGTCTGAATAGTGAAACTTGCTTTCAGGCTCATATTGAACTTCGATAGGGACTGGGCAATAGGATGTTTTACCTTGAAGGATCTGTAAAATCGCAGGTTTTCCTTGGATGGGGTGATATATATCAAAACTTTCATCCGGATCAATAATTCCTGATTGATGACTTAATAGATTTCGTAAGGTAACTTTTTTATCATAAGTGAATTTATTTTCAGGAACTTTCCAGGATATAAGACGGTTATTTACATTTTCATCTAAGTCCAGTATTCCTTGATCCGCTAATTTCAATACGAGCATCGCTGTGAGGAATTTACTTATAGAACAAGCGTTGAAAATAGAATTCACGTTAACTTTTCTAACCGTCCTCAATTCAAGTGCGCCAAAGCCTTCAGCATGTTCTAATTCTCCATTACGAATAATAGCTAGGCTTAGTCCAGCTACCGGATATTGATTCATTTTTTCATATATATCTAGCGTTTTGAGTTCCATATGATTATTCTCCTTTTTCAATGTTACATTCACTATATAATAAACGAAATGTTAAATAAAGGAATATAATGCGATGTATCGTATTTAACTAGATTGGGAGCGGAATGTTAAAAGTAAGATATAAAGAGAGAGAGAATAGTTAGCTTTTTCGTTAGATCAAAGACGAAATCAATGCATTAATTTCACCACAAATGTAATGACCCAATAAAGAGTTGAGAGATACATAAATGATTTGTAAGGCTGATGTGATAAAACATCAGCCTTTATGTTACGTACTTATATATTCCATCTTAAAATTAGTCCTGCATGTACAAGACCTCCACCGAATCCATACAAAAGTAAAGTGTCACCATTATTGATTTTTCCATCTCTTAACCCAACACCAAGTGCTAATGGGATAGAAGCAGCAGAGGTGTTTCCGCAATATTGTAGACTCATGAGTGTGCGATCAAGAGAAATACCTGTTCGTTCACAAATGGATTCAATCATCCTCAAATTGACACTATGTGGAATGAACCAATCAATATTTGATATATTTAAATGATTTTTTTCTAGTAATTCTTGTACGCCTTGTGGGACTGTATTTACAGCCCATTTGTAAACAGCTCTTCCGTTTTGAACGAGGTAAGGTGTGTCTTGTAATTGAGTTCCATTCATTGTTTTGGATAAGGCAGTTTGATATAAGTTGATTCCGCCAGAACCTTTAGATCCCATATGAGTTCCTAAAAAACTAGGGTTGTTTTCATCATATTCTACAAGGGCTGCACCAGCGCCATCTCCGAAAAGTATACAAGTAGTACGGTCGCTATAATCTGTGATTTTTGAAAGAGTTTCCGCACCGATAACTAGTATCTTTTTGTTTGTCCCGGAAGTAATAAGGCCGTTGGCAACAATTAGTCCATACACGAACCCAGCGCAAGCTGCACTAATATCAATTGCGCCTGTATGAGGTATTTCAAAATGAGCCTGAACTTGACTTGCTGTATTTGGGAACATGTAATCAGGTGTAGCAGTTGCGACAATAATTAAATCAACGTCATCAATAGAAACGTGGAATCGGTCGATTAAATTTTGAACAGCTCGAATACATAAAGTTGTAGAAAATTCATCGGAGGAAGTAATTCTTCGCTCATGCATACCGGTTCGCTGCACAATCCATTCATCTGTCGTTTCAACAAGATTCGATAAATCTTCATTTGATAGAACTTTCTCGGGTACATAAGTCCCGACAGCTGTAATTCGTGCTTTTGAATTCATAAAAATCCTCCCTCGTTTTATCACTAAGTTATAATACCTGGTTCTGATTATAAATAAAAATTCTTATTAATTCAATTATTTGTAAAAATAAGTCATTAATTATATGATCTGAATATGGAACTGGACTAGAAGGGAGAGTTTTTGATATTGATAAGTAGGGTTACTTTATACAGTAACGCATTAGAAGAAATGAAAGATTTCTATTTAAATAAATTAGATTTTCAGTTATTACATAGTAGTGAAATGAGTTTTAGCATCCAAGTGGGAGAGAGTGAATTAGAATTTCGAAAAAATAATTTGAATAGCAAGCCTTTTTATCATTTTGCTTTCAATATACCGTCCAATCAGTTTTCTGAAGCAAAAGAATGGGCAAAAAAGAAGGTCGTTTTAAATGTAGAAGATGGAGAGGATGAAGTATATTTTTCACGCTCAAATGCACATTCGTTCTATTTTATGGATCCTGCAGGGAATATTGTAGAGTTTATCTCCAGGCATACTACATCTCCAGAAAGTAATGAACCTTTTTCTGTTCATTCCATATTAAATGTGAGTGAAATGAGTATGACGACAGATCAAGTTCTCGCAGTAGGGAACCAATTGATAGAATATGGGATTTCAGTAAGAGACGGAGAAGCGTTAAGTGATGGTTTTCATTTTATGGGAGAAAACGGAGTCTACTTATTATTAGGGCCATCAGGGCGTCGGTGTTTTTTCTCAGCGTTAGATGCAGAGGTTCATCCGTTACTAATAGAAATTGATAGCGAAAAACAGATTGAGATAAATAGACAAGGAGAATGTAATATATCCATTAAGAAGTAAAGGGATCCAGATAAATGCCCTCATTTGTTTAAGATGAGGGCAGTAGTATTATGGTGTTTTTGAGGGAGTCTTGTATCGAAATATGTATAAAGTCCATCCTGCCATAATGAGCGGGATGATAACTGTTTTATTTTCGATTTGTTTTTTTGGAAAATGAACCAGCCAATCATATCGAATAGTAAAGTCAATACAATGCAAAGGACGACAAATTGCAATGAAAATTTGAGGTAACGAATCATAGTGGATGTCCTCCTTCATATCAATGTAATAACTATATATGAAATTCATTTCATGGTAAAATTTTGATATTGAACATTGGTGCGAAATACATAGATTGTAAGGAGAGGAGAATATGGAATTTTGGATTGTAATACCATTTATTGTTTTTGGAGCCATTTATATTGGAGAAAAATTAAAGCAAATGGAAAAAAGAACGGATGCTAGACTAAAGCGTATGGAAACTAGATTAGAATTAATAACAAAACAAATGGGAATTAGAGAGGTAGAGCCCGAAATTAATAATGAACTGCGGCAGCTTGTGAAAGATGGAAAAACAATTACAGCAGTTAAGAAAGCGCGCGAAGCATTTGGGTATTCATTGCTGGAAGCGAAAAAATATGTGGATTCTTTATAACAATATAAATAGATCCATATCTTAATATGGATTATACTGAATGGAAAGCAGAAAAAAGATAAGCAAATTTGCTTATCTTTTTTCTTTTTCGCTCTGTTAAATTTTAATGTTGCTAATCAGATTCTAATGCTCCAGTTAATTGAAGAAGGTAGAAAGAATTCACAGTATTACACCTGAAAAGTTGCCTTTTAATACTACTTTTTCATTCTGGTTTTTACATGAAAAGGATGCGATAATAGCTGTTCTATGATTTTCTTGCCTTTCGTATTTTTCAATTTTAGCTTCACAAATTATTGTATCCCCAGTAAATACAGGTCTTAAAAACTCAAAATTCATAGTACGAGCCAGTACGTTATTATCTCCACCTATTTTCGTTGGTAGAGTTGCCGTTAGTAACCCTTGAGTTACAAGTCTTCCCTGTTCATCTGGGGTTATATGGTGAATCCCTTCATCACCTGAAACCTCTGTAAATAATTCAACATCTTTTACTGTAAAAGTTCGTTCAAACGTAATTATATCTCCGACTTTTAAAGACATATAAATCTCCTCCCTGAAGTTTAAATACTGCTATGGTCAGGTTTAATCTGAATATTGTAACAATACCGAGCGGTGTTCAACCATTCCGACTGTTAGTTTAATAAGGACTACATATTGAATTTTGATAAGCGTAAACCGTCATACGTTTTTCTCATTTCATTGATTAGACGACCACCAACAGAGGATGTAGGTTCAACAGAGTGTTTCTCTCATTGAAAAGCTTGCTCTTTTTTCGTTTGAGATAGTTTGTCCATATGCTTTAATAAGTTATTAAATGCTTTGTTCACCATTTCCCCTTAACAGAGCCCTCTTTTTAGAAGGATTAGTGAACCATTCTTGTGTTCACATAAGCTGCTAATACAACATGTCCAACGATAATAATAGGAACAATAATTTGTATGTTGGGCGTAGTGAAGACGCTACCAATTGCCGCAATAACACCAGCTGCTAAGTTATAAAGCCCAACCATGTTTGCTAGTTTTTGCTTATCTTGTACACGCTTTTCGTTAAATCCAGATAAGAGCCAAGTATACTGTTTTACTCCTAAAAAGTAAGATAATGCGAAAGAAATTATAGCGATGATACATAATGATGGAGAAGCGAATAGGGCCATGATTACACCTCCGAAATCATTCTTATCCCGCATTAACAGGCAGTAACACTCCCACCTCAAAATTCAGCGGAAGCGAAGAAGTTAGGTGGGAGATGAACTGTCCGTAAAAGCCCGATTGGTTCAACTAATAATCAGTGGGGGATGGAGAAAACCCCCACTGATTAAAGTTTCACTTTATGTGCATTCTATAAATGGTCTAGCACTGTTAGAGAGTTTCCGATCTTTCAACCATATTATTGATGATTCAGATTGGAATGGGAAATCTATTAAATCTACTATTCTGATAAATTCTTGGGGGATATAAGATACAGCACTTTTAGGTAGAATCGAGGCTCCGATCCCAGCCATGATGAGCATAAGTACAAATGCAGAGTCGGGACATTCACATGCTATATTTAATTTTATACCATGACGACTGCATTCATCAATGACGAGCTGATGGTAACTGTCTTCTTTATCTTTATGTAAAAGTAAGAGGGGGATATGATCTAGTTTAGTTATGGAGATTGGAAGATTTGAATGATGAAGCTCCCATTTTGCAGGCATGACTAATACGAATGGCTCCTTTGATACACAAATACTAGAAAAAGCCTTCTTATTAAAAGGGGTACGTAAGACAGCGAATTCAATATTCCGATTTTCTAATTGCTCTATTAAGTATAAAGGACCACCTTCCCATATTTTTAAGTTTACATTTGGATAGTTCTCTTGAAAATAGCGGATTTTTTCAGATAAAAAAGGAATGCACGAGTGAAATGCGCCAATAGACAGATTTCCTCGTAATCCTTCACCGGTATCTTTAATCTCTGTAATTGTTTCCTCTAATTGTTGGATAATACTTTTTGCTTTCCTATATAATATTTTACCTTCTTCAGTTAAATGCATATTTCGACCGTTTCTTTCAAAGAGGCTTACTGATAATTCTTGTTCTAGTAACGATAGTTGTCTACTTAGAGGTGGCTGTGCCATATGAAGTCGATGAGCAGCACGGGTAAGCTGTCTTTCTTCGGCGATTACAATAAAGTAACGAAGTTGTCTTATATCCATTTCCAATCCTCTTTCTATACCTTTTTTATATACAAAAACAACCTTATAAATAGTTTTTATATAATACGTCACATGATATCATAAATAAAACAAATTAAATATAGAAAATTCTAAAGATTAAAAATATTTTCTGGTAGATTAATAACTTGAAAGTAGATTGTATCGTTCTGAGGAGGGAATATTTATGAAAGTTTCGTTATTCATTACATGTTTATCCGATGTGTTTTTTCCTCAAGTAGGTAAGAGTGTTGTGGAAATTATGGAGCAATGTGAAGTAGAAATAGATTTTCCTGAAGGACAAACTTGCTGCGGGCAACCTGCCTGCAATAGTGGATATCAAAAAGAAGCTAAAGCGGCAGCGAAACAAATGATAAAAGCATTTGAGCATAGTGAATATATTGTGACCCCTTCAGGATCTTGTGCTAGCATGATTCATCATTATTATAAAGAAATGTTTAAAGATGATAGTGAATGGTATGAAAAAGCAGTTCGTTTAGTGGATAGGACGTATGAGCTGACGGATTTTTTAATGAATGTACTCGGAACAAGTAATTTAAAATCTAAGCTAGCTGAGACAGCCGTTTTTCATCAATCGTGTCATATGAGTCGCGGACTTGGGATAAAAGATGAACCACTTAAGTTACTATCACAAGTAGAAGACCTAGACGTAAAAGAATTACCATATTGCCAAGATTGCTGCGGTTTTGGTGGTACTTTTGCAGTGAAAATGAGCCCGATTTCTGAAACAATGGTTGATGAAAAGATAAAACATATTGAGGCAGCAGAAGCCAATCTCTTAATCGGGGCAGATATGGGATGTCTTATGAATATTGGAGGGCGGCTACGCAGAAAAAATAAAGACATTCAAGTGTTACATATAGCAGAAGTACTGGCGAAGGAGCTGAACAAATGAGTGTAGTGGGAGAACTAGAATTTTTGGAAAGAGTAGATAAAGCCATACACGATTCGCAGATGAGAAGTGCGGTTCCATTTACACAAGATAGGCTTCGGATGGGACGGGAACAAGCTACACATGAATTAGGAAATCTTGAGGAATGGCGTGAGGCAGCATCTGAAATTCGGACGCATACAATTGAAAATTTAGATAGTTATTTGGAACAATTAGCTACAAATGTTCGGGAAAATGGGGGGCATGTCCATTTTGCTTTCAAAGCAGAAGATGCCGTATTGTATGTTTCTGAAATCGTGAGAAAAAAAGGAGCAAAAACAATTATTAAATCGAAGTCCATGGTTTCGGAAGAAATACATCTCAATAAAAACTTAGAAGAAATGGGGGTAAAAGTGGTAGAGTCCGATCTCGGAGAGTATATCATTCAATTAGCGGGAGAAGCTCCATCACATTTAATTGCTCCAGCTATTCATAAGACGAAGGAACAAGTAGCAGAGCTTTTTTCTAAGGAGGCTGGAAGGGAAATACCAGTTGATACAAATCAATTACTACAATTTGCTCGGGAGCAATTGCGTAAAGAATTTTTAGAGGCTGATATTGGTATCTCAGGTTGTAATTTTGCTGTGGCAGAATCTGGATCCGTTGTTCTAATAAGTAATGAAGGAAATGCTCGTCTTACCACTACATTGCCAAAAGTTCATATTGCTATTATGGGAATGGAGCGCCTTGTTCCGACATGGCAAGATCTTGATGTTGTCGTTTCGATGTTAACTAGAAGTGCTACCGGTCAAAAAATTACATCCTATGTAACGGGAATGAATGGGCCTCGCTTACCTGAAGATATGGATGGACCTGAAGAATTTCATTTAATCATTTTAGATAATGGTCGTTCTAATATTTTAGGAACCGCTTATCAAGAAGTGTTGAAGTGTATTCGGTGCGGAGCGTGTGTGAATGTTTGTCCTGTATATCGTAATATTGGAGGACATGCGTATGGAAGTACTTATAGCGGACCAATTGGTGCGGTACTAGCTCCTTTATTAGAAGGGTATGTGGAATTAAAAGAATTGCCTTTTGCATCAAGTTTGTGCGGCGCATGTACAGATGTTTGCCCGGTGAAAATTCCATTACATGACCTTCTCATTGAGCATCGTAAAGATGAGGTGGAACAAGGATTTGTAACGAAATTTGAGCAACTGGCCTTTAAAGGTTTTTCGTTTATGGCGAGTCATCCTTTTGTTTACGAGAAAGCCGTTAAAATGGCTCGCACTGGTTTATCGATATTTGCAAAAGATGGTTATATTGCGAATGGCCCTGGTCCATTAAAAGGGTGGACAGAAAGCAGAGATTTTCCAAAACCTGCGAAACAATCATTCCGAGATTGGTGGGAAAAAGAAAAGAGGGATTCATAACATGACGGATGTACAAGAATCTTTTTTAAACAATATCGCACGTAAACTAGGGCGAAATCGTCGCTCCGGGATAACTCCTCCTAAGTGGAATAACGATCCACTTAGGTATTTTTCTAAAGAGATAGATCACGAGAGTTTAGTAGAACAGTTTATTGCAAACTTGAATGCATTACATACAGAAGTAAGTCATATATACCGCTCAGAAATAGAGAATGCCCTTCAGTATGTTGCAGGAAAATTTGATGTTCAATCTGCGGTGTACTGGGATGATGATAGATTACACCAGCTTGAAATAGGAAAGTATTTAACAAAAAATTTCGTTTCTTATCGAATTTGGCAGAATAAAGAAGATGAAAGAGAACTACGAGACTATGTAGCTCGAGTTGATATGGGAATTACATATGCCGAAATGGGGCTAGCTGAAACTGGAACAGTTGTTTTGTGGAATGGTGGTGGGCGTGGACGTTTAGTTAGTGTTTTGCCGCCAGTTTATGTAGTGATCCTTTCGGAACATACAATTTATAGACGTTTGACAGAAGGAGTGATTGCAGTGCATGAACACGTTCCAAATGGATTACCTGCTTGTATTAATTTTATAACTGGTCCAAGCCGGACGGGTGATATTGAAATGGAATTAGCTTTTGGAGTTCATGGTCCTGGAAAGGTTCATGTCATTTTATTAAAGGATTAGAGAGAGAAATAAAAGTATACGAGGGGGAGTGAGGAGTTTGATGAAGAATAAATTCCGCTATTATGTTTTTGCGATGCTTACGTTAATTACGATGGTGAATTATATTGATCGTGGGGCCATTGCTTATGCACAGTCTTTTATTATAAAAGAATATGGATTTGACCCGAAAGAATGGGGAGCTATATTAGGCTATTTTGGTTACGGTTACATGCTTGGTTCTTTATTAGGAGGTATTTTTTCGGATAAAAAAGGACCAAAGTTTGTATGGATTGTAGCAGCAACCGCTTGGTCTATTTTTGAAATTGCGACCGCTTTTGCTGGAGAAATAGGGATGGCTATTTTTGGTGGCTCTGCTTTAGCAGGATTTGCTCTGTTCCGAGTTTTATTTGGATTCACAGAAGGTCCATCTTTCGTGGTTTCGAATAAGACAGCAGCAAACTGGGCAGCGCCAAAAGAAAGAGCTTTTCTAACATCCCTTGGTTTTGTTGGTGTTCCGTTAGGCGCAGTATTAACTGCACCAGTAGCGGTTATGTTACTCTCTTTTACAAGTTGGAAAATGATGTTTTTCATCCTTGGTGCAATTGGGATTGTATGGGCGATTATTTGGTATTTTACTTTTACAAATATGCCTGAAGATCATCCGCGAGTGACGAAAGAAGAACTAGCTGAAATTCGTAGCTCTGAAGGTGTGCTTCAATCAGTAAAAGTAGAGAAAGGGATCCAAAAAGAGCCGTGGTATTCTTTTTTTAAAGTTCCGACATTCGTCATGGTTACGTTAGCGTATTTTTGCTTTCAATATATCAATTTCTTAATATTAACTTGGACACCGAAATATCTGCAAGATGTATTCCATTTTCAATTATCTTCTCTTTGGTATCTTGGCATGATTCCTTGGCTTGGAGCTTGTATTACATTACCGTTAGGGGCGAAGCTATCC
Organism: Bacillus sp. 95MFCvi2.1; assembly: GCF_000374965.1. Taxonomy (NCBI): domain Bacteria; kingdom Bacillati; phylum Bacillota; class Bacilli; order Caryophanales; family Bacillaceae; genus Bacillus; species Bacillus sp. 95MFCvi2.1. The sequence goes on along the minus strand of NZ_KB895697.1, from coordinate 109,780 downwards.
GATCGTATTTTACGTAAAACAGGAAATCTTCGTTTAGCTCGAACAGGATTGCCGATTATCGCTTTATTCCTTACAGCGGTTTGCTTTAGTTTCATTCCAGCGATGGATAATTATGTAGCTGTATTAGCACTTATGTCACTTGGGAATGCATTTGCTTTTTTACCAAGTTCATTATTTTGGGCAATCATTGTCGACACAGCTCCTGTTCAAGCAGGAACCTATAGTGGAATTATGCATTTTATTGCGAATATCGCGACAATCTTAGCCCCGACCTTAACTGGATACTTAGTTGTAAGTTATGGCTATCCTTCTATGTTTATCGTAGCGGCCATTTTGGCCGCTATAGCAATGGGAGCGATGTTATTTGTGAAGCCAGGGCAGCAAACTAAGGCTGAAAGTTTGTTCAATTGGAAGAGTAAGGAGAGATTGGAGGAGCCTCGTACAAATATTTAAATGATTAGAATAAGTGGTGTAAAAAACGAGTTGTATACAAACTCGTTTTTTATTTGTCTGAAACGAATGTTTTCTATAGTAAAATATGAATTAAGTAGGAAAAAATTGAAAATAAAGGCTGGGATCGTACATGTATACAGTTGGACAGTTTTCAACAATATGTGGTGTATCTATTAAAACGTTACATCACTATGATGCAATTCATCTTGTAAAACCTTTGCATACTGATTCTGTAACAGGGTATTTTATCGAATAGTAAAGAGCATGTATGTTTGAATCTGAAAAAATATAATTTTGGGACATTATATTCGGTCGTGTATGAGTTAAATAATTTGAGAATCCATCGTGCAGAAGGACAACCGAATCGTTGTAAATATAAAGAAGATAAAAGATTGGTAGAAGAAATTTATAAAAAGAGAAGGGGAATATAAAGTGAAGCTTTCTGAATTTCAGCAGTATGTATCAAATTTTAGTAAAGAAAAAGGGTTTGCGGATACGACAATTGAGGAGCGTACAATGTATTTGATGGCTGAACTAGGGGAACTAACAGAAGCGGTATTAAGGCGAAATGATGATGATAATATAAAAAGAGAAATAGGCTTAGAAATGTTTGATGTAATTTGGAATGTGTGTGATTTAGCGAATAAATTAGAAATTGATTTAGAGGAAGCATTTCAGGAAAAGATGGAAATCAATCGAGATAGAGAGTGGTAAAGATAGAAAGTGTGGATGGTATGACGCTAACATGAGATAATAGAGAAAAGAATGCAATAGGTAGGATTGTAATGGAGGAAGAAAGTGAACTTAAAATATAAATGTTTAATACTAGATCATGATGATACAGCAGTAAAAAGTACACCGGATATACATTATCCATCATTTGTAGAAGCTTTAAAAGATTTAAGACCTAATGAAACGCCATTATCATTAGAAGAGTTTGTTTCAAATTGTTTTCATCCTGGTTTTTTGAGTTTATGTAAAGATATTATTCGTTTTACACCAGAAGAGCAAGAGCACCAACAAAAAGTTTGGAAAAAATACACCGAATCGAAAATTCCAGACTTTTATGAAGGGTTTCCTGAATTGGTACGGGAGTTCAAGAGACAGGGCGGAATTGTAACGGTTGTTTCTCACTCTGAAAGTAGTCGCATTAAGAGGGATTATGAAAAGCATTGTGGATTTGTCCCAGATGCAGTGTTTGGATGGGAGTTAGAAGAAAATCAGAGAAAGCCACATCCGTATCCAGTGAAAAAGATTTTGTCTATGTTTCATCTACATGAAGATGAAGTCATCGTATTAGATGACTTGAAGCCTGCACTAGAAATGGCAAAGAGCTGCAACGTTACATTTGCAGCAGCTGGTTGGTCGCATCATATTCCGAAAATTAGAAAGCGAATGGAAGAGGAATCAGATTATTATTTTGAGAGTGTAGAGAAGTTTAAAGAATTTATCTTTAATGAGTAAAGAGGAGAAAGAACTTGGGAAACACCAAGTTCTTTTTTTATGCTACATCACAGATATTAGAATAATTGTAGGTGTTCTATTGAACAAATAGCACATTTCAAGAGTGAATAAATTATGTAATTGTACGATTAGAAAAGTATGAAGATAAGAAGATCCCGTTAGTTTTTGTTAATTTTTGTATGCATAGCTTTATTAGGAGGAAGACAATATAACAGTATGGCTCCCTCAATATAATATTCTTTTTGGAGGTTGTTTAGTAAAATCAACAGGTGCGAAAGATTTAGGGAATGTTGCGGATGCATACGTAGATGAATCGATATGAAAATATAAAATCAGTTATACCAGGGCATGGAGATGTAGGAGATAAAAGTTTGCTTTCTCATACGTTAGAGTTATTACAAATAAAATAGAGAAATTGAAAGAGTGATAGAAAAGAACCCTTTGCAGGGTTCTTTTATTTTGATAATCTTTTGACTTGATGATCTTTTCCCCATTCACACAGTTCATTCATAATTTGAATTAAAGATTTTCCGTATTCGCTTATTGTGTATTCAACTCTTGGTGGAACTTCTTGATATACAGTACGATGGATAATCCCATCAGCTTCAAGTTGTCGCAATTGTTGCGTCAGAACTTTTTGTGTAATATCTGGGATCGCACGTTTCAGTTCGTGTGTCCGCTGCTTTCCGTTCATGAGAATGCATAAAATACTACTCTTCCATTTTCCTCCGATGACTTCAAGGGTAGTAGCGATAGGGAAGTTCTGATTCATCTTCATATTACACCTCCATAGGTACTTTGAGGTTCCTATAGCACCTGAAAGTACGTACTTTTCAATTATATGTAACTAATACATACTAATACTAAAGGATTTCATTTATTTATAAGGGGGAAGGGAATTTATGAAAACACTTGTAATTGTAGCACATCCAGATATTGAAAAATCAAGAATTAATAAAAGATGGATAGAAGAACTGGAGAAATATTCGAATGAGATAACAGTACATGAATTGTATAAAGCAGCTCCTAATTGGGAATTCGATATTGAGTATGAACAAAGGTTATTATTAGAACACGATCGTTACATATTTCAATTTCCGTTCTATTGGTATAGTTCACCACCATTATTAAAAAAGTGGTTTGATGATGTGCTGACGTACGGTTTTGCATATGGTTCTACAGGGGATAAAGTACGTAATAAAGAATTTGGTTTGGCAATTTCTATAGGGGGATTAGAAACGCAGTATAAAGATGGGTTTACAATGAACGAACTAACAAAACCATTTCAGGCAACTTGTCTATACACAGGAATGAAGTTCATACCAACATTTACGTTGTATGGAGCAGAATACCAACTAAAGGATGAAGATATCGAAAGAAGTGCAGCTGAGTATATTAACTATATTATGAATAAAAGTAATCTTTATATATGATTTAAAAATATCCCGATCCTTTATAGGTATCGGGATATTTTTATTGGTTTGAAATAAAGTTTGAACAGAATGGATTCCAATATAAAAAATCGCCGGATAGAAAAAAGAGGGACCTTTTTCATAATTACTTCATATGAGTTATGACTTGTTCGGTTGAAAGTTGTTATGTAAGGGGTGTGTCATTGGCTTTTGAAACTTTCTTACCATCTTTATAGTCAAGACAAGAAACTTCAATTAATAAACCATTAAATACTGTAAAATAAAATCCATAACTACTACCTCTCATTGTATAAGGTTCCTTGTCTATTTCCATGCCTCCAGCTACTAAGCGATTATATGCTTGATTAACTTCACTTGAAGTTTCCACTAAAAATCCAATATGAAAAGCTTCAGGATATCTAACAGCCTTTTGCCCTTTGAATGCTTTCGGATCACTTAACACGAGAATAAATCCATTCTCATCACTCATTACTACAAGAGCCTTTCCTTTTTGTTCTAAAAATTGAAAATCAAAAAATGTCTCAAAGAAATGTCTAGCTTCTGATAAATCATCAACACATAGATTTAAATGGTTTAACCTCATTCAATCATCTCCTTTTAAACAGGAAATCCCTATATTAGTAACATTTGAAAGGGAATAGACAAGTATTTGAATGTTATGGTCATGGCTTTCTGTGTAGTTATAGTTAAGGCAACTAGACTATATATATGCTATGTAACATCATAATTATTCTATTCGTACCTTTTGATCTTTACTAGAAATAGAACAACAAACTAGTGAATCTATTCTTGCTAACCCTATACAGGGGTTAGCGGTTAGAATGGGGGGGGAATAATGAGAAGTGAACAAGAAATGATGAATATGTTTATTAATTTACTAAATTCTGTATTTCATTTAAAATAATAAAGAAAATTCTAATAATATGAATTATTTGGCGGGAAGTATGATTCGTAAATTTCAGTCTTTGAGTATAAAGGAAGAGATAAAAATTGAAACAGCCATTGTTACAAGTAGAAACTGAAAGGCTTATGATCCGTCCTGTTCTAAAAGAAGATTATATAAGTTGGTATGAAGGTTTCAACAATCGTTTACCATCTCAATATAAGTATGATGATGGTTATCGATATATGTCGTTTTCAACAAAAGAATGGTTTACCGAATGGATTATCAATGGGCGATGATAGGGTATTCAATCCATAATCAGTACGGGAAAATGGGCTATGGCTTAGAAAGTGTACGGGCCGCTATGGACTTATTCTTTGATCATCTTAAATTCCATCGCATTGAACTGCATATAAATGTTGATAACGAGCCATCGATTCGTCTGGCGGAAAGAGCAGGATTCGTTTTTGAATGTACAAGAAAAGCGTTTTCTCTTGAGAACGGAAAATGGACTGAGTATTTAATTTATTATAAAAATCGTCCTGAAGAGGTTTGATCCATCTGTAGGAGAGATAGATTGGTAGTTTCAATTTTTGTATAGAAAGGTGAACATAATGTACAATCTTACAACTATTCAAAACATATTTGGCCCCTCGAAAAAAGTATTAAATGGTTTGCCAAATGCAGTAACAATTGAAGAAATGGATGAAGATTCTTTTTATGATGCTCAAAATTATAAAGAGCAGATAAAAAAGTTTGAAGAGCTTTGTTCAAATTGGAATGTAAAAAGAGCAAGCATTTTACTAGATAAAAGTTTCAACAGTTATACTCTGAGTGCAAAAGTGTTACGTGAATTTGGCTTTGAGCTTTATGCAGCGAAAATAGAGGTGTTTTGTAAGCTTTCGGATAGCGTAACTCTAGAAAAACAGTATGATTTTTGCTCTATAGACGTAGGGACGTTGTCTGAAGAGGAATTTAAGTCGCTTTGGGAACGATGTATGTCAGATTCGGACAACAAATCATCAAGTCTTAACATTAATGAACATTTTCATGCTATACAAACAGAATTAGGTAAGGGGGGGGGGAAATCATGTATTGCTTTTTATGATAAAGAGCAACCGATTGGAATATCCATTCCTCATATTGAACCTGGTACGAAGAATGAAGGTCGATTATTTTATTTTGGACTATTGCCGGAGGAACGTGGAAAAGGACTTAGTGCTCATATCCATCTTCAATCTTTATACATGTTAGAACAGATGGGGGCTACTTATTATATTGGAAGTACTCATATGACAAATGAAAAAATGCAAAAGGTTTTTTGGAAAAACGGATGCTCTATAAGGACAGAAACGGAATTGTATTGCAAAATATTTAAATAAATTCAGGAGATGAGAAAATGAAGGAAATAAAAGTTTTCCATTATGATGCATTTAGTACAAAGCCGAATATGGGAAATCCAGCTGGGCTTGTAATAGATGCAGAAGGATTAACTAATGATGAAATGCAGCTTATTGCAAAAAAAGTAGGATTTAACGAAACGTCTTTTGTGCTTCCTTCGAATGTAGCGGATATAAGGATCCGTTATTTTACACCAGGGCATGAAATGAATCTTTGCGGACATGCGACAGTAGGAACTATATTTGCACTTCACGAAAGAGGGCTACTGAAGGGGAAACGAAATCTCACAATCGAAACGAAAGCGAGTGTTTTACCAGTACATATAGATATAGATGAAAATGGAGAATCATTTATTAAAATGAGACAAACGGCGCCACAGTTTCAAAAGTTTGATGGTTCCATTGAAGAGCTAGCGCACAGCATTGGACTTCATGGGAATGATTTAGATGAAACGCTACCAATTGTGTATGGGAGTACTGGAATTTGGACTTTATTAGTTCCAATTAAAACGTTGGATGCTTTTCAAAGAATGAAACCAAATAATGAAGAGTTTCCATCTATTCTAAAAGAAGTACCGAAGGCATCGATTCATCCTCTTTGTTTAGAGACGTATGATGAAGCAGCACATATGCATGGCCGTCATTTTTCATCACCTTATTCTGGAACGATAGAAGACCCAGTGACGGGAACTGCTTCTGGGGTAATGGGAGCTTACTATGCTAAGTTTTTGAAAAAAGATTTTAATAGTGAAATGAAATTCATTGTGGAACAAGGGCAAGAAATGAATAAAGATGGTCGGGTCGCTGTTTATGTAACAAAGAAGCAGGAAGATGAGTCCCTACAAATTGAGATTTCTGGAACTGCAGTGTATGTAAAAGAATTTCAAATTTCGATTTGAAAAAAGTCCGGTCATATACCGAACTTTTTTCATCTGTTTAAAACTTCAATAAAAGAGGCATTTCCATTTTGTCTCATTACAGAATGAAAATTGTTATTTTCTAACGTTTCGGCAACCTGTTTTAACTGTCTCACATCATCATGATGAATTAGTAAACTATCTGCTCCGCTTTCTTCAATGTGGAGATGCTCAACCTTACCGATAGCCTCATTTACAGCTTGTAAAAAATCGGGTTTCATATATATCCTCCTAATATGTACAGGTATTTTTTTATAGCATGCCCGTATTTATCAAAATTAAAAGTTGGCGGGAATACAAGAAGGGCTCATTGTTTCATACTTCTAATTCGAAGCAGGTTTTCATTACGTGAAAATAAAATATATATGAGGGAAAGAAGTGTGAAAAGGAGAATTGAAATGAATATAGCAGGGTTTAAAAATTCGATTGAAATGTTATTTGGAGAGCATCTTCATAAATATGGTGATGATGAATATGGCTTAGCAAAGAGGAATTTTGTAAAATAGGTTATACAACGAACCTAACGCTGGAAACAATCGAAGAAGCACGGGTAAATCAAGTCGATATGATCATTACACATCATGCACCGTGGAGCTTTTTATTCGGTATGGAAGAATCTTGTGTTGAGAAATTAAAAGAATATGAAATCAATCATTTTTGGATACACTTACCTTTAGATTTTGTGAATTTTGGAACTTGCACTTCATTATTTAACGAAATTGAGATTGATAAAATACTCGAATATTCTTCGTATGAGGAAGAAGAGTTACCTGGGATTGGAGAATATGAATCTCCTATTTTATTGTATGATTTAGTGGAAAGAGTAGAAGAGAGATTAGAGGAAAAGGTAAAAGCGTGGAAGAATCATAATCGTCCGGTGAAACGAGTAGCAATCTTAACAGGAGCAGGGAACAACACAAATATTATAAAAAGAGCATTGGAAAAAGGTTGCGATACATATATAACGGGAGAGAAAACGTTATATACAGTTCAATATGCAAAATTTAAGGGAATCAATCTTATTGTTGGTAGTCATACGTTTACGGAAGTTTTTGGAGTGGAAAGTTTAGCTTATAAATTAAAAGAGCTGAATCGGGCATTAGAAATTACTAGATTATATGAAGAGCATTTGGAGTGAGGGAGAGAATGCCAACGATATACGCGAACTATGGGGAATCAAGGGTGAAGTTAACATGGCTAAAAGCAAATACATTACCAGATTATGAAGGGATTACGAGTGTCCATGGTTTTTGTTTTTATAAAGATAAGGTTGTATTAATAGATCATCATAGTCGTAGTTGGGATTTTCCTGGAGGGCATCTTGAACAGAAGGAAACGCCAGAAGAATGTTTTCAGAGAGAGGCATGGGAAGAAGGGTATGTGAAAGGGGAATGTACCTTGCTTGGATATATCATTGTAGACCATAGTGAAAATCCAAATTGGAATGAAAATGATTCATATCCCAAAATAGGATATCAACCGTTTTACCGGATGGATATTACAGAAGTTCATGATTTTAATGGAGAGTATGAATCGAATAGAAGAATATTTGTGAAGCCGAGCGAGGTTACATTGTATTATCCAAAGTGGAATGAGATTTATGATGAAATAGTAGCTGCTGCATTATTGGTTTCAGAAAGATAGAGATTCCTTCTTTTATAATATAAGGATTTTTAAAGGTTTTTTCTTATATTTGTCAAATAATTATAAAGTCGTTTCATTTAATAGTAGTGATATTCAAGTACGGGTGCAGAATAGGAATGAGAAAAATGAATATTTCGGAAATTATTGAACAATTGGTTGTTAATGAAGTTATTACTGATTATCCGAAAGGGTACAAAAAATTAACTGGCGGTACTACAAGTAGACTGTATCTTCTAGAAGGAAAAGAGCAGTGTGTTGTAAAGTTGAATGAACCAAAGGTCATTGAAGAAGAAGCGTATTTTCTTGATTTTTATGAAAATGAAAGTATATTTCCTAAGCTTTTGTATATAGACCCGCTCAATAGATATATGGTCTATTCATTTATCCCTGGTTCCACAAGTTATCATGCTCGGGATAAAAGAGATATTCTTTGTACACTTGTACAGAAAGTGATTGATAGATATAAACCAGCTATGAGTATGGATCAGTGGGGATGGAAAGAAGGACCGGTAGACTCTCGGCAGGATTTTCTTTTAAACAGAGTGATGGAGGCTAATGAGAATGTTAAATCTTACATTACACAAGAAGAGTTTCATAGTGTTCTTAAATTAGTACACAGTCCAAATAGAACGGCACATAGCAATCAACCATATGTATTACATGGGGATTGTGGATTCCATAATTTTATATTTAAGGAGCATAAATTATATGGTGTGATTGATCCTTTGCCAGTTTTGGGAGATCCAATATATGATTTAATTTATGCATTTTGTTCGACGCCTGAAGATTTAACGAAAGAAACTATAGACTATGTAGTAGAACAATGTGTATTTCATAAGAATACAAAGGGAAAAGTTTTATATGAAGAAGTACTAATAGGGTTGTACCTTCGATTAGAAACTTGTATCAGGCATCATCCTGAAGATTTAGAAGCCTATTTAATAGCATGGCGTTATTGGATAAATGAGCTTCAGTAAAGAAATAAAATGCTTTATTTTTAGAATAACAGCTTAAAAGAATCGAAAACAAAAAGGGGATAGGAGAATGATTATGAAAAACTTTATTTGTACAACATGTGGCGTACAATATGCAGCAAGTGTAGAAGAACCAGTGAATTGTATGATTTGCAATGAGGAGAGACAGTATATTAATCCGAAAGGTCAATCTTGGACAACACTGGAGGATTTACAAGAGAGTAATACATATAAAAATGAAATCATTGAAGAAGAAACAGGGCTTTATAGTATTACAACAAAACCAGAATTTGCGATTGGCCAAACAACTTATTTGGTAAAAACAGATTCATATAATTTATTATGGGACTGTATTACTTATTTTGATGAAAATACAATTGAAAAGGTAAAAGAATTAGGAGGGTTAGATGCGATTGCGTTATCCCATCCACACTATTATTCTACTCAAGTTGAATGGGCAGAACGGTTCGATGTACCAATCTATATACATGAAGATGATAAACAGTGGGTTATGCGTCCGAGTAAACATATTGTTTTTTGGTCAGGAGAATCATTGCAATTAGCTGATGGACTCACTATACATCGTCTAGGCGGACATTTTAAAGGTGGTTCTATTTTACACTGGTCACAGGGGAGTGAAGGGAAAGGGATTTTATTAACAGGCGATATTATTCAAGTTGTAGCGGACCAGCAGTGGGTGAGCTTTATGTACAGCTATCCAAATTTAATTCCGTTACCAGCAAATAAAGTTGAAGAAATGGCTAAAAGAGTAAAGTCATTGCCTTTTAATCGTTTATACAACGCTTTTCACCGAGTAGTAAAAGATGATGCAAATGAGGCGGTTCAGCGTTCGGCACAGCGCTATATTTCAGCCTTAGAAGGGGAATTATTTCATACATAAAAGGGGAAACGGAAATGAACACATTAGTATGTTTTGGTGATAGTATTACAGATGGTGAAATATTCTGGAATGGCGAACCTAGATTAACTCCGCGTTTACAAGATTTATTTCCTGATTGGAAAATAGTAAATGCAGGTGTTTCTGGTGATAATACGTTCGATGCTTTGAGAAGAATAGAAGAAGATGTGTTATCTTATGAGCCGACATTTGTAACGGTCTTTTTTGGCGCAAATGATGCGGCATTTCATAAACAAGTATCACTACAAGAATATGAAGAGAATTTAATTGAGATTGTGAAAAAAATCTCACCAGAAAAGGTGCTGCTAATTAGCCCGGCACCAGTGGATGAGGAAAGACAGCACGCAAGAACAAATGAAGTACTATCACAGTATGCAAAAGTGGTGGAAGAAGTGGCAAAACAAACAGGAAGTTATTTTCTTGATTTACATTCTCATATGATTCAAGAATTAGAGTATAAGAAGTTTGTAGAAAATGAAGATCGTGATGGGCTGCATTTTGGAGAGACTGGCTATGAATACTTATCAGCGTTAATCGGGGAGAAGTTAAAAGGAATTTTAGAATAAACGGTGGAAAAGAAAAAGCAAAGCTACTGGTAGCTTTGCTTTTATTGTTTCCTTTTTGGTCTACGTACTAATTCACCACCGCAGTTTGGACACACTTGATTCGTTTTTTCTGTGCATGGTGCACAAAATGTACATTCATACGTACAAATATAAGCCTCCGAATCTGTTTGAAGTGAAGTGTTGCAAGTTTGACAGTTTGTTTTCATTTCTAATGCCATATGATTTCCTCCTACTTGTATGAATGTTTGTAATTTAATGATAATATAAACGGGAGAATATGTCTTTTTCATATGAAAGTATATTTGGAAGTTAAATTAGCATTTGCAATGAAATGTGCTATTTTATTTTGAAATTGATTGTTTAGTGACTTTTAAAGATTCATTAAAGGGGATTTAAAGCAAATCTATAAGTTTGTTAGTTGCTAAAACGGTAGCAAACATTTCATGAAGACTTACTAATGCAAGCTTATGGATATCTTCTGCATGATGATAATTTCCATCATATGAGATTCTACCAAATGTAGCTGTCGCATCTGAAACGACATAAGTTGAAAAACCTAAATTACCAGCCATACGTGCTGAAGTGGATACGCAATAGTCCGTTGTTAAACCGATAATGACGGCAGTTTCATAATTGTGTTCTCGTAAATATGCTTCTAAATTGGTTCCGATAAAAGCGCTATTCACATTTTTTTGAAATACTGGTTCATTTGGAAGTGGAGTAGCAAATTCTTTAAATTCACTTCCGCTGCTTTCTTTTCTTAATGGGTGATTTTCTTTATTTGAGATGTGCTGCACATGAATTACAGGACGATTTGTTTTTCTCCATGTTTGTAATATAAGTTCCATGTTTGTTTCAGCATGTATATTATTGCGTTGTCCCCAGTAAGAATCATCGAATCCTTTTTGAATATCAACTAGAATAAGTGCAGCATTTTTAGGTAATCGATTCATTTGTTATTCTCCTTTTCAAAAATGATTTATTTTCCATATGGTAATGATATCAATTATTGTAAAAGTAGAGAATTTCCAGTATTTTTGAAGGGTATAACAAAAAGTTTGAACAAGGGGATAAAGAGGATGGAGATTGAGTGGTTACGATGTTTTTTACTTTGCTCAGAGTATAAAAGTTTTTCAAAAGTAGCGGAGCATTTTCATATGACACAACCTGCAGTAAGTAAGCAGATAAAGAAATTAGAAGCTGAATTAGAAGTGGAATTATTAAGTAGATCTCCACAAGGTATAGAATTAACAGAGGCTGGTATGTATTTTCAAAAAAGAATAATTCCATTCGTTAAAGAATGGGATGGCATTAAACAAGCAATGAAAGACATGGGAGAATCCGTACGTGTAATATTAGGTTTACTACCTAGTCTTGCAGCATTCTATCTTCCAGAAAAACTTGTTGGAAGCCAAAGTGAGAATATGAATTTAGAAACGAAAGTATATGATATGTCTAAAGAGATTATGGAAGATATTTTATCAGGGAATTTAGATGTAGGTTTAGTAGATGAAAAGTGGGTACCAAAAAAGCTTTGGAATAGGCAGTTGTTTGTGGAACCATATGATGTAGTTTTTCAAAAGACACATCCGCTTAGTAAAAGAGAAAATGTAACCATAAAGAAGCTGTTATCGGAGAATTTAGTTATGTATCCAATCGGTTGCGATATTCGAAGAGCGATTATGGAAGAGTTTGAAAGATTGGAAGTAAAACCTAATATTAGTTCTGAGGTATCGTTTCGAGACTTTATTCTTGGGATGGTTGCTGCAGGGGCGGGAATTACAATTGTTCCACGGACGATTTCAGAACGTATTGAACATTTGCCACTGCGTACGATACCCATCCGGGATTTTCAAAAACAAAGAGCAATATATTTGATTGCACGAAATGAAAGGATTGGTAAAGCTCTCTTTAAGATGTTTACAGGAACTGCTTTGTAATTGTTGGAAGGTACTTTTATTACAAACTATTTCTTTTATATACATATCTATACAAAATTGAACAAGTAATACAGCAACAGGGGGTACATGTTTTGTTAGAGAATAATAATTTTTTGGATTCAAAAAGTGGTGTGAGTTTTAACAGTTTACGCGCTGACTGTGAGAATTGCTTCGGCTTGTGCTGTGTTGCGCTTCCTTTTGCAGCTTCAGCCGATTTTGCTGTTAATAAAGATGGGGGTAAGCCGTGCTCTAATCTACAATCAGATTTTCGTTGCAGTATTCATAAAAACCTTAGGCAGAAAGGTTTTAAAGGATGTACTGTATTTGAGTGCTTTGGTGCGGGGCAAAAAGTTTCTCAAGTTACCTTTGAGGGAGTTGATTGGCGCAAAGGTCCAGAACAGGCAAAGAAAATGTATGATGTTTTTCCAATTATGCACCAACTTCATGAGATGCTTTGGTATTTGAATGAAGCTTTAACGTTAAAGGTGACAAGTCCGATTTATGGGGAGATTCGTGACGCGATTGAGGAGACAGAACGACTTTCAAGGCTTAGTCCAGATTTACTAATGAAAATAAATGTTCCATTACACCGAGCAGATGTAAATACTCTTCTTTTAAGGACGAGTGAACTAGTATGGATGGAGTCACGTCACCGGTATAAAGGGACGAAAAAAAATAAGAGAACTGACCACCGAGGAGCAAATCTCATGGGGGTAAAGCTTAGAAGGGCAGATCTTAGGGGAGCGAATTTAAGAGGGGCATACCTCATTGCTGCTGATCTTCGAGGTGCTGATTTAAGAATGGCTGACTTTATCGGTGCTGATTTACGAGATGCTGACTTAAGCGGAGCAAATCTAACAGACACTATTTTTCTAACTCAAGTCCAGATTAATGCAGCGAAAGGGGACGCAAACACGAAATTACCAAGTTTACTTTCTCATCCAACGCACTGGTCTGCTTGAGAAAAAGGTAAATGAAACATTAGGTTTAATTCAATATAAATGTATGTAATAGCTTTATAATCAAAAACACAGGCCGTATTTTTTTATAGCCTGTGTTTTTGATATTGTTAGTTTTTCTTCTCAAATGTGGCAATGATTACACTAAATATAATAAGAGCACCACCAATAAAAAAGTTACGATTCAACGTTTCATTTAAAAGTAACCAGCCTAATAATGAACCAACAATAGGCTGAAAAAAGAAAAACAATGAACCGATGCTGGCATCCATTAACTCAAGTCCTTTATTCCAAAGAAAAAAGGCTCCAGCGGTCGAGATGATTCCTAAATATAAAATACCTAAAATGATAGTGGTATTTAAGTCCCCAATTGGATTAGATTGTAATTCCCAAATCATGCAGGGTGTAATGAAAAATAGTGAAAAGAAGATTGCGTACGTTGTAATGACTAAAGATGAAAATTGTTGAGAAGCAATCTTTACATAAATAGATAGTAGAGCCCATGTAATCGCAGCCCCCACTAAAATGATTGTGCCGATAAAATAAGAGCCAACTTCTATATCCCACCCAATAACAATTGTGACGCCTAGTGTAGCTAAGACGGTAGAGAGTATTCTGCGAGTCGTTAAGTTTTCTTTCAAAATCAATGTAGCAAACACGACCATAAATGCTGGAGTGGCCGATGTAACTAAAGAGCTTGTGTGCGCATCTGATAATTTTGTTCCAACAAATTGGCACGTAATTGAAACAAAGTAGCCGATGAAGCCAATCCAAGCAAAGAGTAGCCAATCTTTTTTGTTTATTTGTATCGTTGTTTTTTGTTTTCGTTTTGTCGTTTTTAAAATCATGTACAAAACTACAAAGGCAATAATAAAGCGAAGCCAGACAAGTGTGAGAGGCGGAATAAAGTCTAGTACATATTTACTAACAACATACATACCACCCCAAATGCTTGCTGCAAGTGATAAACATATAGCGCCTAAAATTGTTTGTTTCATTGTGAAATACCTCCGTCTATTTATAGGATTGTAAAATAAGGAATCCTAAGACGAGGCATGTTTTTTTATAAAAAATACGTATGCCCGTCTTAGATTATAGACGGATTACAGGTTGATCGTTTTCAAATAGGTTGTTGTAGTACATAAGAATTTCTCCTCTCAATATTTTGTATTTGTTTATCATAAATAAGTTTTATAATAAAAGTATAACTTAATTTTCAGATTATTGGAGGGATAAAATGAAATATGTTGTGATTCAGTCTCACACTAGTAATTATCCAGAACCAATTAGTTTAGAAAAAGGAGATCAAGTGCGAGTTGGTAATATATATTCAGGGCCAGAAAGCTGGAACAATTGGGTGTATTGCCGTGCTGAGCATAGTGGTCTGGCGGGATGGGTTCCAGAGCAAATAATAACATGTGAAAACAGTGATTCTGGTATTGTGCTTGAAACATATACGGCGAAAGAATTAAATGTAGAAAAAGGAGATATTCTCATTGGTTTAAAGGAATTAAATGGTTGGCTATGGTGCAAGAAAATAGAATGTGAAGAAGTTGGTTGGATTCCGAAAGTAAATGTACGGTTAAAGCAAAAGATGTATTTTGAAAATTAATATGATGAAACATGGATAAAAATATAACTCAATTCTTTTCGCCCTTGTGTTATAAATTATAAATTCAAACTCATGAAACTCTAAATAAGAGAAATAATAGTAAAATAACCCTTGTATTTCACTGGATAAAATATGGCATAATCATTTTGTCGCAAAATATATAGAAAAATAAGGGTATGTAAAAGGAGAAAATGAATGAGTTTTGCTATTGAAGTTTTAATTCAAGCAGCAATTGATGTCGTGTTTGAATATGTAAAAGATGATGAAAAAACGAAGAAATGGAATACATTTTTAATCGAAAATCGTTATCCGTTAGAGCGAGTGAAAGAAAATCCACGTGTAGGAGATACATTTATTTCCGCTCAAAAAATGGGTAAGAAAATATTTGAGTCGGAAGTGGAATTTTTAGAATGTGAAGCGCCGTATATCATTACTCTTGGCGGTGAGATGAAACAAGGATATTCTACTACAACATACATATTGTAAGAAGAGGAAGGCACACTTCTTATATTAATTGTTGAGTATACACCTAGCAATCTATTCTATCGTATTTTATATAAATTAACAGGTTGGATGTATGGATCAGCTTGAACGTTTAGCAGAGTGTGTAGAAGCTACTCATAATAAAGAAAAAGAAATATAGGAAGAAGGAGATCTGCAACATATAGCGGATCTTTTTTGCATATATTGTGAATAATAAACCGTCACGTTTGACTGTATAGTTTATGTATTGTATGATGTTCTTAACATAAATGGGGAGGGAAAAATCGTTGGGAAGGTGTATCGAATCGGACAGTTGGCTCACTTGGCTCACGTATCGAAACGAACGATTGATTATTATACGAATCTAGGTATCTTAAAAGCGGAGCGATCTCAATCTAATTATCGCTATTACGACGAAACAGCATTTGAAACATTACAATTTATTGAGAAATGCAAGGAAATGCATATGCCGCTTTGTGAGATTAAAGAGAGGATCGAGGAGAGGAAGAAGCTGCTCGGTATCAATGAACACGTTTCGAAACAAGTGAATGAAGTGACAAACCATATCCATCGATTAGAAACAGAGCTAACACAGTTGAAACCTCTGTTAGATGGGTTAACAGATTCACAACGTGAAAAAATATCGAAATCTTTATCGGGTCAAACGACAGCTTTAATACAAACACTGATACTATTTTTATAGTTGAAGTTGGATCCAACTCTTTTAATTTCTGTATAGGGCTATGTTTTCTAAAGAAACAGAGAATAAGAAAACATTATAAGTATACAGGAGGTGAACACCTTAGTTTTTTTACTAAGGGGATTCATTGGAAATATTTAATTTAGTCATGGTTGCGATTTTAATCGCATTTACTGGATTTTTCGTAGCAGCAGAGTTTGCGATTGTTAAGGTACGTTCAAGTCGTATAGATCAGCTTGTTGCGGAAGGAAAACGCGGTGCGTTAGCAGCAAAAAAGGTAACAACAAATTTAGATGAATATTTATCTGCTTGTCAGTTAGGAATTACAGTAACGGCAATGGGACTTGGTTGGTTAGGTGAACCGACAATAGAAAAGCTATTGCATCCATTATTTGAGAAATGGAACTTAAACCCTTCTATTTCACAAGTATTGACTTTTGGCCTTGCATTTATGACAATGACGTATTTGCACGTTGTAGTAGGGGAATTAGCTCCGAAAACAATGGCAATTCAAAAGGCTGAAAGAATAACTTTATTATTTGCTGGACCTTTAATGATGTTCTACAAAGTGATGTACCCGTTTATTTGGGTACTAAATAGTTCAGCGCGTGTCGTAACTGGCTTATTCGGTTTGAAACCAGCTTCTGAACATGAAGTAGCACATACGGAAGAAGAGTTACGTCTTATTCTTTCAGAGAGCTATGAAAGTGGAGAAATTAATCAAGCAGAATATAAGTATGTAAATAATATCTTTGAATTTGATAATCGCATTGCGAAAGAGATTATGGTACCACGGACAGAAATCGTCGGTTTCTATCTCGAAGATTCAGTAGAAGAACACATGAAAATTATCCAAAGCGAACGATACACACGTTATCCAATCTTTGGAGAAGATAAAGATGATATTATCGGTATGGTCAACGTAAAAGACTTCTTTATTCGATATATGAAAGGCGATACAGAAGATTTATCATCTATTCGTACGTATATGCGTCCGATTATTGAAGTGATGGAAACAACTCCAATTCATGATTTACTTCTGCAAATGCAGAAAAAGCGAATTCCAATGGCTGTATTATATGATGAGTACGGAGGTACAGCCGGAATTGTAACGCTTGAAGATATATTGGAAGAAATCGTCGGCGAAATTCGTGATGAATATGATGAAGATGAACATCCACCAATTCAACACGTAAATGAACATCATAAAATTGTTGATGGAAAAGTGTTGATTTCAGAAGTGAAAGATTTATTTGGTCTACACATCGAGGAAGAAGATGTGGATACAATTGGTGGATGGATTATGATGCAGAATCATGAAATTGAAGAAGGACAATGTGTCGAAGCAGAGGGATATGAGTTTAAAGTTCTTGAAAAAGATGCATATCAAATTAAGCGCGTTGAAATTCGAAAAATTGATCATCAACAAGAGAAAGCAGCAACTGTATAGGTTGCTGCTTTCTTTTTCACCTATCGCAAAACTTGAAACAAGGAGCGGATATTTTGATTGAAGTTGCGTTACGAGTATACAAACTACAATTATATATGATCTTTAGTGGTTTACTACTTCTATGGACGATAACGCCTTTTTCAAAGCAAGTTACTGGATTCGGGATCGGATTAGCTGTAAGTGCATACTGTCTTTGGTTGTTAGCCAGACGAGTTGAAAAGATTGGGAAAAGTATTATATTAAAACAACGTGCGCCTGGATTAGGAATTTTAAATCGTTTTGCAGCTGCGATACTAGGTGCGATCATTATGTATGAAATTGAACATGAAATGGAAATGTGGGCATTTGGTACGGGCATTTTAGGTGGTCACTTTTTAATGATTGCGAATTTGGCTTATGCGAATATGCAGTTAGTAAGAGAAGAAGAGGAAAAAAGAAAAAGGGTTACACAGGATTCAAAATAAGAAGATAAAGTGAAACTTTAATCAGTGGGGGTTCTTTATCTCCCACTGATTATTAGTTGAACCAATCGGGCTTTTACGGGCAGTTGATCCCTACCTTCCTTGTTCTCCCTGAATCTTGAGGTGGGGGTCTTACTGCCCGTTAATGCGGGATAAAAGGGAACCGAAAACGGTTCTTTTTTTATTTTCTTATTTTTTCATGGGAAAATAAAAAAATTTAGAAAACCCATCGCTTTCTAAAGGTTATATATGTTATTATGACAAAAGACTTTTTGAAAGAGGTGGATGCAAATGTTACAAGCGCTACTTATTTTTGTACTTCAAATTATTTATGTTCCAGTTTTAACGATCAGGACGATTTTGCTTGTAAAGAATCAAACAAGATCCGCTGCTGGTGTAGGATTACTAGAAGGGGCAATCTATATTGTAAGTTTAGGAATTGTGTTTCAAGATTTATCAAATTGGATGAATATTATAGCCTATGTGATCGGTTTTAGTGCCGGACTTTTATTAGGCGGTTATATAGAAAATAAATTGGCAATTGGGTATATTACATACCAAGTTAGTTTACTAGATCGTTGCAATGAGTTAGTTGATGAGTTAAGACATTCAGGATTTGGTGTAACTGTATTTGAAGGGGAAGGGATAAATTCCGTACGCTACCGTTTAGATATTGTTGCGAAACGTTCCCGCGAGAAAGAGCTTTTGGACATTATTAATCGAATTGCACCGAAAGCGTTTATGTCTTCCTATGAGATTCGCTCTTTCAAAGGCGGCTACTTAACAAAAGCGATGAAAAAACGAGCATTGATGAAGAAGAAAGATCATGCTTCATAAAAAAATTAGCTAATTTCTTTTGATTTAATAGTGTTACACATTGTATAAAAAGAAAAGGATAGATGCAGGCAGAAGCAATCTGAGTGATCTATTCTTTTTTTTTGCCACAAAAGAGTTCATTTGCTACTACAACATAAATGGTTTGTAGTATGGAAGGGTGACTTGTTGATATAATAGCTGAAAAAGAAAGTTTTAAATAAATTTGATATTTGTTTCGCATCGTCATCTTTTATTTTTAAATACTCAAGAGATATTTTGTTCTAGACATCATTTTTTCGTTACAGTGCGTATAAGAAGATAAGGAATTGCGGGAACAGCTGAAAATCGCATATGCGAAGATGTATGAAAGAATATGATCAGTTAATTGGAGAAGGGATTTGAATTACCAAAAGAGAATATGTTTAGAATCTATAAACTGTTTTATTCCAACATAATGATATTAATTGAAGACGAGGAGGAAAAAGCGTGTATAAATTACCGTTAGGCTTACAAATACCAGATCGAATACCAGATCGAATTGGGGGGGATGATTACCACACTATACAACAAAAACGGGCGAGAGCGAACATTGTGGAAGGATACAAGATGAGAGAGATTGAAGGTGAAAAGTTTCAGTATTTTACCGAAATCAATATTGATGCTGATAGAATTTGGCACTTGTTTGTAACATTAGTTAATACAATGATTAAAGAAGGGATAGCTTATGGAATTGTAGGAATGAAAGGGGAAGAGCCCGTTCTTAGTCGCTTTACTGAATCTGACCGAATCATGAATCTTTTCAAAGAATATAAATTTGAACTTACAAATGATGGATTTCTCCAATTTGGAATCGCGACTGAAGATGGTACATCCTATAATGAAATTTTTGTGACAAGCTTTAAAACCTTTCAAGTGTGGAGTGAAAACAAAAGTGACGTTCTAACTGCATTGAATCAACTGCATTTAAAGGAGTATAAGGACCTGGATTTCATTCATGATTTTCCAATAGAGTCAAAAGCACTTTCTCCACAACAATACCCTGGGATTCGACATTACACAGAGGTTTTGGAAGAATTGGAAAAAGCTTTTTCTCTCTTATTATAATGAATATGTTCTGAAATAGGAAATCATAAGAAGGCGAATAAAGAGGTTTATAAAAGAAAAAAGTACATCACTTTAGATAAATGGTGTACCAATGGATATATAATGTGTAACCTTATATAGTTTTTCTTTATTCTGTAAGAGTAGACTTCTCCTTTTTATGTAGAAAAGTAGAATTTATTTTTGTAAAAAATCTATATTCTTTCTTAAATCGTTAATAATTATCAGATAATACTAGATATTTTAGTCTATTAATTATTATAATAGAGTATGAGATGGTTATATTTGAGGCAGGAGAGATAGGTTCCTAGGTAGGGGTCTAGGCGACGCTTTGCTTTTTGCGACCTTTAAGCAGATGCACCTACTCTTTTTTGCTAATATAGGGGATGGAGAGATTATCATGAGCAACATGCAGCAAAAAACAGACGTTATCTTAATTGGTGCCGGAATCATGAGCGCGACTTTGGGATCATTACTGAAAGAGTTAGTACCTGAATGGGAAATCAAAGTGTTCGAGAAACTCGCAAACGCAGGAGAAGAAAGTTCTAACGAATGGAATAATGCGGGAACGGGCCACGCTGCACTTTGTGAACTGAACTATACATCCGAAAAATCTGATGGATCTATAGATATTCGTAAAGCTATCAAAATTAATGAACAGTTTCAGCTTTCAAGACAATTTTGGTCTTATCTTGTAAATAGTAATCTGATTCGTAACCCGCAAGACTTTATCATGCCAATACCTCATATGAGTATGGTGCAAGGGGAAGAAAATGTAACGTTTTTGAAAAAACGTTTTGAAGCGCTTTCAAACAGTCCGCTGTTTCAAGGAATGGAATTTTCTGATGACCATGAAAAGCTGGAGGAGTGGATGCCACTTATTATGGAAGGGCGTACATCGAATGAGCCAATAGCGGCAACGAAAATCGATTCTGGAACGGATGTCAACTTTGGTGCTTTAACACGTATGTTGTTTGACCACTTGCAGAGTAAAAATGTCGAAATAAACTACAAACATAGTGTCGAGAATATTAAACGTGCTAGCGACGGATCATGGGAAGTGAAAGTGCATGATATGAATAGTAGTAAAATCGAATACCATACTGCAAAATTCGTCTTTATCGGCGGTGGGGGCGGAAGTCTGCCTTTACTACAAAAAACCGGTATTCCTGAGTCAAAACATATTGGAGGGTTCCCGGTAAGCGGATTATTTATGGTATGTAACAATCCGGAAGTTGCAGCGCAGCACCATGCAAAAGTATACGGTAAGGCTAAGGTTGGTGCTCCGCCAATGTCTGTTCCGCATCTTGATACAAGATATATTGACAACAAAAAAACATTGCTGTTTGGACCGTTTGCCGGCTTCTCACCAAAGTTCTTAAAAACTGGTTCGAATTTTGATTTGATAGGTTCCGTAAAACCGAATAATGTCCTCACTATGATGGCGGCAGGCGTAAAAGAGATGTCATTGACAAAATACTTGATCCAGCAAGTTATGTTATCGAATGAAAAGCGCATGGAAGAATTACGCGAGTTTATTCCGAACGCCAAAAGCGAGGATTGGGATATAGTGGTAGCGGGACAACGTGTGCAAGTTATCAAAGATACTGATGCCGGTGGTAAAGGAACACTTCAATTTGGTACGGAAGTTGTTAGTGCCGCTGATGGCTCGATAGCTGCATTGCTCGGCGCTTCCCCGGGTGCTTCTACCGCTGTTCACGTTATGCTTGAGGTATTAGAAAAATGCTTCCCACAACATATGAAAGAGTGGGAACTGAAAATAAAAGAAATGATTCCTTCTTATGGCGTGTCACTAGCGGAAAACCCAGAGCTTTTCCAAGAGATTCATACTTCAACAGCGCAGACGCTTGATCTAAGCCAAAAAGAACTAGTTTACAGTTAATTCTTTGGATGTAGGAACAAGGGTATTTAAGGAAGTTAAACAGTTCAATAAAAAAATATAAACGGTAAAGAGATTATACTAGGAAAAATAAAGAAGAAAGAAAATGAAATACACAAAAGAGACTATAAGTAATTTGTAAGCAAATAAAAAACAAATATCTGATAAATAGTTAGTGTTTTATCTGAAGAAGTTAGTGTTAAAGGTTTTACATTATAAAATACTAATTCTATAACAATTGTGTTGATTGACAATAAAGTTGTTTAACAAATATTATCAAGACCTAAATCAAAAAAAGTCATAAAAAATAAAGGGTGATACATATTAGTCATGTATAATATGTATCACCCTTGTAATTCTTGTTCCACAATCGCGCCCTTTAATAGAATATCTGTTTTTTTAATGATTTTAGGTAAAGCATCTTCGTTTGACAAAAGCTAAATCTGCCATTATCATCAACTCGAACTTATTTATGGGAGTGATAAAGATGAAAATTTATGTTGATGCAGATGCTTGTCCGGTAAAAGATATTATTATCTCTGAAGGTACGAATGCTGAAATTCCTGTTATCCTTGTTACTAGCTTTTCTCATTTTTCTAATGCGGAACAACCATCAGGAGTGGAAACGATTTATGTTGATTCTGGAGCAGATGCTGCGGATTATCGGATTATGAAGTTAGCAGAAAAAGAAGACATAATCGTTACGCAAGATTATGGTCTTGCTTCGCTAGGTTTAGCAAAGGGGTGTACGGTTCTTCACCATAAAGGGTATAGCTATACAAATGAAAACATTGACCAATTATTACAAACACGTTATTTGAGTGCAATGGCTCGAAAAAGTGGAAAGCGTACAAAGGGGCCAAAACCATTTACATCAGAAGATAGGGAGAAATTTAGGGAGCTTTTTAAAAGAGCGATTTCACTTTAAAAAAGAACTGTCCATTTTTAAGGAAAACCAAGAAAAATAATATTTTGACAAGTATTTCAGTTCTTTTTTAAGCCTTACACTACACTCACATGAATCAACATTATAAATATTTGATGTAGCATATTAATGGTACCATATTCTATCAAATGACTTAATATACAAGAAAAGACGCTTTTCTAAATAAACGCGCCCGTTTGTGAAATTGGCAAAGGCAGTCTAATTATCGAATAGCCCTCTTCCTCTCAGATTTGCGGAAACAGGCTCCTTTCCTATTTCACGTGCCCATATAGATAACTGACCAATATGGTGGATTTCGTGGACAATGACATGACGTATGATTTCTCCGTGTGTACATTCAATGACTCGGCGCCTGATTGGTGCGTCTCTAGAGCTAATCGGTTCTTCATTGAAATCAGTTTCTGAAAGTTTCCGAGAATCCATTTCATTTGTCCAAGATGTCACAAATGGTTTCACTTTCTCATGGTATTGAGCTGAAAGATTTTTCACTTTTTGTAAGCTAGCATAATCCTCAAACAATGGCTCCTCAGGCACTGGTTCACCTCGCAAACCTAAGATCCACATATATTCCACATCTACAATGTGAAATAGGGTATGTAGGATACTGCCGAACCCACCGACCCGTTTCTTTAATAGTTCTTCATCCGGTATGTCTTCGCACAATGTAAACCAATCATCACGAACTTGCCAGTTATATTGAAACAGTTTCAACATCACAACAACCTCCATCTTTTATAGATTTAATATTTAATTTTCACCAAAAGACTTCAAAATCCTTTTTTAAATAATAACTCTAAAAAAGCCTGTTAAAATCCTCAACAAACTGGCCCGTTTGTTGAACAAGCAGGGACGGATAACGGCCGATCTCGCATTTAACTCTTACAATAAAGTCATTCACCAATATGCCCGTTCTGTAATTCCACAATCGGGCACCTTGTTGAATAACAGCTTAAAAGAAAATTGGTTATCTTTTTTACATGTTAGAAGAGATTGTGAAAAAAATCACTTAAAGAGGAAAAATACTTCAAGAAATATTCTGATGGAAATGTGTTAGAATAGTTATTAGGAATGAGTCTAACTGATTAAAAATGTGTAGTAATGAAGAGAAAAAAAGTTTGAAGCGAGGAAATGATATGAGTACAATCAAAAAGAACAAGTCCCATAAACTAAAAATCGTTTTACGAGCATTAATGATTATTATTGGGGCATTTATAACAGCATATGGACTAGAATCAGTATTAATCCCAAACAACGTATCAGATGGTGGTGTGACGGGCTTAAGTATCGTTAGCTCAGAACTATTTGGATTACCATTAGGAATTCTAATTGCAGTCATTAACATCCCTTTTGTTTGGTTAGGATATAAGCAAATTGGTAAAAGTTTTGCTGTTTATTCGGTTATCGGTATTGCTTCACTAGCAATCGGTACTGTTCTTATGCACCAAGTACCAACTATTATTGAAGGGGATACATTGTTAATTACCGTTGTTGGGGGAATTATCATCGGCTTTGGTATGGGGTTAGCATTGCGTAACGGTGGCGCATTAGATGGAATTGATATGTTAGCCGTATTACTTTCTCGAAAATTACCTTTTGGGACAAGTGATCTCATCTTATTTTTAAACATGTTTGTCTTTATTTTTGTCTCAACAGTATTTGGTCTTCAAGGAGCTATTCTTTCGGCAATTGCTTACTTTATTGCTTCTAAAGTAATTCACATCGTTGAAGTAGGTTTAAGTGGTTCTAAAACCTTTAAAATTATCACGAAAGAACCTGAATTAATGGTAGAAACAATTCGAGATCGCTTAGGTCGAAGTGCAACGTATAATGAAGTTTACGGCGGTTATTCAAAGGAACAATTTAAAGAAATCACTTGTGTCATTAACCGTTTAGAAGAAAGTAAAATGAAAGAACTCATTCATGAAATTGATGAAAATGCCTTTATTACTGTATATGACGTAGCAGAAGTAAAGGGCGGTAATTTCAAAAAACATGATATTCATTAATGGTTTCACAAAAAAACACCTTTTAGTTTTACTAAAAGGTGTTTTTTATACTGGATATTATTGTGGGTTTGAAATACAGTTTAACCGTTTATAAAAAGATGAACCGGAATGATCTACATTTCGTTTGTTCTTATTGAACGATAGAGCAGTTGTGTGGAAGAAGAAATTGGTGGTGAAATTTTAAATATATGAGAATATGCTTATTATAATAAGAGGAGACATAACAAAAAGTGAAGATTATAAAGTTTAAGGAAGCTGATACTGAAGAGATTATTTCTTTGTTTTATGAAACGGTTCATTCAGTAAATTTGAAAGATTATTCTCAATTAGAATTGGATGCTTGGGCGCCAAGAGATGAAAAAGAATCTAAAATGAAATCTTGGAAAGAATCATTAGATCGAAATATAACATTTGTTACAAAAGTTAATGATAAAATTGTTGGATTTAGCGATCTAACGCATACTGGCCACTTAGATAGACTGTATGTTCATAAAGATTATCAAGGACAAGGTATAGCCACAGCTTTAGTAAATATGCTTGAATCTGAGGCGAAAACATTAAATCTTTTAGAAATTGATACAGAAGCAAGTATTACAGCTAAGCCATTTTTTGAACATGGAGGCTACAAAATTGTTTGTTCACAAACTGTAGAGCGTAAAGGTGTTACACTGACTAATTTTAAAATGATAAAAAAATTATAATTATTTTATGAAAAGCACCGTTCAATAGACTGGACGGTGCTTTTCATTGCATTATATACGTTTATAATCCTGTATGAATCATCTCTTTTTCATGTTTTTGCTCCATATTTTTTAAAATATGAAGCAAAATAAAACCTGTAACACCAAGTGTTCCCAAAATAAACCAAGGTGTATACGTCCCTTGCATCTGTGATGTAAGCCATGTTCCTGTATAGTTTCCAATTATAAAGCCAATAGCAAGTGAGAGCTGATAAAAACCAAAATATGTAGCTGTATAAGATTCATTACTATAATTCGCAATTGTAATGTCAGCATTAGGCAATACAAGCGTTTCACCGATTGTAAATAAAATAACACAAACAAATAGCCAATACGGATCTTGAAATAAGGGGATTAGTAAAAAAGAAATTCCCATTAATAGAACGCCATATTTTACAATCGATAGTGTATTGTATTTGTGAAAGATTTTCCTAAAGGCGATCATAAATAAAACGCCTGTAATAGCATTCAATGTAATAACAATTCCTCCTAATTTTTCATTATGACTGATGTTGGTCATATGAAGAGGAAGAGCAACAGTAAGTTGAGTGAACATAATGTAAAAGAAAATCATGATGCCTGAGAATGAGAGGAAATGCTTGTTTTCAAAGACGACTTTGAATCCAGATAAGAGCTGTACATTTTCTGTAGAAACTTGAAAGTGATTTCTAAGAAGATAAAAAAGGACAGCAAATAATAACATGAGTGATCCGGTAAGTATAAATGGATACAAAGGATTCCATATGAGTAACAGGCTGCCAGCAATTGGGCCGATAATAGCTCCGCTGTTAAAAGCAAGATTTAAGTATGTAAATAAATCTTTTCGGATACGAGCAGGTTGTGAGCCAAATACAGCGCGTGCAGCGGGTTCATAAAATGCAGTTCCAAATCCAATTAGTGAAGCAGAAATTGAAATAGTATGAAACTCTGAAAATATCCCTAAACAAATAAAGCCAATGCCTCTTAATAGTAAACCAGATATCATCATAATCATATAGCCTACTTTGTCGGCAATGATACCAGAAAATAAAGGGATAACTCGTGATGTGATAGTCATAATTGTTAAAATTGTTCCTACTTGCATGGCAGAAAAGTGTAAAAAATTAGATAAATAAATAGCGAGAAAGGCATACACAGCAAAGTATCCAAATGCCATGAAAAAGGAAGAAATGAGTATAAAACGTATGGGTATTGAAAAGTTCTTCATAAAATCCCTCCTGTGATGTAACCATTAAAACATTTTAATGGTTAACTGTTTTATATTATAATTATACATAAAGTCAGAAAAAAGTAAATTTTAGAAAGATGGTGAATGAATTTGAGTCACGGCCAAGAGGCACCAGGACAATTAGAAGATGTAAGAGATTTTTTAAATACATGGAGAATTCCAAATGACACAAGAAAGCAGGTAGATGAGCTTAATACAGTAGATGATGTACTTCAATTTATGAGAAACCATTTTGATGAGGAACTCTCTTTTGGTACGTTGGATGAGCTGAAGCAATTTAGAGATGGAATTCGTTTCGTGGTTGAGGAGAAAGGGACACTACAAGAATGGTTTAGAAAGTATCCGTTTCGAGTATGTGTGACAGAGAATATGGATTCTGTTGCATATGAACCAATTGGAGAAGAAAATTTGTATACGATGATTTTACAAAGTATTTTGGTTGCTATTGATCAAAAGAGATGGAGCCGGTTAAAAGCATGTCCAGATTGCCGCTGGGTTTTTTATGATTATTCTCGTAATGGGAGTAAACGTTGGTGTGGTATGTATGCTGGAGGTAAAGATGGGAGAGCGTGTGGTACGATTGCGAAAGTGAAAAATTATCGGGCGAAGAGAAAAGGACGTTCAGGTTATATGATGTGAATTTTAGAGAGGAATGAGAAGTGGAGAAATGTCGTTTATAAAGAAGATGACAAGTGCAATTCTAGGTCGCGCGGATAAAAGGGGCGTGGCTGTCTTTTAAGTCAATCCCGCTTACACTTCGATTGCAGGAAAGATGAAATATATGCGAAAATTCGGTATCTCTATTCATCAATCTGCTGCTTTTACGATTGGGCGCCGGGGGTTAGGATACAAAGAAAAAGTGCCGCGGGTTCTGCAGCTGTATATTCCAAAGAAAGATGCACATCACTGGAGTCATTGGCATCAATTGAACAATCGTTTGGCTATTCGCACACATCATTTCTATCAGTTATAGGATGCGAATCGGCCAAACGAAGCATTACAAATTGAACGATTGGACGTATTGGAAAATGAAAAGAAGAAACTAGCCAAATTATCTGTATTATAAAAAAGAACGCCTTGTCCCAGTCTTTTACGCTTATTACCAGAGCAGATAACAAGTCTAGGAACTGGATGCATGACAAGGTGTTCTACTCTCGATATAAGAAAAAAGTAGCTGTACCTCTTTTGTTTTCCTCGGAAGATCGAATGGGTCGTCTTAGGGACACTACGGAACTTCTATATCGTTGTATCCTCTTTGTTGAACGAGAGGAACTGTTTTTGCTAGGGCCGAAACAGGAGAATCCTCCACCTCAGGCTCGTGTAGAGGTAGGTGGGGGTAGTTCAATATTCGTCAAAGCAAGAATCAATATGTAAAGCAATTTGATCTACATAGAGTTATTGGTGCAGTTTCTGTTCCATTTTTACTTATCGTTTCGTTAACTGGTGGTCTTTTTGTGTATGATAAAACTATTTTTGGATGGTTTGGTGCAAAGGCTACTGTGATGCCAGCGAAAGAAAAGCTAATTTCTAAACCTCTTTCAGGAGGAAAGATTCCTCTTGATCGATTGTTACATACAGCTGAAAAAGAAGTGCCAGAAGGAACAATTATGCAAGTGAGAATTCCAGAGAAGGTGAAAAAAGGAAAGGCAGAAGGGGCTATCAAAATTCGTATGAGCCGCTCGTATGATCCAGGCAACGGGAATGTAAAGGTGTGGATGGACCAGTATAGTGGAAAAGTAATAGCAAAGATGGATCCCAATGTAGATCGTGGCCTTACCCATCAAACTTGGCATCTTCCGTTACATACAGGGACATTTGGTGGACTATTTACAAAAGTCTTATATGTAATCGGTGGACTTACTCCATCTATTTTAATGTTTACTGGAATATATATGTGGTGGTATAAGAAAAAGAATAGGAGAATGCAGAAAAGAAATTCAGTAACTGCAGCATAGTATCTTATTTTACAAACTTTGCAGTTGCTTGTTTGGAAAGTGTGCTTTGTTTTGTGCCTATATAATCATAATAAGGAGGCTTAGTAAGAAAGAGAAATTATATGAGAACTAAAAGGACGTATGTTCTAAGTGATTCAGTAGCAAACAAAACTTCATTACACATGGTAATGAAGTTTTGTTTTTCTGAATAAATCGAATAATGTTTTTTCACTTAAAGAAAGAAAAAGCATGAAAGGCCTAACTTAGTAAAGTGCAGCATAGTTTTTTAATTTATAACGTTTCTATCTTTACCTATTAGCAATTTTAGCATGTTAATTTATCTTTTCGGCTGAAAAATATGTTGAAAAAAGTATTTGTGATGTAAACTATCTACAATTTTGTTTGCTTGATACGTACGCTGTTGCTCCAATCGGAGGCGTTGCTCCATCATTTTTATTTCATGATCTGATAAACGTAACATTGTACAAGTCTCCTTTACTATAAATATAGTTTTTTATGATAACGATTCCATACACTTTATAGTTAAGGAGGGATACTGTGTAACATAGGTAAAAAGCACCTTCCCTCTCCCATTACGCTTACGAGGTTAGCTGTCGGACTCGGGAAGTGAGAGTTCCCCTACTTAAAAAAGATTCGCCCCAAGTAGCATAGGCTACATAAATGGTTCCCCCGTTCCAAAATTTGGATTCAGCAAAAGGTTTTATAAAGTAAAAAATAACATAATAAAACATATAAGTCAAACTATTTATTTTTTTCTGTCTTTTTCTAATTGAGTAAGGACGATTTCGTCGGGTACTACAATGTCGTTTACTTCAACAAAGCCGTGTTTTTTATATAGAGAAAGGGCAGGGATGTTTGCTTTCCCTGTTTGTACAATATATTTACTTGTATCAGGGGATGCGCTAAATAAATGAAGGAGTAACTTTGTTGCAATTCTTCTATGGAAATAGTCGGGTGATACAACTAGGCGATGGATATCAATAATTGCTTCTTCATTTACAAAAGAAATAAAACCTATTAGTTTATTTTCAAGGATGTATCCATAAAATGTCTCATTACAATTTTGAATGTCTTTCACAGTATCATATAAACGTGGGATTGCTACACTGTTAATGTATTTTGCCTCCACCTGATAAGCAGGAATTTGGATTGCTAAAATAGCGGATGCAACTTCAATAGAAGCAGGATTCATTTTAAAAATCATTTGTCAATCTCCTTTCTGAAAGAGGGAGCGTAGGTTGGTTTTTGTCTTGAAATAAGATACAATTCACATCGAATCGTGCTAAAATCCTAATTTAGAATGAAAAAAGATATTTTAATATACTTATAATCTCCATGTTGTTTGACAGAATTTAGTTTTTTTGGATACAATGTATGTACATAATTTCGTGTTATTGTAGTAAATCTCCTTTTGTGAATAGTTATAATTCAATGGAAATTACAAAGCGCTAGTAATTAAATAAGGTGGTTTATAACTTTTGTATTTAATTATAAATTAACATCCTAATAGAAAAAGAGAACGAAAAATGGGATGGATTATCACATTTTTCGTTGGGGCTATTATAGGCATTATAGCAGATAAGGGAAGGGATTTCTTCATGGCATGTTTGGTAATATTATTGTTGGTTTATTAGGTGCAATTGTATCGGCTTTAATTGTATCATTTGTAGTAAAAGCTACATGTAAATAGAAATATATTACTGATTGTCTCATAAAGCCCTTTTTAAGGGCTTTTCATACTTAGAGAGGTGGTATATTTGGAGAAAATAAATTTACGAAAGAGAGATAAACTGAAAAAGTTTTTTAAAGAGCAAAATTATTTAGCGGTGCTACTTGGATTTGCCTTACTATTTGTGAATATATTATTACTAACAAAAATTTCGTTTGTATTTACACCGTTCATTGTCTTTTTAAAAACAATCTTTTTTCCAGTGTTGTTAGCTGGTGTACTATTTTATATTTTACATCCATTTGTTTCGCTTTTAGAAAGAAAAGGTGTTTCTAGAATCATTTCCATTGCTTCTATATACATACTTGTAATCGGGTTGTTTGTTTTTCTTGTTGTAACAGTTATTCCGATTATTAAAGATCAAGTAAATGCATTAATAGATAACTTGCCATATTTCGGTCATGAAGTTGAAAGGGCAGCACGTAGATTTGGAGAAAGTAATATAATTGGAAAGATTCAAGATAGCTTAAATATTGATGTAGGTAGTATTGTAAAAGATTCTACAATAAATTTTACAAATTCCCTATCATCAGTGACAGGGAATGTAACTGGGTTCTTAAGTACACTTACAGAAGTAGTTCTTACATTTGTAATGGTTCCTTTTATATTGTTCTATCTCTTAAAAGACGGTGAACAATTACCAAGATACTTTTTGAGATTTATTCCGGAACAAAGACGATCTTCAGCTAAGCTTATATTAGATGATATGCATTACGCCATTAGCTCATATATTAGAGGGCAAATTATTGTTAGCCTATTTATTGGTATTATGTTATTAATTGGTTATTTAATTATTGGGATTAAATACGCCGTGTTACTTGCAGTTTTAGCGATGATTGTAAACGTTGTACCATATGTAGGACCGATTATTGCCATTCTACCTGCTTTAATCATTGCCTTTATTGATTCACCAGCAATGATTCTAAAAGTCATTATTGTGATGATGATTGTACAATTGGCAGAAGGAAAGTTTATTTCACCGCAAGTCATGGGGAAAAAATTAGATATTCACCCAATTACGATTATTTTTATTATTTTAACAGCGGGTAATCTATTTGGAATTATGGGAGTCATCTTAGCGATTCCGGGATATGCGATATTAAAAGTGCTTGTTACACATGGGTATCGATTTATTAAATTAAACACGTAAAGAAAAGAGCTAAAACAGAGAATGTGTCTGTTTTAGCTCTTTTTCATTTTTTAACTAATAATTGATTTGCATATTCGCGTGCCCAACGATCCGCTTCTAATACTGTTTCTAAAGAGGGATTCGTGATGCTGTGATGTGCCTCAAGTGTAGAATAAATTGTTTTTTCAATATCAAAAAATGAAATTTCATTTTTAAAATATAGTGCATTTGCAATTTCATTAGCTGCATTTAAGACTGCAGGTGTTGTACCACTAGTTTTTCCAGATTCATAAGCATAATGTAGGCAAGGGGATTTTTTGAAATCTGGTTTTTCGAAATATATTTTACCATGATAATTCCTCCAAAGTTGTAGAATCCTTTTCTGCAAACCTATACTTCTCATTTTGCAGCTTCTTCTAATGTTTCTCCATATTCAAGAGCACCACCAATAATGCCCCACATATTAAAATCAGTGCGGAGTTGAAGTGATATCTCATTTACAATAATAACGTGTGAACCAATTAGTATAAGCGGGTGATTACCTACGAGCTTCCGCATGTCTTTGATATATCTCATTTTCTTTTCTCCTTTAGAATTAGCAATACTTATGTAATTCTTGTAACATTTTTTCTGCTCGATTTGCTACAGAAGAAAGGTTTGGGTCTATTTTTGTTCTGAAAAATAAGGTTCGTAAAAAAGTTTTTAAATTTGCACATAATTTACAGTATTCATGACAAGAGAGTCTTTTTTTGAGCTGTGGTAAACGTTTTATTTTTTTATAAATAATCGAAAAAAGTTGATCTCTTGAGAAATCATAATAAAGCATAGATAGGAGGGTGGTTACAATTCTTTCATCTTCGTTATTATGATATACGGTAGAGTAAATGAAAATTTTATTTAATATGCAATGAGCAATCTCTTCATAGCAGGAACAGGTAATATGTGGATTGTGTACGAGTTCGTTAAAAACATCAGATGCATGGGCAATGCTATGAGCCCAGCCTTTATCTTGTACATATCCACGGTAATCTATTTCAAGATTCATATATGTAATAAGCTTTTCTTTTACTTTTTGTACTGTTTCTTGTAATAAAAATGAATGAGAATTATCGAACTGTATAATTAAACCTATTAATAAAGTGGTATAAGAACGAGTGAAAACTCCATCCGTATTTGGAGAGGCAATTTCTCGATATAAGTAATTATTACTTAGACAGGTTGTTAATAAAGTCTCCAATTGATCATGGGGTAGGAATTCATTTTGAATAAAGTGTGAAAAACATTTATATATTAATTGATCACGTACATAGCTATCAGTCGTGCCAATGTTTTGAATCATATGGGAACTTAACTCGTTAAGATCGATGTTCTGCATCTGTGTATAGTCATTTTGCTGGATGAGCTCCAATTGTTGTTGCAATGCAATGATATCCAAAGCTCCTCCTCCTCTGTGCTTTAGTAATGAATTGTTTCCTAGTATTCTATATATTCGAGGACAATCCTGCTCATGCAAGGATAAATAATAACCTCTCCCGAAGTAGTCAACAAGGAGGGAGCTTATTATGTTAAAACAAAAGCTTAAACATATGATTGCACTATATCCAGTTGTATTGTTTGATGGTTGGCATATTGAAAATGTATCGGAACGTCAAGAAGGAGAGAAATGGGAAACACTTTGGTTTCAAGTTTTTACACGAACAGGAGTATTTCGAGTAAAAGAGTTTTTTCTAGATATTATGGAGCCAACATTTCCTGATAGTTGTATGTATCAAGCACAAGGTGAATGCTTTCAGTATAATGGTCTTGTATATTGGAGGGGGCTGAATTATAAAGGTAAAGTTAGTTATGCCATATCTAAATGGAAAACGCAGATTGAAATTTCGATCGATGAAGGGTTTGTGCAACAACAAGAAATGGAAAAGTTCTTGGAAGGTTTGCAACCATTAGATTTAGAGAAGGCAAAAAAACAAATCAATAAACCGTTTCATCAATTAAGTTTTCAAGCAAGAGTACCAAATGGTGGTGAAATAAGCAGATGTAGTAAGTGGTTTTCACCAAATGAAATACAATATAACGCTTTACCAATTACAGTCTCAAATTCTTGGCGAATCGAATCTATTGGTTTAGGAAATAATGAAATGCAATATGTGTACTGGGATGTAAAAGAACAACTATATGCACTTTGGGCGTGTCGCCATGTGAAGCGTAATTACTATCCAGCATCTTCATGGATTAAAAATTACAGTTCAATGCAAATGATAAATGGACTAGAATTTTATACACATCCTTAGCGTGGCACAGTTGTATATCAAGATTTAGGTGACGAGCAGATTGCCTATGTATTTCGTGGTATTCCAACTACAACATTCTTAAAAGTACAAGAAATCTTTTCTTAATTTCTAAGAAAGACAAGGGAGTGTCATAAATATAGTCACGACAGAACTAGTATATTTGTAATACAATAAAATAGAGTATTGCTTGATTTAACGGATTATATAGAGAAAGTATTGGTGAAATGATGAAACAACATAAAAGCTGGTTACAGGCAAGTGTAGAACGAAATCTAGATAATAAGTTACATATATTATGGGAAGATGAAGTAGAGGAAGTTGCTATTTATTGGAGTACTTCATCAGAAAAGATTGAGGAAAATGGACAATTTTTATTAAGGGTATCAAAAGCATCTTCTTGTACGATAGAAGATCCAAGCCCTAAAGCACGTCCTTATTTTCGATTAGTAGCAAATAATGGACAAGTAGTTACTGTAGCTGAACGTAGGTTATCACTACAAGGAGCATTTAATTTCCGTGATTTAGGTGGTTATGAGACAAGTGATGGCCGCAAAGTAAAGTGGGGCAATTTATATCGTTCAGAGGAATTAGCAGGATTAACAGAATGGGATATTGCTTATTTACAACAGTCTGGTTTAAAACTAGTATGTGATTACCGAACAGATTTTGAAGTAAAGCATAAACCAAACCCAAGTATCACTGGTGTTCGTCAAGTTTGTTTACCAGTCATGCAAGATATAGCAAAAGATCTAAATATTAATGAGTTTTTCCAAGTCGGAGATTTATCGATGCTTGGAAAACCAGGTGAATATTTGGTGAAA
Organism: Bacillus sp. 95MFCvi2.1; assembly: GCF_000374965.1. Taxonomy (NCBI): domain Bacteria; kingdom Bacillati; phylum Bacillota; class Bacilli; order Caryophanales; family Bacillaceae; genus Bacillus; species Bacillus sp. 95MFCvi2.1. The sequence continues at coordinate 74,860 of NZ_KB895697.1, read as the reverse complement.
ATGAACAAAGGCTTTGTAGAGGGTAATGAAGCATTTGTACGCTTTCTACAGCTAGCTCAAGATCCGGGAAATTTACCGCTAGTTAATCATTGTACAGCTGGTAAAGATCGAACAGGGTTCGGTTCTGCTTTATTATTACTTCTTCTTGGTGTCCCGGAAGAAACGGTGATGCAAGATTATTTATTAAGTAACGGATTCCGTGAAAAGTTAAATCAAAAAATGATGGCCTTTTTAGGTGCAAAGTTACAAAATGAGGAAAGTAAAGAGATATTAGGGGCTATGTTTGAAGCTCGTGCAGAGTATTTACAGGCAGCAATTGATGAAATTACCCATAAATTTGGCAGTATTGAAATCTATGCTGAAAAAGGACTGGGCTTTACAAAAGAACAACTAGAAAATATGAAAACATTGTTACTAGAAGAGAAGTAACATGTAAATTGTTTTGATGGGAAATCCTGTATTATGTATATAATATAGTTTTATTAAATGAAGAATGAGACAGAATAAATGAACAAATCTGTATTAAAAGAACTGAATTTCGAAGGGGAAATCCAGGATCAGCTACACAACATGTAGTAGAAGATAGAGAAAAAATATAGGTAGGTTTATAGACGTTCTGATTATGAACAGAAATTGAAATATATATTCAAACTAGAGCAGTAGTGAGTAATGGAGGTACCTATGAAATATAAAGTTATCTTATTCGATGTGGATGATACATTATTTGATTTTAGTATGTCTGAAAAAAAGGCATTAAATAAAACGTTTGTAGATTTCGGATTACCTACGGGATTGGTAGATTATGAAGACAGTTATAAAGAGATTAACAAAGTATTATGGAGGGATTTAGAGCAGGGGATTCTAACCTTATCTGAATTGGGAGTGGAGAGATTTAGGAGATTATTTCTAGCTCATAAGCTTGAAATAAATGCTGACATATTCAACAGTATATATCTTGGCTATTTAGGGACAGAAATACATATGGTATCAGGAGCTGTAGACTTGTGTAATACGCTTGCTGATTGTCGGCTAGCTATTATCACGAATGGGTTCACAGATGTGCAGAAATCTAGAATCAAGGGGTCGCCTCTCTGTGATACTTTTGAGCATATTATCATTTCGGAAGAGGTTGGATTTCAAAAACCAGCGCGAGGGATTTTTGATTATGCATTTTCAAAGCTGCAGATTACAGATAAAGAGAGCGTATTAATTATCGGTGACTCGTTAACTTCCGATATTCAAGGAGGAATAAATTACGGGATTGATACGTGCTGGTTCAACCCGTATCGCAAGGAAAATAATATGGGCATTAAACCAACATATGAAATTCGTGATTTAACCGATATTATAAGGATTGTAGGAAAGACGGGGAACTAAGGGTTTTTTAATGAATTCTTTTAGCTACACTGGGCTATTCTCAACAATAGGTGCAAATTTTACAAAAATCCCGCTTTCTACGTCATAGTAGAGAGGGGGATTTACTATACTTCATCAAAAATGAATATTTCCTCAATAGAAGCGTTGGATGCTTTTGCAATATCATAAGCCAATTGTAAAGAAGGGTTATATTTTCTCTTTTCCAAATGACTAATGGTTTCGCGTCGAACACCAATAAGCTTTGCTAAATCATTTTGGGTCATATGTGAATGGGTGTGGTATTCTTTTATTTTTGTTGTGAATGCCATGGCGCATCTTCCATTTCATCAATTGGTTTGTTGTATAAATAAATAGAGAATCCAAACGTAAGAATAAGTAAAACAAATAGGTAAATGAAAAGTGAATAATATATATAATTAAAGTTCAGAAAAATGATAATATTTAAAAGTTATAAACAGTAAAAATATTGTAAAATGGTTGCAAGAGGAAGGGGGAAATGGAACACATGATTAAGTGGATGTTAATTGTTTTATTGATTGTGGCAGTAATCGTTGTTGGAACAATAGTAGTCGGGAAAAATGGAGATGAAAATTATAGTAAATCAACGAAAGGGAATATTACAAGGCTTACAATGATTTACCTTTTGTTAGCAGTTGTTTTAATTGTTGGTCTAGGTATATATATATATTTTAATGGCTAAGGAACTATATATAGATTGAAATACCGATATAAAACTTTCCTTTTAGGTGGGAGAGAGTATCCGTCTTTGGATAGAAGCGGTCAATGCCTTTTTTAGCCCTATGCCACGTGAAACCAAATGGAGAAAACGAGTGGGGATTCCTTTTTATTTTCGCGGCTGTGATGTACATGTCGGAAAATCAAAATGAATATATATACTTACTATAGGAATAATAGTGAATTCCTTTTTCTGAATGCATAAATAAGTTATAAAAAGATTTTGTGAAAGATTATTCAATCTGAGAAAATGCAAAAATCTAAAAATACAAGTATGCTATAATAGAGATATAGTTTATTGGTAAATGAGGAAAGGATTGGATAAAATGATTGAAATTGTGAATGTGTCAAAAAGTTATAATGGTTCTTCTTATGCTGTGAAAGATTTAAGTTTAACAGTACCTAGTGGAGAAATTTTTGGATTTTTAGGGCCGAATGGTGCTGGGAAATCAACAACAATTAAGATGGTAACAGGTATTCATGCAATAGATAAAGGAACAATTTCGATCAACGGAAAAGATGTGATGAAAGAGCCTATGGAGGCAAAGAAAACATTTGGTTATGTTCCGGATAGTCCAGATATGTTTCTGCGATTAAAAGGGGTAGAATATTTGAATTTCATGGCTGATATGTATGAGGTGCCCAATGCAATTAGACAGGAAAAAATTCAATTTTTAGCAGAGAGATTTGATCTTTACAATGCATTGTCTGACCAAATTCAAAGTTATTCACACGGAATGAGACAGAAAATTATTATTATCGGTGTTCTTCTGCATGATCCAGATGTATGGATTTTAGATGAGCCAATGACAGGGCTTGATCCAAAATCAGCATTTATTTTAAAACAGATGATGAGGGAGCATGCAGATAAAGGAAAAACGGTATTCTTCTCTACACACGTACTAGAAGTAGCCGAGAAGTTATGTGATCGTGTAGCGATTATTAATAAGGGGAATTTGCAGTTCCAAGGAAATTTAAATGAAATGCGAGATCATTTTAAATCCAATGAATCACTTGAAAAAATGTTCTTGGAGATGACAGGAAATGAATAAAATTTGGACATTAACAAAAGTATTATTGAAATTAAATTATGCAGATATCATAACGGATAAAAAGAAACGGTGGGCGTATGCATTTTCATTTTTAGCATTACTATTTGCGGGCTTTATATTTATTGGTCCACTTACATATGGAATGTATGTTGGAATGAAATCAATTGGTCAGGAAACATCGATAATCGGAATGGGATTAGCTGTTGCGAGCATATGGGTATTTGTAACTAGTATTACGAACATTTTAACTGTATTTTATTATAATAATGATGTTGAAACCCTATTACCTTTACCACTACAACCATCACAAATTATTACGGCGAAATTCATTACGGTATTAATTACACAATATGTAATGGGATCTTTTATTTTATTTCCACTCTTTATTGTTTACGGTTTGCAAAGTGGTGCATTTATTACATACTATTTATATGCACTATTAATTTATATATTTTTCCCTGTTATTCCATTAGTACTCGCATCACTCTTAATGACAGTTATTATGCGTTATACAAATATAGCCAAGAATAAAGATCGCAGTAATATATTTATCGGAATATTAACTTTATTATTCGTCGTAGGTATTAATGTATTTATTCAGTGGAGAAACAAAAGTGCAGTATCAGGGGATATGGTTGCAAATTACTTTGCTGATAACCAATCGTCTCTGTTCGTTCAAATGACAAATTATTTTCCAACAACATACTTTGGTGCAATGGGATTAATAGAAAATGCCTCTTGGAAAGGAATTATATACGTTGTGATTTTTGCAGCGATTTCCTTAGCGTTTTTTGGGTTGTTCTTCTATGTTGCACAGCGTACATATTTAAAAGGAGTTATCGGACTTTCGACGAGTACTGCAAAAAAAGAGGCTATCTCAGCAGAGAACTTAAAAAAATCGACTGTACAAAGTTCACATATAAAGGCTTATGTAAAAAAAGAGTTCAAAATTTTATTCCGAACACCACAATTTTTTATAAATTGTATTGTGCAAACTTTCGTGATGCCAATTATGCTATTCTTTATTCTTTTCGTACAAGAGGGAAACTTAAAGTGGTTAACAAAATTTATAAAAGAGCCAGAATGGTCTGGTCTAGCTCTTGGCATAGGTTTTTGTGCAGGACTATTCTTAATGGGAAGTAATGTCATTGCTACAACGTCTTTTTCTAGGGATGGAAGCTCGTGGTTTGTTAATCGTTATTTACCAGTAAAGGCAGCAGATATATTTTTTGCAAAAGTCTTTACAGCATGGCTTATAAATATAACAATTTTAGCTGTGTTTGGTCTTATCATGACAATTGTTGCCGGTGTTTCACCACTCTTTATGTTGTTATGGTTTTTACTAAGTGCAAATGGCCTTTGGTTAACGAATTTAATCGGTACACGTTGGGACGCTCAAACGGCGGATATACATTGGGATTCAGAGCAGAAGTTGTTTAAAAGCAGATATACAACTCTGTGGAATTTCCTTGCAAATATTGCGATGGATCTAGTAATCGTAGGCGTGGTTGTTGGATTATACTACTTCTTTGGAATCGGTATGTGGGGCATGTTTAGCATTCTATTAATCGTATTTACTATTATAAATGTAATCGTAACACGCAGTTTACAATTAGGAGCAGAGCGCATTCTAGCAAATATTAAATAAAAAATGATAAATCCTCTGTATTCATGCAGGGGATTTATTTGTAAGGAATATTACGCATAATTCTAATTTACTAGAAGGTATATTTTATTTTGTAAAATAGGGGGAGAAACAAGTGACGAAAATAGCAATTGTTACAGGAGCGACACGTTTAAATGGAATTGGAGCAGCGATTTGCAAGTCGCTTGCTCAAAATGGCATTGATATTTTTTTCACGTACTGGCCTCGGTATGATAAGGCAACGCCGTGGAGTATGAATGATCAGGAACCATTTTTATTGAAAAGAGAGATTGAAAATTTTGGTGTTCGCTGTGAAATGGCTGAGGTAAATTTAGCTCAGTCCTATGCACCTAACCGCTTATTATATATGGTATCAGAACGATTAGGAGAACCGTCTATTCTGATTAACAATGCTGCGTATTCTACAGATACAAATGTTGAAGGGTTAGATGTAGAACAGTTAGATAAACATTATACGGTCAATGTGCGCGCTACGATGCTATTAAGTACATTATTTATTAAAAATTACACGTTTGAAACGAGTGGAAGTATTGTCAATCTTACCTCTGGACAATCGCTTGGACCAATGCCGAATGAACTTGCTTATATAGCAACGAAAGGAGCGATTGAAGCTTTTACTACTTCAGTAGCACCAGTTGCAATGAAGAAGGGGATTACTGTAAATGCTGTTGATCCAGGACCAACCAATACAGGGTGGATGACAGAAGAAATGAAGGCATATTTAGTAACCAGATTTCCTGCTGGAAGAATAGGAGAGTCGGTGGATGTAGCACGTTTAATAACGTTTTTAGTAAGTGAAGAAGCAAAATGGATAACAGGACAGATCATTCATTCGAATGGTGGATTTTATTGATAATTTATAATTATATTATGTAAACAAAAATGTTGAGAAATAATACGAAGTGAGAAATATTTTATGAATTTATTTTCTGTGTAAAATAATTGTATTGTCAGAAAATGGGGACTTCTGATAGTGAAAAATGTAATTATAAATATATGGGTTATTTTTCATGGTTCTTTATAGGTCAATACATCCTCCGATTTTTATTGAAGAAAGTATCGTATAAAGCATGTTATATAGAGTAGAAAAAACGCGGATTTTAAAATTAGATTCATAGTTAAGTGTCGTATAAATATGAAGATTTCTGTCGGAAAGATGATGGTTAGAACAAAAAGGAATTTTTATGGATAAATAGAATCGTAAAGAGGAGGATAAAAATGTAAATATAGGAGGCTTTTTATGAAAATGAAAAAAATAACAATTGCATCACTAGCAATTGGTACAATGCTCTCCATTACAGCTTGTAATACCTCCACAGAAAAAGATCAAGTGAAAAAGGAACAAACGAACGCGCAGGAAGAAGCGAAAACAACGAATGCTGATGAAACATCTACAATGAAAAACGATGAGAAAGAAACAAACACATCTACTAACGAAAAAACAGAGAAAGATCAAAAGAATTCCAAAGAATCATCTGGAACTGAGAGTAGTGCGAAAACAACAAATGAGAAAACGAAAGAAAAAGAAACAAGTACAAAAACAACAGACCAAGCTACTAATGGAAAAACTGAAACGAAAGATACAAATAAAGGCGTGGCTGTGAAAACGAATGTGAAAGCAGTTGCGCAACTTATTGACAGTTTGGATAAACAATTAGCTGCAAACCCTAAGTTAGATACAGTGAACAAACTAGGGAAGCAAATAAATGAAAAATGGGATGTAATCGAAAAAGAGTTAGAAGCGACTCATCCAACTGATTATAAAACAATTGGACAAAGCATGTATCCTTTAATTGTTGCAGCTGAAAAAGAAAAAATAGATGTGAAACGAATAAAATCATTAACGACGAAAACAAAGCAAGATTTGAATCAACTATTAAACAAACTCTCATAATATAATTTGGTTATAAAATAGAATATTTTATAGAAAAGGAGAAACAATATAGGTTTCTTCTTTTATTTGTGTCTATTAAAGCTCGAATTTTCATACTATAAAACGTACATATGATGAAGAAGAAACAATAATTTTTGGATTAGCAGGTAGAAATTTTGCGAAAAAAATTCCGTTCCTACATATTTTAGCCGGTATAGTTTGAAAGTTCTTCAAGAAGATCAAGTGGTAGTAGAAAGTCAGCACTCAAGACCAATTCCGGAAGCTTTAAAAATGGAGGCACATGTATACGCAGATGCAGCGCAAATGAAGTTTAGGCAGAGATGGTTTCAATTTTTAACAAGTGAAGAACGAACTTGCTATTTTGATTGATAAAATAAGAATACCATAAAGTTATTATGTAAACTTTATTTAAAATTGTAGCTAAAAGATTATTTAGAGAAAAGTGGTCAACCTTTTAGTAAGCCGTCCTCTTTTGAGGTACCCGAATTGGAAAATATATATAAAAATAAGTATGATTTAAATACATTTTTTAATTAATAGGACAGGATAGTTTAGAACAATTATTGAAGAGTGAACCATTGTTCTATTTATTCATATTATCCGTATGATATTAATAAATAGAACAAAATGGAGGAAGATTAATGAAAGTAATTGTGTACACAAATTACGGTCCCCCCGACGTTCTTCAACTGAAAGAGGTAGAGAAACCTGTTCCTAAGCAAAATGAAATACTGGTCAAAATAAAAGCAACAACCGTAACAGCAGGAGATATTCGATCACGGAGTTTTACGGTTCCTCCTTCTGTTTGGTTACCAGCTCGAATCACACTTGGTTTTAGCCAACCTAAAAGAAAAATACTAGGAATGGAGTTAGCTGGAGAAGTTGAGTCAGTAGGGAAAGATGTCAAGCGGTTTAAGGAAGGAGACCAGGTTTTTGCGGCTACCCAAGTGGGTTTTGGTTCTTATGCCGAGTATATTTGTTTGCCTGAAGATGGAGCAGTATCTATTAAACCTTCTAATATAACCTATGAGGAAGCCGCTGCCATTCCAATTGGGGCACGTACAGCCTTGTTTTTTCTTAGAAAAGCTAACGTTCAGAGCGGTCAAAGTGTTCTTGTCTATGGAGCTTCTGGAAGTGTAGGAAGTTATGCGGTACAGATTTCTAAGTATTTCGGAGCAAAAGTTACAGGGGTGTGCAGTAACACAAATGTAGAATTGTTAAAATCTCTGGGAGCCGACCAGGTAATTGATTACACTGCAAAAGATTTTTCTACTACAGACGAGACTTATGATGTTATCTTTGAAGCGGTAAACAAGAGCTCATTTTCAGATTGTATCAAATTGTTAAAGAAGGACGGTACCTATATAAATGTCGTTGAACCGTTGCCAAGTGTTCGAATGCTATGGACTAAATTAACAAGTAGTAAGAAACTAATATTAGGTCAAAATGCACCTGAAACTTCCGAAGCATTAGACTTCCTTAAAGAACTTGTTGAGACGGGGAGGATAAAAGCGGTTATTGACAGGTACTATTCGTTTGAAGAGATTGTGGAAGCTCATAGATATGTCGAGCAGGGACACAAGAAGGGAAATGTTGTCATAAATGTGGAGCGTAATAACAAATCCTAATAAATAAAGAATGCTCTGAGGTGAATAACAATTTTTTTGGCAGCTGCTAAACAGTATGGCATTTATACATGTGATTAAACCCTCTAATAACACAAAAAACATTGATATAACAATAAAAAAGCAGAGCGAATTCATGTGCGAATTGCTCTGTTTTTTTATCTACTGCGGATACTTCAAAAGAGAACGGCTTAACCTTTTAGTAGGCTACTTTTTTTAAAATAGTCCTTTAAAGTTCCATCTTCAATGCAAGATAGGGGGAGCTTCATTTCGGTACCTTCCTTCATATTACGTAAAACAATGGTTTCTGTAGAGATTTCAGTATCACCGATAATAAGCACGTAAGGGATATTCTCTTTATTTGCGTAATTAAGGGACCGTTTTAATTTACGTCCAGCAAGTTCCAGCTCAACTTTGAAGGTACTTTTAGAACGCAAAAGTTGTGTAATTCGTAAACATTCCACTTCGGTGTTAATAGGAATAATGAAAATATCAGCACAAGTAGATTCCGTTTCTTTTTGCGTAAGAGCTGTATAAATAACATCCAAGCCAAAGGAAATCCCTACTGTTGGATAGGATGTATTGTCGTTACGAAAGGCTCCAATTATATTATCATAACGTCCGCCACTACCAATACTTGAAGTAATGCTTCCATCTGTTAAAAAAATTTCATAAACTGTGCCTGTATACATTGTAAGTCCTCTTGCTAAGAATGGATTGAAAACAGTATTGTCTTGGATACCAAGTGCAAGAAGGTATTGTTGTAATTGCTGTAGTTCATTGATTCCTTCCGTAACAAGTGAATTTGAGAAAATTTGTTTAAACTCATTAAGTTCTAATGTCATACAAGATTCAACTGTATGACAAACAACCTCTATAGTGTCATGTACTATTCCGCGGCTTTGTAAATCCTTCCGTACACCGTCAATTCCGATTTTTTCAAGTTTATCTAATGATAAAATAACATCGTTTGTTTGTTCATCTTGAATTTCAACTGATTTAAGAATACCTGTTAATAACTTCCGATTATTATATTGAATTGTAACATCTAAGTTTAAAGTTTTGAAAAGATCAAATGCCATGGCCATTAATTCAGCTTCAGCAATAACAGATTCTACGCCGACTATATCAACGTCGCATTGAATAAATTCACGAAACCTTCCTTGTTTTATTGGTCCATCACGAAAGACCTTTCCAATTTCATAGCGTTTAAAAGGCAGCCTGATATCCGGATTCATTGCTACTACTTTTGCAAATGGAATCGTTAAATCATACCGAAGAGCGATTTCACGATTTCCTTGATCACGTAGTGTGTACATTTCTTTTAAAATTTCAGCACCGCCTCCATATTTATAAGCCATAAGTTCATACATATTTAATGTAGGTGTTTCAAGCGGTTTACAACCATATCGTTCAAAAGTCTCTTCACAAGCACGTTTAATTTTATTTCGTAACAACTGTTCCGCGGGTAAATAATCTTTTGTTCCTTTTACATTTCTTACATCCATTTGAATCACTCCTTTTTTAAATTAAAAAAAGCTATGCAGGTATAAAAATACCCACATAGCTTTATGAATGCTTCGTGGGTAACAGGAAAAGCCCTGTACCCACGAAGAAAAAATTCTTCGGATACACGGCATTATGTATGATGATGAAGTTGGAAAGAAGTATTAGAATTAAACATATTCAATCTCTCCTTAAGTTTTTTCAAAAGTATAACAAATGATTTTTGAAATATCAATGTTTTTTGAAAATAAAAACAAGATTAATGGATGAATTAATCCTACTGTATATAAACAGTTTGAGTCATAGAATATGCTTGTCATTACTTGTTAAAAAATAGCAAAGTAAGCTACAATATTTATGTATTTGAAATTATATTTCCAATGTCTTTATCTCAATTCATATATTAAATAGTACATATAAATTTGTTGCAGGAGGATTTTAGCACAATGGAATACAAAACGAATGTAATGCGGTTATTAGATAAGAAAAAAATCAATTATAAACATTATAGCTATGTGGATACTGATGCGATTAGTGGAATAGATGTTGCTTTGGTATTAGGACAATCTCCTAATCAAGTATTTAAAACACTAGTCACCATGGGGAAATCAGGGCAGCACTATGTTTTTGTTGTACCTGTAAATAAAGAATTAGATTTGAAAAAAGCAGCTTCTAGCGTTCGTGAAAAATCAATAAGCATGCTGAAATCTAAAGATTTACTCTCGCTCACCGGCTATATTCATGGTGGCTGTTCACCGATTGGAATGAAAAAATATTTCCCTACGGTCATTGATAATAGTGCTATGGAGTTGGATACAATAATCTTTAGTGCCGGGAAGATAGGGTATCAAGTTGAACTAGGACTAGATGAATTTAAAAAAATAATTCGCTTTGAACTACACGATATTGTAGTTGAGTAGTATATTATTAATTCCGATGATTGAGTTGGAGATATAATAGATCCATGTACTGGAATGTAATAAAAAGAGCCATTTGGCTCTTTTTATTATTTTATCCCGCATTAACGGGCAGTAAGACCCCCACCTCAAGATTCAGTGAGAAACGAGGAAGATAGGTGGGGGATCAACTGTCCGTAAAAGCCCGATTGGTTCAACTAATAATCAGTGGGGGATGAAGAAAACCCCCACTGATTAAAGTTTCACTTTATTGAGAAGGCTTGCTCTTCTTAATGGAGTGAAGATAGTGGGGCTAGGTACTGAAATTTAATTCGTATTATTTTGGAATTTCGGTATCTTTTTAATACCTTCAGTTCCCATAATGCTGCCAATAAGTGCAATTAATACACTTGAAGAAATAAATTTGACTACATAATAAATGCCTGTTCCAGTAATTAAATCTAAGATTAAAAACTTTTTTATAGTTGAGCCTTTTATTATATGAATAACAATTGGATCATTTTTTCTATTCAATATTGTCACACCCTTATCCTTTTACAGAATTTGTGAGCGGGAAAGCCCACGTGCTTTAGCCGTGGGAGTGGTCAAAAGGAAAGGTTGTCATATTCACTCATGACTACATAATAGTTATCTAATTTCAGTGTTGATGATTAAAAAGTAAAAAGAGGTTAACTAGCTTTTTAACAAAAGCTTCATTATAAAAACAAAAGAGCAGCTAGCAAAAGCTAACTGCTCAGCCCCAGGGAAAGGGAGAAAAGATTGTAGGTACTACAAAATTGTATCAAAGCTATTCACCAGCCTTTATACAGTATGTACGGAATTTGAAATATTATGCAGATGGGAAAGAAGCTATAGTATACAAAATTTTGCAATATAAGACAGGTGAAAAATAAAACGACAAGAATATGTAACATATATTGAAAAAGAAGAGAGGGAGAAAGATGTGGAGAACGACAGATCTTTGTGATGTTTTTGAAGGAGACGTACAAGTATGTAAGCCTATTTTTCAATCATATGGAAAGAAAGAACAATTTCATGGGAGAATTGCAACGGTTAAAGTGAAAGATGATAATGTATTAGTAAAGGAAGCACTGCAAACTTTACCAGAGGGGACTGTGTTAGTAGTTGATGGAGGTTCTTCTACGAACTGTGCGTTACTTGGAGATAACTTGGCAAACATTGCAAAGGAACGAAATATAGCAGGGATTATTGTATATGGATGTGTTCGTGATTCTAAGGAACTGCGAAACATAAATATTGGTATTTTAGCATTAGGTACAATGCCGAAGAGAAGTAGAAAAGAAGGAAAAGGAGAAACAGAAATTCCTTTGCAATTTGGAGAAATTGAGTGGATTCCTAATCAGTATGTGTATGCTGATGAAGATGGTATTATAGTATGTGAACAACCGATTCATAGTAACCTGTAGTATCTATATAATAGAAGCTTTATAATTTAATGTAACCGGCTATTATTCTTAGAAAATAAATCAGAGAAAACATAGACAAAATCTCGTGTCAATAGTAAAATAATACAGAAATTTATAATTTGATGAATGTATAGGTATGTCGTTTATACGATAACTTTAAAAGGAAATTGGTGGAAATAAAAATGGGTTCGCCGCTAAAAGTGAATGTTATCACAATGATACATTCATCAGCTACATGATCTTTCCTATACAAATACAACCGCTACCTATGCGGATAGGAGGAGGTGTTGTGCATTTTGGTTTAGCACTCACGGTAGAGTGCTATTGCACGCCCTTGAAGGGCCTTTTTTTATGTATATGTAAGCAAAGGGAGGAATAACCAAGGATGGCAATGATAAAAAAATGGCTGCTTACGTTGATAATGGCAGTGGCATTAGTATTTGTTTCATTTACAAATACTGTACATATTACGTTTGCTGAAGGGAAAACAGCAACACTTGCGATCATTGGGGAATCGCAAAAAGGAGTTATTTTATGTCCGAAAGAAGTGTCAATTGAAGATGGAGAAACAGCCTATAGTTTGTTACAAAAAGTTATGGGGACTAAAGTAACAGCTGAGAATACGAAGTATGGTATGTATGTTAAAGGTATTGACGGTTTAATGGCTGGTGATATAAGTGCTACAAGCGGATGGGCATATGATGTAAATGATCAAGCTGCCATGGTAGGGGCAGATAGTTATAAATTAGAATCTGGAGATGTTGTTGCATTTCGTTTTGTTGTAAATTGGGACAATATGAGCATAGAAAAGTTGCAACAAGTACTCGATAAGAATGGAACTTGTAAAAAAGATTCAGGTACAGCAAAACCAGAAGAACAAAAACCAGATGGACAAAAACCAGAAGAACAAAAGCCGGATGGACAAAAGCCTGAGGAGAAAAAACCAGAAGAACAAAAGCCAGATGGACAAAAACCAGAAGAACAAAAGCCGGATGGACAAAAACCTGAAGCTCAGAAGCCACAAGAACAAAAGCCTAATGAGTTGAAAGAGCCAATCAAAAATGAATTACTAATGAAGCAATTAGATCAAGCGATTGCTAAAACATCAAAAAAAATGATGGAAGATGGAATCGATAGTGATTGGGTAGCAATTGCACTTGCTCGTTCAGGAAATAATATTCCAGTAGAAACAAAGATTAGTTATTTACAATCTTTAACACAAAAAGTGGAAAAACGTGTGGAACGATTTAGCGCTACAGATATAGCAAGGACTGTTTTAGCGGTATCAGCGGTAAATGGAAATCCAACAAATGTTGCAGGAAAGAATTTAGTTCAAAAACTATATCAATCTGAAAAACTAAATTCTGTTACTGGTTATACATTTGCTTTACTTGCACTTGATACAAAAAAATATGAAGTACCGGCTGGAGCAAAGTGGAATCGTGCGGCTTTAGTAAAAGAGATTTTAAATGGACAGCATACAGACGGTGGTTGGACATACAATGTTGAAAGTAGTAAGAAAGAAGCTAGTAATATTGATGTAACGGGTATGGTTTTATCGGCATTAGCGCCATATCAGAAACAACCAGAGGTAAAGCAAGCTGTAAAAAAAGCAGTAAAATATTTATCAAATAAACAATTGAACACTGGCGGATTCGAAGCTGATGGCCAAGAAAATTCTAATAGTGTTGCACAAGCGATTATTGGACTTACTATTACAGGGATTGATCCAACTAGTGAAGCATTTACTAAAAATAATGTAAACGCAGTTCAAAATTTAATATCATACCAACTTGCAAATGGTGAATTTAAATGGTTGCCAAGCGACGAAGAGGGTAGTAGTATGGCTACTGAACAAGCACTTTTAGCACTTGTTCAATATAAGGCATTTGTAAATGGTAAAGGTTCTATATATGATTGGACAAATTCATCAACTGAAGATGATATAAACTTAGTTGATGAGCCGAAGGAACCTGTAGTGGATGAGAGCAATGTGATTGAAAAGCAAGAAGTCATTCAAAAACAAGAGAAACAAACAAACGATGAGAACTCTCGTGTTGTTACGAAAGATAACACAGTAAATAATGAAAAAACTGCGAAAAATCGTCAGTTACCAAAAACAGGAGCATCTGCTTGGGATACTGCTATGCCAGTAGGAATGGGCGTATTATGTATCGCTTCAGCATATGTTTTATGGAGACGAAAAGCAGCTTAACAAAAATTAGGAGCAATGATTTGCTCCTAATTTTATTAGGAAAGGTGAGAAAAACATGAATATGATGAAATGGTTATTCTCAGTTGTCCTTTCATTTGGATTGCTTGTTGGATGTAGCCAAAATGAATCGAAATCTGAACAAAAAGCAATTTCAAAAACGGAACAAAAAGAGAAACTGAAACAAGAAGAGAAAAAGGAAGAAAGTAAACCGGAAGAACAGCAAGAATCAGTAGAGAAAAAGCAACAAGAAGAGCTACAAAAGGACAATCAGGAACAAAAATCGCAAGAACAACCTGAAATAAAGAACGAAGAGAAAAAAGAGCAAGAACCAGTTGCTCAGCAAAAACAACAAGGACAAACAAAAGCGCAGCAAGAACAACCTGAGCCAGCGAAAGCGCCAGAAGCAAAAGAAGAGGCTAAAGTAGTAAATCAGCCGAAAGAAACACCGAAGCAGGAACAGCAGAAAGATCCCAAGGCTAAAGAAACAACTCAAGGAGGAGATTCTGTTTCTGGAACGGTTATACCAAGTCCTGTACCATCAGAAGGAGAGGGAAAACCAGATCCGGTACCACCACCAAAACCAGAGGAAAAGCAAGTTACCATTTCGGTACATGGAGATCAGGGGTATTTATTAGGTGCGAAAAAAGTAGATATGCAAGAAGGAACTACAGTTTTTGATGTACTAAAGAATACGGGATTGGAGATTGATTCAACTGGATCTGGAAATAGTAAATATATAAAAGGAATCAATGACTTATATGAATTTGACAAAGGACCGAAAAGTGGATGGAAATACCGTGTCAATGGTACTTTTCCAAACCGAAGTGCAGGTGCATATAAAGTAAAACCAGGAGATAAAATCGAATGGGTATATGTGTTAAATTAGGAAAGGGCTTTAGGTAAAGGTTATGAAAATCATTTTTTCTTCTTTACATCCTTTTGTGAATTTTTTCTATTATATTGGGGTGATGATACTATGTACGATGTGTCTTCACCCTCTTTTTTTAATGGGTGCGATTATTATGATTGTACTGTTAAACATCATGCAAGGAAATGGCGAGAAAATAAGAACAATGTTACCAAGCACATTTGTTTTCTTTGTAATGGTGATTGTGTTAAATCCTTTGCTAACGCATAGGGGAGCGACGACATTGTTTCGTTTAGGGGATAATCGAATTACATTAGAAGCGTGCATGTATGGGTTAATAATGGGATTATTATTACTTGCTATTATGTTCACATTTACTTCCTACAATGACATGATTTCAAGTCATAAATTTTTGTATTTATTTTCACGGATTTCACCGAAAGTGGCGCTATTGACAATGATAACAGTGCGTTTTGTTCCTTTATTCATCCGGCGTTTAAGACAAATTACACTTGTTCAAAAAACAAAAGGTGTTCAATTAGATTCAGGCTCATTCATAGGGAGAATCAAAAATGGAATGAAACTCTTGCAGGTGTTGCTTGTTTGTTCTCTAGAAGATGCATTACAAACGGCAGATTCTATGCAAGCGCGTGGATTTGGAGTGACGAAGCGTAGTACGTACATTCGATATCGAATGGAAAGGCAAGATTGGTATATACTTGCCTGTTTAGTGATTTTATTACTAAGCTGTTTTGTGTTTAATTATTGTGGTGCTGGTAAACTATTAATCTATCCAAGGGTGGAATTACTTGTATTTCAGCAATATGATGGACTATTATTCGTGTTATTTATACTGTTTATTAGTTTACCAATCATAATGGAAGGGAGGGAATGGTTATGGTGGCGCATGCAGAAATAAAAAATTTAGCATTTACGTATGCTGATGAAAAAGTACAAGCATTAACAGGCGTTTCCTTAGCGGTTTCTCAAGGTGAATTTATTGTGCTCGCTGGTGGTTCAGGATGTGGTAAGACAACACTTTTGAAACATTTTAAGAAAGAGTTACTCCCAATTGGAAGGCGCACAGGTAGTATGTATTATAATGGAACTTCTTTACTGGAGATGCCAGACTTATTGTCAGCACAAGAAGTGGGAATGGTGTTTCAAAATCCAGAAAATCAACTTGTTATGGATACGGTAATTCAAGAATTGGCATTTTCTCTTGAAAATGTTGGTTTAGAGACAAGTATAATTCAAAAGAGAATCGCTGAATTAATTAGTTTTTTAGGTTTTCAAGATTTGTTACACCAGTCTGTTCACACGTTATCGGGAGGACAAAAACAACTTGTTAATTTAGCGGCAGTTCTTGTTTTGCAACCTAAATTGTTACTGTTTGATGAACCGACAGCACAGCTTGATCCAATTGCAGCAAAAGATTTTTTAGGGTTATTGAAACGAATTAACGAAGAACTCGGGATTACAATTATCATGAGTGAACATCGTTTAGACGAAGTAATGCCACTAGCAACTCGAGTTGTGTTTATGAATGCTGGGGAAATTATTTATGATGGAATTCCGCAACAGGTTATATCTAAAATGTGGACAGTAGAAGAATTCCGACCGTTTATTCCTCAAATTCCAAGATTGTTTTTAGAATGGAATGTAGAGCAAATACCCTTTACGGTAAAGGGAGCACAAACACAAATTCATTCCGAGTTACCTATCGAACATGAAGTGCCAGTTATATCGCAAACAGAAAAAAAAGAAGTGATTTTACAAGTAAAACATATATCCTTTCAATATGAAAAAAATAGCCCTTTTATTTTACGGGACTTAACCTTATCAATTGAACAAGGGAAGTGGACTGCGCTTGTTGGGAAAAATGGTACTGGAAAATCAACACTTTTAACCATCTTGGCAGGATTAAACAAAACTAGAAGAGGAAAAGTACGGTGGAACGGAACGGAGATTCATAAAATTGATTCAAAGGAACGATTTAAAAGAATAGGTTTTGTATCGCAACATCCATATTATCATTTTACATATGAGACGGTGTGGGATGAAGTTTTTGAAAGAGCAAATGAATTATATGGTGATATAGGGAAAGAAATCGCAGAAGATATGTTGAAAAGATTTTGGCTTCATTCTATTCGAGATCGTCATCCACATGATTGTAGTGGGGGAGAACAACAGTTAATCGCACTATGTACGGCTTTATTATCGAAGCCAAATTTATTATTACTAGACGAACCTACAAAAGGGCTTGATCCAGAAAAAAAAGAAAAATTAGGTGTGCTGTTTCAAGAGTTACAAAAAGAAGGAACAACAATTGTGATGGCAACACATGACATTGAATTTGCAGCTAAATATGTTGATCATTGTATGATGTTATTTGATGGGAACGTAATTATGGATGATACACCAAAGAAATTCTTTAGTGATAATTTCTTTTATACAACATCTATTAATCGTTTTATTCGCAAGCAATTACCTTATGCATTAACGTGGGAGGATGTGTACAAATCGTGTCCAAGCGATATTTTGCTCTCATAATGCTTAGTTTCATTATTGTAATAAGTACGCTTCTCTTTACTTCTTTTGTAACAGATAAATATTATATTTGGTGTAGTTTATTTTTATTATCCATTATCATGTTACCTTTTTATATACGATTTGAGAGGAAAGCATTTGTTTCACGTGAAATAGTCATTGTAGCTGTTTTAGCAGCAATAGCAGCAGTTAGTCGTGTACCGTTTTCCATTATGCCGAGTGTACAACCAACATCTTTTGTTATTATTGTATCTGCAATTGTTTTTGGAAGTGAAACAGGCTTTATGATTGGGGCAACGGCAGCACTTGTATCTAATATATTTTTAGGACAGGGGCCTTGGACACCGTGGCAAATGTTTTCTTGGGGAATGATAGGCTTTATAGCTGGTTTACTTCGAAATACATTTATAATGAGAAAGTTATGGGGGAGAGTCATCTATGGGTTCATAGCCGGCTTTGTTTTTGGCTGGATTATGAACTTGTGGGGGATACTTGGCTTTTTAGAAGGATTAACATGGAAAGACTTTATTGCATACTACGCTGCAAGTTTTTACTTTGATCTAGCTCATGCACTCTCAAATGTAATTTTTCTTGTTTTGTTTAGCTCATCGTGGATTAGAATTATTACAAGGTTTAAAAAGAAATATGGAATTTTAGATGATGATAAAGAGCTATTATCTCAAGTAAACAAAGCATAAGTACATATCATAAAGCATAAGAATATAAAGTAGGGTCGCGACTTACATATTCGTTTGCCTCTTTCATGCTTCTTACCACTGGTGAGAAGCATTTTTTCATACATATTATATTGTGAAAAATGTCAAGAAATCGATTTAATATGCTTCGATTTTTATATGAGATTTTTTATATAATAGTAAATGAGAAAAAATTCAAAGAGGAGATGCCTTATTCATGAAGCTAGTTGTTCCAAAGCAGCACGGTGCATGGGGGATGCTGTTGATTCCATTTATACTTAGTGTAATACTTGGTAAAGCTACTTTCTATCATATTCCACTCTTTATCGCTTGGTTATTTATCTATTTAGCAACATATCCATTTTTAATGTACATGAAGCAACCGCGAAAGAAAGAATTTTTACATTCAGCAATTATTTATTTTATTATTGCATGTGTCTTCGGTATACTATCTTTACTATACGAGTGGAGAATTCTTTTCCTCGCAGCTGTTATGATTCCGCTCTTTTTTGTGAATATATATTTTGCTCGTCAAAAAAGGGAACGAGCTTTAGTAAATGATATTTGTGCAATACTTGTTTTCTGCACGGGCGGTTTGATTAGTTATTATTTTTCAATGAAAACAATTGATGAAACAGCATGTTGGATTGCAGCAACTTCTTTTTTATACTTTTTAGGTAGTACATTTTATGTGAAAACAATGATACGTGAAAAGAATAACCCGACATATCGCTATGTATCATGGGGATATCACATTTTCTTAACTGTTGCATTGTTTGTAGTAAACCCATGGCTTTCTCTAGTTTTTATACCTAGTCTAGTTCGAGCAATTATATTATATGGTAAGAAAATATCTATTTTAAAAGTAGGGGTTTTAGAAATCGTTAATTCTGTATATTTTTTAATTGTCACGGCAATACTGTTTTAGTATGCCATTTGAGTTACATCCCATCTAGTAAATAGATGGGATGTATTTATTCTTGTTCCAAAATATGAACCGCATGATCACATTTTTGTAAGGCGTGCTCCACAGCCTGTAAGGATTGTTCTATACGTTCTCGATTATCACTTTTTTCGACTGTTTGTAATGCGTTTTCTAAAGATTGTTTTGCTTCATGTAAAGAATGATAAGAATCTTGAACATATCCACGTGCGTTTTTGCTCATTATATATTCCTCCTTTATCCCGCTATTTGTGGGCAGTAATACTCCTACCTCAAAATTCGGTGAAAGAAAAGAAGTTAGGTGGGAGTTAAACTGCCCGTAAAAGCTCGATTGGTCGGGCTAATAATCAGTGGGGGATGTAGAAAACCCCCACTGATTAAAGTTCCACTCTATTGCATACACTTCTAGTATGAGCGTTAGAAAAGAAAATATAACTTGTTTTAAATGTTTTATCCCTGCTATTACAGATAGTAATGGTTCAATTGATTAAAGTTTCACTTTATATGATTTGACAATTGAAATGAAAATGGCTATAGTAGGCTATAAAGTGAATATTTTCTTATCCAGAGAGGTGGAGGGACTGGCCCGATGAAACCCAGCAACCGCGATGCAGGTGCTAATTCCAGCAGAACATATTTGTTCTGGGAGATAAGACGAAGATATATACGTAACTTCTTCTTATCGAAGAGGTTTTTTTGTTGCAAAAAAACCGATTCTAAAAACAACAGAATAAGAAGAAAGGGGTTGCAATTGTACTGTGACACTTGAAAAATACGTAAAGCTGCGTAATGCAGTATATGAATATATGATGGAGCAAGATAAACCAATATCACTATTAGATATTCAAGAACATATCGTTTCGCATCATGAAGGAAAATTCACGAAAAAAATGTTACACCAATTTTATTTATCAAGGTTATTAGACGAATTGAAACTGGATGGGAAAATTACTTTAGCTGATGAAGAATACCTCTATGCTGAAAAAGGGGTATATTATAAGGCGCGAAAAGGGAGCTAGGCTCTCTTTTTTCATGCTATAATTTATCTGAAAATTAAAAGGAGTATGTAGAGTAAAAGACTGCAGAAGCAGCCTGATACAAGGGAATGGTGTTGAGTGTGTAGTGTCAAAAGTTGAATATGCCCTGAAAGAGGCATTTCATTCGGCTAAAAACGAAAAGAGACACCTTCGCCGAGTAGGTGTCAGTTGTTGTGTCATGTAGGCTTGCTACTTGACATGTATTAGAATATCATGCAAACCAGGCGGAGTCAAAAGGGAATTTAAGGAAAGGTGTTGTTTGGAGATGAATGTACTAATCATATATGCACATCCCAATCCATCTAGTTTCAATGCAGCTATATTAGAAAATGTACAAAAAGGACTGCAAAAAACAAATCATTTTGTTACATTGCTTGACCTATATAAAGAACAATTTAACCCAGTACTTATTTTTAATGAAGATAAGAGAAGACGTGATTTAGTATATGAAGAAGAGACAGAAAAATACAGAAGATTGATCAAAGAGACAGATTTTTTTATTTTTATTTATCCAATATGGTGGTGGGGAATGCCAGCTATTTTGAAAGGGTTTATTGATCGCGTTTTTGTTACAGGATTTGCTTATAAATATGAAGGGGCGTTACCAAAAGGATTACTCATAGGAAAAAAAGCATGGGTTATTAATACTTTAGATTCGCCGTTATGGTACGTGGCACTCTTATATCGCTCTGCTGATTGGGTGATTATGAAAAAGGGGATTTTACGATTTTGTGGTATACGCCAAATAAAACGTTCAGTCTTTCAATCTGTAAAAACAAGTAAAGCGATAAAACGGGAAAAGTGGCTGCTAGAAATACAAGAAAATGCTAAAAAATTATGAGTGAAATAGAAAACATAATGAGATGCTGTAATCGTACTGATGAATTGTTCCGTACATATATTGCTTGTTTGCTTCAATTGAAACACCATAGCGAGATGTTTCAAAAAGTGTATCAAGAACTAAGAGTTGATTATTTAGTAAGGGGAATTTGTGAACGGGAAGTCGATGGGGTTATTAAAGAAAGTAAGGAGTATAAGATGTATGACTTACCCAAAGCATTACGGTGGGATCTTTTACGAGCAAACCCTTCGAGTATAGAAAATGTATGTACAGAATTATTTGGGTATGGGAGTTTAAATTTCACTACTAGGGAATGGGAAAATGTGATTATATGTATTGAAAATGAACAATCACAATAGTAGTTATTATGTAAAAAAGCTAGTATAAAACTAAGTCATATCGTTTTCAAATCAGCGAGGGGAAAGAGTTACTTGTTCATTTTTATTGAGATTGTGTAGAAATAATAAAGTTATTTCATTTTTCTTCTAAGAACACTCCCCTTCTGGCAAACGATATATAGGAAATTTTTTTAGTTGTTTCGTAATTGTTTTATTTAGTATCATTTTGATTTAAATAAAAAGAAAGCATAAACTGATGATTACCCCTGCATATAGTAAATTAACAACACAAAACCCTATCATATCGCGCACCTAAACCGACAATGGCTAATACAGGTAATGCCCAGAAAGGCTGTATTAAGTTCGTCCAAGCATCGCCCCAAGCGATTGCCATCACAGTTTTCGCGGTAGGTACACCAAGTTCTGTGCCAGCTGGGATCATTTTAGGGGCTTGAACGACTCATTGTCCGCCTCTAGATGGAACAAAAACATTTACAATTCTCGAGCTTAAAAATGTGAATAATTGAATGTTTTGATGAATCATAAATAAAGAAAAGCTTTCACTCCTGTGAAAGCTTTTCTAAGTGTTTTGCAATTTGTATATACATATTGGAGTAAGTAGAATGGACATCACTGCTCGGACTAGCATTTGATGAAAAGTGTACAATCACCATATTTGCATTTGGATCGATATAGAGGCATTGTCCGTAACTTCCTAACACTTCAAAAGCGCCCTGTTCGTTATGAGGAATCCACCATTGATTATGATAAGAAATAGGTGCACCTGGCCCGATTGCTAATTCGCCTTCTTGTACGCTCTTTACACTTTCCGAAATAGAGGAAGGGAGAACTTGCACGTCATGATAGCGACCGTTATGTAAAATCAATTGCCCAAATCTGGCCATATCTCTTGCAGTGGCGTTTAAACCAGCGCTTGCCTGTTCAACTCCTGTTTCATCTGTAACATAATATGCATTTTCTTCCATACCTATTTTGGACCAAATTCGTTCACTTACATTTTCGGCTAATGATTTACCGGTCACTGTCCGTATAATCCAGCCGAGTGTTTCAGATGAGCCGTTATTATATGAAAATGCAGTTCTAGGTGATGCTGTTTCTTTTGCTTCTCGTAACATATCATAAATTTTCATTGGGCCATCATAGTTTTTAGCACGAGGAAGAATATTACTAGCTAAATATAACTGTGCATCTTGATTTTCTAATCCCGGTTGTATATACCCATGTGTCGGGTATTCAGCAGAAACCTGCATGTCCATTAATTGTTGAATTGTTGCTTTCCCGAAAGGTGTATTTCGTAATTCTTTGACATATGTTTTAGCGGTCTTGTGTACATTGATGAGTCCTTCTTCGGTTAATGATTGTACAAGTGCACCAGTAAATACTTTTGCTAAAGAGGCCATTCCATGCGGCTCATTTTGTTTATATCCATTGAAATAATGCTCGTAAACAAGTTTTCCGTTATGTACAACGACAAATGCATCTGTTTTATTCTCATCTAATAGTTTTTTTAAAGGAATATTGCCTCCATTTTCCTTTTTAACAGAAAAATCATCTAAGTTTTGTAATGCAGTAGGGAATGGGGATACTTGCTCAGGATTATTTTTCACTTCGCTCGTTAACGCTAATTCTTTCATATGTGTGTATGACCAACGTAAGTAGGGGTCTTGTAACCAATTTTCTTTTGTCACGTTCTCTTTAGAAGGAGAGACTTTGTTTTGTTTGAAAAATGCAAATCCAAGCCCAGTTACTATAAATAGTAGTGTAAGTATGAGCAATAAAAGGGGAGATTTTTTAAAGTTCATCTATGTACCTCCTTGTTATTTCTACAGTTAGTATACGCTCGTTTTCTTAGAAATACAAAATAAGGAAAGTAAACAGAGGAGTTTACTTTCCTTATTAACATTAAGCTGATAATTTTCTGTCTGTATGTTGCTTTTTGAACTTTTGTTTTCTGCCATGTAGACCATAATAAATAAGTAATGTGAATGCAACGATAATGGCAGCAATGAAATACATATTATGATAACTTGATTTTGCAGCTACTATACCTAATATGAAAGAACCGAAACCAATACCGCTATCAAAGAATGAGAAATAAGTGGCTGTTGCTGAGCCGCGTCGATGGTTTGGAGCCGCGGAAATAGCAATGGTTTGGAAACTTGGAATTAATGTTCCGTAGCCTAAACCAATTAATACACCTGCACCAAGGAACCAAAATGACGTTTGTGCTTGGCTTAAGATGAACATTCCAATTGTAAAAATAATAATCGAAGGATAAACAAGTATATTTTCACCCAAACGATCAAATATTTTCCCTGTGAATGGACGAGAAAGTACAACAACGAGTGCGTACACAATAAAGAAGTAGCTTGCAACTTCTCCTAAACCAATTTCTTTTGCATAAATAGGAATAAAAGATAAAATGCCACTATAAGAAAATGCTAAAACAAATCCTGTTAGAGCAATTGGAACTGAAGAAGGTTCAATTAAATCTTTCCATTTCATTCGTTCACGTTTTTGTTTACTTACTGGCTTTTCATGTGGAATATTTACAAGTAAACCTAATAGAAATGCTAGTAATGAAAATACAGAACAAACGATAAATAGAATAGTAAATGAAAAGTGCGAAATAATCGTTAAACCTAAAAAAGGACCGATTACCATCGGCAGACTCATAAATACACCAAAATAGGCAAGTGCTTCACCGCGGCGATGCGGTGGTGCGACATCTGTTACAATTGTACCTGTTGCTGTAGTCGCCATTCCAAATCCAATACCATGAAGGAAGCGCAGGGTAAGTAATAAAAATAAACTTTGTGCACCGAAATACATCACGGTAGCAGCTAAAAATAACGAAAGTGAAATAAATAATATTTTCTTTCTCCCTAAATCGTCAAGCCACTTTCCGGTAAATGGGCGGCATAGGACAGAAGAAATAAGGAATACTGTTGCGACTAAACCAATTTCTTCTGGTTTTCCTTTCAATCCGTCTATTACATAGACGGGCAGGGTGGTCATAAGCATGTAAAACGTTAAAAAGAGAAACAGACTACTAAAACAAGTTCCAAGGAAGTCCTTCGTCCAAAGTCTCTCACTTTGCATCGTCATCCCTCCAATTAATCATCTAAATTTTTAATAATAGCTTCTAGTACTTGAAATGCTCGCTGCAAGTCTTCTTCATTAATATCCTGCAACGTTTTTTCTTCAAAAGTATCAACTTCTTCTTGCCATACTGGAATCATTTCTAATGCTGTTTCTGATAAGGAAATGAGCTTTTCACGGCGATCTTTCCCCTCAGTTCGAATGATCCATCCCATCGTTTCCATACGTGTTAATGTACGAGTCATCGTTGGAGATTCAACGTTTAAGTATTGACATAGCTCAGTTTGTGTACAAGGCCCCGTTTGATTGATTCGGAAAATAACAGCCCATTGTGCACTAAATAAACCTGTTGGTGACACACGTTCATTAAATTTCTTAGTAAACTTTCGAGAAGTTTGACTGACAATGTGAAAAAAATGTTGTTTTTCGTCCATGTATTTAATCCTTTCAAATTAGTTACCTAGCTAACTATATACCTCTTTACCATAATTGTCTAGCAATAGATATGTTGTTTTATGTAAAAATTTTGTATAGTTTTCGTATTGAGAACATACATTCTATATGGTATTCTGAAAATAAGTTTACAATTTTCTTTCTATTATAGTTGGATGGGGGAATGTGTGATGATTAAGCCTGCAACAATGGAATTTGTTTCGTTATCAAATGGAGAAACAATCGCATACCAAGAAGTTGGAAGG
The DNA here is from genome assembly GCF_000374965.1 of Bacillus sp. 95MFCvi2.1. Taxonomy (NCBI): domain Bacteria; kingdom Bacillati; phylum Bacillota; class Bacilli; order Caryophanales; family Bacillaceae; genus Bacillus; species Bacillus sp. 95MFCvi2.1. The sequence goes on along the minus strand of NZ_KB895697.1, from coordinate 49,353 downwards.
CGAAATAAAGAAATACTTATACTCATTCACGGGAATATGACATCTTCACAGCATTGGGATTTAGTCATTGAGAAATTACAAGATGAATATCATATTTATGCCATTGATTTAAGAGGCTTTGGGAAATCAACATACAATAAGCCAATAGATTCATTGCAAGATTTTGCAGATGATGTAAAGTTATTTATAGACGAGCTACAATTGAAGAAGTTTTCACTGATGGGCTGGTCAATGGGTGGTGGCGTCGCAATGGAGTTTACGGCTTGCCATACGGAGCTTGTAGAGAAACTTATTTTGGTAGAATCAGTCGGAATGAAAGGATATCCAATCTTTAAAAAGGATATTAATGGTCAGCCTATCGTATCCACGTTATTAAAAACAAAAGAAGAAATTGCGCAAGATCCTGTTCAAATTGCTCCTGTACTAGATGCCATTAAAAATATGAACAAGCTTTATTATCGAACGGTTTGGGACTTACTCATTTATACACATAACAAACCAGATCCAGAGCGCTATGAAAAATATTTAGATGATATGTTAACGCAGCGTAATTTTGTTGATGTAAACTATGCTTTAATTACATTTAATATTTCAGATGAACATAATGGAGTCGTTCCTGGAAATGGATATATCCACCGTCTGCAAGTTCCAACTCTTGTCGTACAAGGAAATCGCGATTACGTTATACCGCAAGTGGTAGGAGAAGAATTAGCAAAACATCTCCCGGATGCTGAGCTAGTCATATTAGAGGATTGTGGGCATTCGCCGTTTGTTGACTGTTTAGATGAATTTACGCAGCATGTTACAGGTTGGTTAGAAAATAAATAAGCTGAAAATAGATGGAAAAAGAAGTTAGACAAGATTCTTCTAACTTCTTTTTATATCCTTACATATTATTGTTCAAAAAGTTTATAATGAAGGCTGGTGAACATGTAAAGGGAGAGGGAACAGGATGTCAATACGATTTACATTTTGGATTATGGTGGGGATTGTTGCGATTTCTGGATTATCGCAAGGGATGCTTCTACCAGCTATCGCAATGATTTTTGAACAAGAAGGAATTCGTTCCAGTATTAATGGAATCCATGCAACTGCGTTATATATTGGAATATTATTTATTTCGCCATGGCTTGAAAAACCGATGCAACGGTTTGGAATGAAGCCAATTATCGTAATCGGTGGATTTCTCGTTATCATTTCATTATTCTTTTTTACACAAACATTTTCATTCTGGATATGGTTTTTACTTCGCTTTCTAGTAGGAATAGGGGATCATATGTTACATGTTGGAACGCAAACGTGGATTACAACGACATCTGATCCAAGTAAAATTGGAAGACAAGTATCTATATATGGAGTGTTTTTTGGTATCGGTTTTGCAGTAGGACCATACTTAGCGAGTACTGTTCAATATGGACTTGCAACTCCATTTATTGTATCGACGATTCTTTGCTTAATAGGGTGGTTGCTATTACTTCCAACTAAAAATGCTTTTCCAGCTCAAGATGAAACAGGGAAAGAAAATGAATCATCGCTTTCTCGTTATAAGCAAGTATTTGTACTTGCGTGGATTGCACTTATGGGACCTTTGGCATACGGTGCGTTAGAAGCAATGCTGAATAGTAATTTGCCAGTATATGCACTTCGAAAAGGTTGGTCTGTTTCTGATGTATCCTTCTTATTACCCGCATTTGCAATCGGGGGAATTATTACACAAATTCCACTTGGTATATTAAGTGATAAATATGGAAGAGATCGCATTTTAACGTGGACATTCAGCATCAGTACAGTAGTTTTCTTACTTGCTGCGGTGTTTGACGGGTATTATTGGATTGTATTTGGGTGCATGCTCTTAGCTGGAATGGTAATCGGTTCATGTTTCTCATTAGGACTTGGCTTTATGACGGATTTATTACCAAGACACTTACTGCCAGCAGGGAATATATTATCCGGAATTGCCTTTAGTATAGGAAGTATTATGGGACCTGTATTAGGAGGCGTATTTATAGAAAAAATACAGTATACAAGCTTTTTTATAGCAGTTATGATAATAATGGCAATTATTGCACTTCTATATATCACATATATGAAAAGTCAATTCGCATCAAGAAAAATAGAAAGTAGGTTAGGGCATGACAAAACAACCTAATAAGAAAAAATTTGAAGTACAAGAGAACGAAAGCATTACAGATTGTTTAGCACGTATGGAACGTGAAGGATATGCACCTTCGCGCCGCATGGAAGAGCCGATCTTTCATGAAGTGAAGAAAGATGGACAAACAGTTGTAGAACCGTGCGGAAGAAAAATTGTTTTTGAAGGAAAGTTGAAATAAGGAGAGGTTCTTTGTACTGAACCTCAAAAGTTAGACTTTAATCGGAGTGATTCCTCACTCCGATTTTTCTTTTCGTTTTAATCCAGTTTCGATACGATTTCAAGTATGACTCTTGGGGGTTTATGGAATCATAGTTTGATCCAGTAACGCTGAACAATTTCGCCAGTATTCTGGGAAATTACTTCATCTTCTAAGATACCTCCAACTTTTTGAATGGTTTTGGCAGAGGCGATATTTGCTTTGTCACAAGTTATCAACACTTTCTCCAATCCTAATTTTTTCGCTTCAAATAAGGAAAGCTGAAGTTGCCCAGTGGCGTAACCCTTTCGACGTTCGCCCGGGTGCACGCTATAACCGATATGTCCGCTCTCCATCAGTAATTCTGGTGTTAATCGATGGCGGATATTGATGAAACCGATTAATTTCCCCTTTTCAATGCTCAAAAACTGAGTAGATGGAACTCGATTTAGTGGTAAATTTTCTCCCTTTTCTTGGATTGTGACTTTTTCAAGCCATTCGTCAAAGGAATCAAATTGTTGTAAGGAACAACTACCATGCGGTTGTTCTCTTGCATCTAGGAATGCTTGCCGATAAGCCATGATTTGTTTGCTATGCTGGTGTGTTGGTTTCACTAACTGCATTGTCATCATCTTTCTCCTATATCATTTTTTTACATTACACTGTCTTACTTACTTGCTCTAACTCATTATAGTTTATAATATTTAGAATAAATCGAACAGAGTAAGCAGGGGAGTAGTTTAATTTTCTAGCACTAAACCTTTCAGACAGTTTCATCCATTGACTAACCAGTTCAAATGAAGGAATACCGTATTTTTTCAAAAGAGTAGAATAACCATAACTCGAATTAAGAGATTCTTCAACAAGACGCATTTTTAACCTGCTATTCGCTGGCAGTAAGTATTCTACTGATGGAAGTTTCTGGGTTGTATAGCTTTATAAAATTACTTGCTATTTACAAAGTGGGCATGATGAAGTGTTCTATCTTAATAGATAGTGAAATGACTATCATTTTTTGGTAAAATATTGATATAAAAAAAGATTCATTATATATTAATAAATCAGAATATAATCGCAAGAAATTCTATACGAAATATATTGAAAAATATATTATCTTATCAAGGTAAATAAGGGGGATCATGATGTCGGGAAGTTTGGTGGATTCGTTTTTAGAGTTTTTCGGGTATACAGAAAGTAAACGGAAGCGTGATCAATATGATAAATTGCATGATTACTTAAAAAGTAAGGAAAAAGAATTAGAAAAATTGATTGAAGAGATTGAATCAGCAAAGAAAAGGTATGATGCGAAAAATGGTGGATTATCATCTGATAAAATTCCAGCTCGTGAATTTGAAGTAAAACGTCCTCAAAAGGATCAAGAATACTCCAAGACAATCAGTTATTTTCGCGAAGCCCTAGGTAATGTAAGGTCTGCTAAAAGCAGGGCATATCAAAAATGGGAGGAATATAAGGCACAAGCAATTTCAGAAGAACAAACAGCTGCAGCAGCTATAGAAGCAGAAAAAAATAGGTTAAAAAACTCTTAGAGATAGTGGAGTAGAAAATTGTATAAAGTATTGAAGGAAAAGGGGAATGGGAATGCATCGTCAAGAAATTGAGATTCATGGAAATGAAATATCGAGTGCCATTTCTTATGCAGAGCAGATTGAAAAGGGAGTAAAAGAATCACTCCAGCAAGCAAATGAACTAAAATCACATGTAACCGGTTCTCGTTGGAATGGGAAAACACGAGATGCCTTTTTATGTTATTTAGAATTGCTCATCCAGTACAATTCTGAAGTCGCAGATGCACTTGAAGGACAGACGAAGGCGCTTAAGGAGCTTGATAAGAACATTCATTCCTTTACAAATAGGGATGAAGTAGAAAATATAAAAAGATTGAAATAGAGAGGAGGATAAAACAGATGGGAAGAGAAGTGTGGAGCTTTACACCTGCTGAACTGTACACATTAGCTGGTGCAGCTGGAGTCACGTACATATTTGGCTTACAAGAGCGTGAAATTCTTGCTTTAACCGATGAAGATTGCATAACGAAAGCAACAGCGGAATTGAAAGAGAAAGGGCTTATTACAGAGAATAATGGGCTGACACCAGCGGCTTTTCAGCTGATTGAATTACTGAGGGCATATCAAGAAAGCCAAGAGTATACGCGAATTAATAATCTATTAATTGGATTTTTGCCACAAGATAAAGACAGAGTAGCTGTCTTAACAGAACGAAAACAAAATGAAGAATATGAAATTCATTACATAGCGAAGCGAGATGTCTATTTTTCATTACTAGAACGGATTCCATTTTTAATGCGAGAACCAAGAGAAATTGAAGATACCTTCTTTACAAAGAAGATGACAGAAAAAGAGCAGCAAACTTTTGAAGAAATGGATTTATCTGAAAAGGATTTACTAGCTATCGAAACAGTGTCTCGCCCGCGAAGCCGAAGAGCAGAAGATAGAGGGAAATGGGAATGCTTCTTGTACTTTACAGAGGGGGAAGACTTTATTCAAATAGAAGTAGAACGTAAGCGTTATGAATGGGCTAGTCTGTATGCGGTGAATAAGAAATTATATGATGTTTTAAAAATGCCGTATAAGAAAATAAGTGATCCACGACAATTCTCGTTAGGAGGACGAAATTAATGCAAATACCAATGGAAGATGGCGGAGCAAGTAGCAGTTCAGAAATTGTATTGAATTATGATGAGATAGAAGACATTATAAGACGTCTTCAAAGCATATATAACATTTATTCAGGTGCTATAGCGACAAATGCGAAAAATCTAGAGAAGTGTCAATTCTATCTTGAAGGAGAAGCGATGCGAGTTATAGACGTGTATCCGAAAATATTAAATAAAATATTGGAACTAGCAGACCATTATAACCGAGCGGCATCCATTGTAGAGGTTGTTCGCCAAGAAATGAAAACACAAGATGAAGAATTACATAATAAATTACAACCTCAAGAATAACTACGGCTGATACGGGAATGGGGGATGGAAGAAAAATGGATGTTAGTTATAAGCCGAAAGATTGGGTAGATATGAAAGATGGCTTGAACCAAATCACAAAAGATACATTCGTAAAATTACATCAAGCGAATGGTCTTTTAAAAGATGTACAGGAAAGAATACATGATCTTGATTCAGATGGAAGTATTTATTTTCATCATAAAGATCAGACTGAAACAATTGCGGAATTACATGTTGCATATACGACTCTACAAAAATATTGTGATGACGCAGGAGGAGTCGTTTATGATCATATTGATAAACCATTTTTAGTAACAATGGATCAATTTGCACAAAAAATGAGAGATTTATCAATTAAAAACTTTGAAACTACAAACCGAATTGGCTCTACAACAACAACTACAGTACCAGGTTCATATAGTTACGGTAACACACCGCAAACGATCACAACAACAAAACCTAAAATAACGGTGGATGATATTTTCAAAGACTCACGTGCATTTGATAAAGTTCTTCATGCTGAATATGAAGAATGGAAAAGAAAAGATCCAAACATGAAGCTTGAATATGAAGAATACAGAAAACGTGTTCCTTCGACGCGAGGGTTTGAATACAGATCAATAGAGGATGAGCAAAAACAACTAGAGGCATGGCGTGACTTTGGATTAGGAGTTCTAACAGTCGGAGCAATGTTCATTTGTCCACCATTAGGGGTTGCAGCATCACTGGTATTTGGCGGGCTCCAAGTAAAAAGTGCCCATGACGGAGAAGACTGGGGAACACACCGGAAATTAAGTCAAGGAGAAAAAGTAGAAAGATATGTTTCGGGTGGCCTTGATGTCTTCACGGGTGGTGTCGGAGGAATTGTAAAAGGATTTAAAACCCTTGGATCATTTGGGAAATTGCAAGGGGAAGTAACGAGTTTCAAGCCAAATGCAGGGAAAAATATGGTACAATCATTGCAAGACGGAAAAAATATTACGCTTGACCGCATGAGACTAGCAGGCCTAAAAGCAGAAAAATACGGAAATGAAAAAATGTATCAGCTTGGCGGAAAAATGGCTGGGGGTGTAGATTATGTAACAGCTACACTCAAAGGCGTTGAAGCAGCTGAAGACGGTACATTGATAGGGAAGCAAGCTGGCCCAGGGAAGGTTACTGAGTGGGTTAATGCACGCCATGCAGAGAGCAGTAAGAAAATTAATGATGAGATACAGGGGATTGAGGTTTCGCTTGCGGAGAGGATAGGGAATGGTAGTTCAGGAGTTAGTGGAGCTAAGGGTACGGGTAATACAAACCATCCAGTGAGAGTATACCGTGATATCAATGACAGCGTTTTAAATAAAGAGTATGAAATAATTACTAGAAAAGGAACATTTGTTACTAAAATAGTAGCAGATGAAAAACTTGTTGTGGACATGCCTTATATAGGTAAAGGGAAGCAAAGTACAAATTCAGAAGGCTGGCTTAGAGATAACAAGTATTATTTTAATGAACTATATAAATTACATCCTGAGTATTTTAGCGATGCAAACATCAAAAATCTTAATAATGGATGGGCTATTGTAAATGATGCAGTCTTTAGGAGGCATTTCCCTCAGTATGATATTGTGGGATTAAAAGGAAAACCTTTAGTGCATCATCATATTGGTGGTGGCGGACAAGCGATGGCTATTCCACAACCGTTGCATCCGGGGAGTGGAGGAATCCATAATATAGAGAAACAAATAGGTATATGGGGGAAAGATCAGGGAAATGCTGAACGTCTTCAAGTATTTATTAAGTAATTTTGTTGGAGGTATAACATGGAAATAAAAAAAGCATTAGAACATTATTATAAAGAACTTATAAATGTATGGGGTACAAAATATGGTACATATCCTAAAGTACCGTGGGATGAAGAGATTGATCCTCTATTGTATTTAAGTAATCCAGATGAAGAAGAATATGTATATTGGAAACCTATTGAAAAAATTGATTTAGATAATTTTACAGAAATTGAAAAAAAACTGGGTATGAATATTCACCATGCAATGAAAGAATACTTTAATTCGTATTGGTTCTTAAGCTTACAAGGCTTTTACGGCTCAAGATTAGTTAATCTCGAACCTGTAGAACCAGGTAAATCTATATTAGAATTTTTTCAAGTAATGAAACAATATGAAGAGAAAAATGGAAGAGAACTTAGATATATACAAATAGGATTTGTCTCTCCAGAAGATATGGCTATTATCTTTGACAATGAAACAGGACAGATATTGATAGAGAATTTTGAAACAGAAGAAAACGAATTTCTTGCTAATTCACTTGCTGAATTGATAAATAATTTAAAAGTTGAATTGGAAGTTTAAGAGGTATTACTATTATGTAAACTCTATATGGAAATTTGTTTTACTGATTAAATAATCTAATTTCATTATAGAAGTACACCGATGTATTACGTGCAATGAAAGAATGGAAAACGAAGTACGAGCTTAGGCGAGATGACATTTTACTGGGCGATGAATATAAACACATGGAATGCATATTAAACTAACGAACTCGTACAAACTAGTAAGTTTTAACATAGTAGTTGTCACGACATATAAAAGGTGTCATGCTGTTACTACAAAATTTACAAATATATGCTACTTAAAAATAGATGAACTTAAAGCACTTGATTGTCAATTAAAGGCAACGAGTGCTTTTTGTGTTTTAACGTGAAATTTAAAAAAGAGAACTATAATTTTATAAGTGCACAAAGTATTAAATTTTTATAGTTTGTAATGGCTATGTACAGTATACGAAGATAGTAGAGGGAAATTGTAAAAGGTGCCAAAGTAATAACAAACTTTGGATTATTAGCGAAAAGGTGAGGTGGAGAAACTAGTTTTAATCCAAATATAGTATAATCATTGTGAGACAACAAAAATATTTCGCCTGACCGCATGTGACTAGCAAGATTAAAAACAGAAAAATAAAAACTGTATCAGCTTGGCGGAAAAATGGCTGGGGGTGTAGATTATGTAACAGCTACACTCAAAGGCGTTGAAGCAGCTGGAGACGGTACATTGATAGGGAAGCAAGTTGGTCCAGGGAAAGTTACCGAGTGGGTTAATGCACGCCATGCAGAGAGTACTAAGTTTATGGATGGTAAGATTCAGGGGATTGAGGCTTCGCTTGCTAAGGGTACGGATAATCTTAAATTTAAAGAAGGCTACTATGTTGAACATTTAACTGGAGAAGTAGAAAAGTGTACAAACCGTCACGGTGTAAGTGGTGGACATAACTATGATCAATTTAAAAAATACTTTGATAACAGTGACCAATATAAATTGGAAGAAGTCAAGAGAGTTGAGCACTCAGATATTAAAGGTATATATGATATAGAGTATAGATTGAAAATTGAGACAAAAGATTATAGAGGTCAAGGGACCGGGGAATTTAAATTTGTACCGAAGGAAGGAAAAGACCCCTTACGCAAGACCGTATATGATCCTAGTGTGATTTCAAATGAACAAATTATCAAACTTGGTAAAGAAGCTATGGAAGATGGTCTTCTGAAAAAACAAATAGATTAGGATATCAAGATAAAATATGGGGAACATCCAGTAACGGACTTAAGTTTGAAGGGTTTAGAAACAAAGAAACAGGCGAAATTAGTAACTTTTATCCAGTTATTTAATTTGATAAATAAAGGATGGATACGTATGAACGAAAACTTTAAATCAGAACGAAAATTATTTAGAGATACTTACACTAATAAAAATTTAAAAAAGCAAAATGTAATAAATGTTTTAGTAGAATTAACTCTAGATTATAACTTCATAGAAATTTTACAAGGATTTTTAGTTGAAAATGTTGTAAGAAGAGATACATTAGGTGTTGTGTATTCTGATGAATTTGATCCTGACGATGATGAATACTTTGGAGAGGATAAAGTATTATTTTATTATTACTACGGATTAGATGAAACACAAGAGGATATTGTCAACCATGAAGAACTTTGTGACTATTTAGGAGTGGCTTGTGACTTCTATATTAAGAAATACCCTGATAAAAAAGTTGAAGTTAAAAATTTATTAGAACAAATAAAAGGGAAATATCAGATTAAAGAAAATTAAAGTTTTACATACTTTGATTGGCTAAATGCTTTTCAAGGTTTTTTACTTAAAAAATTTTATAGTTAAAATACCCTGATATCTGAATCAAAACTCATGAAGATGAGTAAACCTGTGACAAAAAATAAAAATAACACTTACTGCTCGGTATATATTTACACATGAGAACGACAAAACTTTTGTTGTTAAAGTTAAATATACACAGATAAAAAGGATTTACTTTTGAAGCGGACAAAAAAGTATGCTATTTAAAAGTAAAGACTCATTATAGGGTACTATGTGTAACCATATAATCAAAAGACAGTACAAATTTAATCCTACTTAAAAACATATAAACTTAAAGCATTTGATTGTCTAGTAAAGGCAACAAGTGCTTTTTTTGTTTTAGTATAGAAATTAAGAGGTTCATTATAATTTTATAAAAGCATGAAGGGCTAAAATTTTATAGCAATTTTTATAGTTTGTAACGGCTATGTACAGTGTATGACGGTCATAGAGAAAAATATAAAAGGGATTAAATTAACAACTAATCTTGGATTTATTCACAAAAAGTGAATGAGGGGAATTTTTTTCATTCAAATATAGTACAATCATTGCAAGATGGAAAAAATATTACGCTTGACCGCGTGAGACTAGAAAGCCTAAAAGTAGAAAAATCTGAAAAAGAAAAAATGTATCAACTTGGCCAAACAATAGCCGGGGGTGTAGATTATGTAACAGCTACACTCAAAGGCGTTGAAGCAGCTGAAGACGGTACATTGATAGGGAAGCAAGCTGGCCCAGGGAAGGTTACCGAGTGGGTTAATACGCGCCATGCAGAGAGTACTAAGTTTATGGATGGTAAGATTCAGGGGATTGAGGCTTCGCTTGCGGAGAGGAAGTTAGGTAAGGAAGTTAGCGGTGTTGCAGGTAAAATAGATCCTCTAAGTAATCCTAAAATAGCAAAAGAAATTGAAGCTAACTCTGATGCTGTTTATGGATATTCACCTAAACAAGGGTCGCCTTTAGATAAATTCGGAATTGATTGGACCAATCCAGAAGAAGTTGCTTTTGCAAAAACTGAAAGAATGAAGTATCTTAAGGAATTAGAACAAAAAAGGAATCAGCTTACAAATGAGGTTACTAAACTTCAAAGTGAAGGAATGTCGCTTGAAGAAATTGCAAGAAAGAAGGTTGAAAAGCGAAATTTGGATAGAATACAATCATATCTTGATTCCAATAATCTTGAAGGACTCAATGCAATGAAAGCACGGAATCGTCAAACATATGGTAGAGAGGAAGGGCCTACACCAGAACAACTTTTTGACAAATATGGTTCATGGGAAGATGTAATATACAGTAGCACAAAATCAAGCCCAGCAATGGATGTGTTAACAGGTTTGTATAAGTAGTAGGAGGTTATGATTATGATTGAGGAAAAACAAAATCAAAATACACGGTGTTATGTGGAAAATAATTTAAGAATCCGTATACAGGAAATAGAGGATGGAAAAGCAAAACTGTGGGTGGCAATTGATAAGTTAAACATTTGCTTTACATTGATTATGTATGATTTTATGGATTGGTGTGAGCGAGAGATAAATATAAACTTGGAGATTGATAAGAGTTGGAATAATCATAGGGGTTTTATTATAGACAGTAAAGACCAAGTAATAATTATGTCGGAAATAAAAAGATTCATTAATGAATTTAATGTAAAACCTAATGAAAATGCTGATCAATTTTCAGATGCTGAGTGGTATGCATAAATATGACTTTTTTCTGATGCTATAAAATACTTGGAAAGCAGAATTTTTAGCTGGACATTATTTTTCTAACAAGAGAATCCGGGAGTTAGTCCTCTGGATTCTCTTTTCTGTCTTTCGAAATTTTCATACCCATAATCTTATTATCTTTAAGTTCTTTTGAATCTTTACGTACAATTTTATTCAAAGTGTCAGGAAGGATTGAACCAGTATATAGTGGGAAACCTATAAAACAGGATTCGTTCATAGTGGAACATCGTATTCAAGGAATGGAAACGGTTATACGTGAAATTTTAAATAAAGCAAGAAGATAATACTATGTCATAGAAGAAACTGCTTGAGAAGATATTTTTTATATAGCGGGATTATTTACTGAATTTCTAAAAAAACATTTTATGATGAAGATGATGAGTAATATTAAATAAGTAAATGCGGTAATAAAGACACCTAAACAATTTAAGTTGTTTAGGTGTTTTATTTTGTAAATTAGAGATAATATAATAGGATAAACATGGAAAATATATTAAGAAAGAGTTAGAATCTGATGAGTAGGTTTATAGGTATTAATAATTTTCTTGATTAAAATAAAAAAATGAACTGTTCAGTTAGAGTATGTAGATTTTAGACTTTCTCAAACTAGTGACCTTAATAATAGATATTGTTCAAAAAATGTATCGGATCGGCGGAAAGATGGCCGAGGGTGTGGATATATAGCAGCTGTCTTCAAAGGCCATGAACCAGTTGGAAACGGTACAATGTGGCGGTGGACCAGGAAAGGTTACCGAATGGATCAATAAGCATCATGCAGACAGTAGTAAGAAAATCAATGATGAGAAGGGGATTGAGGCTTCGCTTGCGGAGAGAATAGGGAATGCTGGCTCAGGAGTTAGTAAGTCAAACTTCCTAATGTTAAAACCGAAAAGGTTACTTTTAATAAAAGAAATCCAAATGACACAGCTCAATTGTGAAAGGATTTTAATAAGGTCAGGAAAGAGTTGATGAAATCTATGGCTGATAATCCTGAAAAAATAAAAGGATTAAAAAAATCTGCAATTTCAGATAATGATATTGAAGATACGAAGGAATTCGGACTAGTTCCTGACGATTGGCAAGCTCATCATAAAATCCCTTTGGATCAAGGTGGTAGCAATGATGTGGAAAACTTAGTTCTAATAAAAACCATCCCTATCAAAAGATTATTACAAATGAACAAAATTCATTAACAAAGGGTATGAAACCTGGGGACAGTAAAATAGTAGATTTTCCTATTCCAAAAGGAGACATTTATCCTCCTAATAAGGAATAAATATTTTTTAGAAGGTGATTATATGTGGAGAGAGCAAGTTAGTCAGATATCCAAAATAAGAGAGAAACGAAACCGAAAACTCAATTTACCTACCAATGAAAACGAGTTATCAAGATTTCGTAAATCTGTAGTAGAAAAATTTGGTGAAGATGTACTGCCACAGCAATACTATGAATTTTTAGAAACAGTTAATGGAATTGAATTTAATGGACTTAAAATTTATGGGATTGATCAAAATTTTTTGGATTCAAAGCCAAAAAATCAGGTGGATAGTTTTTTTGATGCCAATGAAACATGGGAGTCAATTAACGACGAAGATGAGCTGGTTTTTTTTGGAGATTCAGATATAGCTTGGTATTGTTATAATGTTTCTAAAAAAAACTTTGTTGAACTAGATAAGCCTTCAGGTGAGCATATGGAAACTTTTTGCGATTTTGATACTATGCTTGAATCTGCTTTCTCTGTAGCACTTAGTTAAATGTACAACCCGCCGTCAACTTTTGGCGGATGGAGAGTGTTGTGTAGCACACAGAACCTGACCAACTGCTAACTGTTTAAAGGTGTGAGATGATAGCAAATGAATCTGGATATTTATTACTGGAATTGGTAAAGAAAGTGAAGATTATAAATCACTATTTTTGACCTTGATTGGCTCATGCCTTTCAAGGTTTTTTGCTTATTAAATAAATGGTTAATATTTGTTTAAATATAGGCACATTAGTCATGTATAAAAAGGGGTGATTTGTTTGAGAATTGAGAGCTAATGAAGGTAGTACCATCATGGAGCTTTATTTTAGTACTTGAAAATGAAAAGCTGTATCAGCTTGGAGAAAAAAATGGCGAAAAACATAGATCACATGACTGCTAAAACTGGAAAATGAAATCAATGAATATAGCTTAATAACATCTAAGCAAGGCGATACAGATTTCCATAGCTGGGTAAATAAGCATCATATAGAGAGCAATAAGATTATAGATGATAAGATAAAGGGTGTAGAGGCTTCCCTTGCTAGTAAGGGTACGGATAACACTGCTGAAGAGATTTTGTTTTCACAAAAGTATATATTTAAATTAAGAACTGGTGAATGGCCTCCACCAGGGTGGAAAGGCTTTGAATGATAAGGGAGGATACTAATGGATACAAATATAACATTGAATATGGCTATGAACATTGCCATAGATTATAAGAGTAAATATAATTTATCAGGTGATATTTTAGAAAACTTGGAACGTACAATAAAATTTTATAGTGAGTTTGATAGTGTCAATGGACCAGTGTGGTTGGTTATAGTAAGCATAGAACCAAATGATTTTTTTGCAGAGAATGAATACACGATTGTTATTTCAGACAAAGAAGCAGCCGTTAAATATATTATCGACCCTAATGGTCATATTTTTTCTCCTCATTTAGAAACTATGACTGATGAAGAATTTGAAGAAATATTCGGTGGTGATGAAAAAGAAAATTAAAAACCAAGAAAATAAATATATTATTTTGAAGGTATAAATACTATCATTAATAAAATTAATAAATGAAAAATTTTTTAAGAGTATGTGTTAAAAAGATGATTTTTGTATTCTGGCATTCTCCCCTTATAGTAGACAGTTGAAAGAAAGTTACTGTACTGTTTATTATGGAGGGGATTTTTTATGTCTTTAGATAAGTATAAAAACATGTCTGATGAAGAGTTTAAACAATTGTCTAATGAAGAATTTCAAGATTATATTAAGTTAAAGAAAGAAGATTTCTCTAGGCATTATAGAAAAATAAATGAAATTACTGTAGATGTGGTATTAAAACCTGAGGAAGTAATAGCAATTGCGAAACAATATCATAAGAAAAGTAACTTAGATGGAGTGGTTAATGAAGACATCCACCAACTTTTCTTTGATGAGGCTTATACATTCAAAATTGATAAAGAAAATAGAAATAATGATGATGTAAGACCGGTATGGAGAGTATTGGTGGATTTACCAGAAAACCCTTTTCTTATGGAGGACTATACATTGATTGTGTCTGATAAAAATAAAAAAGTGATGGGGATGCTTGATCCAAACGGGCATCCGGTATTTAAAGGAAATGAATTTACGGATGAAGGAATATATTATGAATAATGAGGATTCTGAAGATTAATTAAATTGATAACTTAGTGTATAGTTTTATAAATAGAATAAATATCGTTATTATGCAATATTGCGAGTTTCTCGATTACTGGTAAAGGAACATCTCCACTTTATAACGTTATTTGTTGAAGTTTTTGTCTATACAATCTGAACTGGAAGATGTGAATAATCTTCCAGTTTTTTGTTGAAATAAAAAACGAGATATAATTAAAAGAAGGAAATATAAGTCATCTAGAAAAATTACGAAATATTGTTTAAAAGTATTTGCAAGCTGATGAGTTTATTGATGTAAACGATGCGATTAGAGCAGTTACAGGTACAGACCAACGGACAGGAAAAGAGCTATCCACAAAAGAAAGACTTATTGCGGCAAGTTGGACGCTTTTGAACATTATTCCGGTTAGAAAAGTCCTCAGTGTTGTTGGAAAAGCAATTAAGTATGGCGGGAAAATGGCGGAGGGTGTAGATTATGTAACAGCTACAATCAAAGGCGTTGAAGTAGCTGAAGACGGTACAGTGATAGGGAAGCAAGTTGGTCCAGGGAAGCTTGCCGAGTGGGTTCATGCACGCCATGCAGAGAGTAGTAAGAAAATTAATGATGAGATTCAGGGGATTGAGGCTTCGCTTGCTAAGGGTACGGGAGACACTAAATTTACCTATAAGAATAATCCTATGGATAATCCAAAGGCGATAAAAGATATACTTGAAAATCCAGATGAAGTTTATGGTTTTTCACCTAATCCTGATTCAACTCGTATAGGTAAATATACAAATAAAATAGATTGGAGTGATTTTGATCAAGTTGAAATTGCAAAACAGACAAGACAAGCATATCACGAGGCTAATGAGCAAATGTTGAATAATCCATAGAGTCAGGGATATTCTACAGAAGATATTGCAAGAAAGATGGTTAATGAACGCAATGCAAATAGGTTAAATAGCTATATTGAGAAATGTGATATGGAGGGATATGAATTAGTAAGAAAGAGTAATTTACAAACTTATAATAATGCAGACGGTCCAACACCAGAGTCTTTTTTTGAAAAATATGGTTCATGGGAGGGAGTTGTTAATGCATCTGTAAGTAGTAATCCAGGTATGGATGCTTGTGTTGGATTATATGATATATATCATGGGGGAAAGTTGAAATGATTTGGAAAATAGAAGATAAAAAAGATTTTTTATGGTATACCAGTGATAAGTGTCAATTGAAGATAAAAGTAAATGAAGATAAAGTGAATATTTGGTTGAATTATAATGGGTATAACATTATAATGCCAATGGGAATGTGGGATTTGATGATGAAGTTTCTGAAAGAGAACTTAAGTATTGTATAGGTGGAGATCATATGCAAGAGTGGTATTATATTGTAGACAAGAAAGACTTAAGGCTTTTTGTAGATTTAATTTATTTTTTTATTGAAGAACTTGATGCAGATAAGATGATTAGCCCAAAATTGGGTGTTAAAGGGTGGAATTAAAATATACGCATAAATAGTTTTATAATATTGAATGCATTATATAATAAAGTAACAACATAAAAGTGTTGTTTGATAAAATAATAAAATAGTTAAATTAATTAACTGCATAATTGTAATAATGTAGTAAATTGTAACTAAAAGTAAATATATGTTATAACAATGAAAAGAGGTAGTGTTTCAAATAAGAAACATTATCTCTTTTTCTCATGCAAAGAAATTGTAGGAAGTAATAACAATTAGAGATAATACATAATAATGGGGAAAGATTAAAACCAAATTAATGGGTAATGGAGAGATTTTTAATGGAAGACTGGACATACAACGAGTTGTTTGAAACAATTCAAGGGGTAGATAAAGAATTTTTATCTCAAAATAGAGGGTATAGACACACAATAGCAAGAATAGTAGACGATTTCAATAACTTAGGTAAAATAGAGGATATTATCGTTGATGTTGCTATAGGAGAGATTTTAATTACTTATGATAAAGTTTTCATTGGTTACGTTGAAGGTATAACAAAGACTTTAAGTTTGTTTAATCCACAAGAAGCAGAAGGTGAATTAACATCAGAAGAAATAAATGATTTATCGAGACGAATAAATAAAGTAATAGAAGGATTAAAAAATGCAGAGGTTGATTATAATCCCTCAGCAGAACAGTGATATTTATAAGAGATTGAGTCCATTAGCTGATTATATAAAAATCGAAAGCTCATGACGGGTGAAACATCGTGCATAACAATAGGATGAGAAAAATAGGCTTAGGCGAGATGACATTATAATGGGCGATGAATGTAAAGGGTGAAAATATTTGGGGAATTTAAACCGAGCAATTAAGCGGATTTCAGCAATTGATTGGAGTCGTATTGGGGAAATAGAAAGAAAATCGAATGTCCAATTGTGCAAAGAGTATTTAAGAAGAACTGCGATATTTTTCCGGACATATCCAGGTAAATGTGTTTACCCCTTTATAAGTATTTCTAATTCAATCACATCACCGCAAGTAAATATAGAAGGAATTGAATTAATTAATGAAGTGAAGAATAGTTATCAAAATGCAATAGTTACAAGTTTCCTTGAACTAAATGCACTTATAGATGAGGGAAATCAAATCGCTATTGAAAACAAAAATCTATTTGAGCCAGTAATAAAACTTTATGAACGCGGTGGTTATTTCTATAAGAGAAGTGGCTTTGTAAATGTAGATGGAGTATCGTTTCAATTAAACAATTGGGAGGAATTTGAACCTTCTGACATAAGTGATAAAACTCTGAATAGTTTAGATGAATTTGAGTGAGTTGAGATATAAGTAAGATAATTCAAAAAGTTATGAAAGAAATAAGAAGCTCTCATTAGATAATCTTATCTGAAAAGTATTTGTACGATTATGAGGAATGAAAATTAGTTTGTTTTGGAAGTTAATGAAAAAAGTAGCAGAGATAAATACTAGAAATCTCTGCTGCTTTTTTATGGTGCAAGTTGTAGAAGCGTGTAATCGGCAAAAATTACAGCAAGGGGAAATATGACTGCAGAGGAGAGAGCTGGTTTAGAGGAAAGAAATATTAAAAATACGGTAATCCAATAGGAACAACAGCTGAGAGTATGTTTAATAAGATAAAAGATTCATACATTGATAAAGGAATTTATGAATGAGATGAACAAGTATGGAAAATTATAATTGAAAAATCAATGCAAAAAGATGCAATAAATACACTATTAGGATTAGTACATTAGGAGGTGTAACTTATGATAATACTGAATAATTACTCTAAGACTGGCACATATATTATATTAGAACCTAGTGGATATTCAATAGTTGAAAAAAATAAAGTACAGTTAGTTAGGCAAGGTGTGGGAGGATTTAGTGAAGATGGACAATTGATAGGTATTTCTGTTGATTCAAATAAATTCTTTTTTATATATAATGAGAAGAAATATGAGGCAATTCCTGATGAGATAATCTGTATAAATGAGAGAACAGATGATGGGAAACGTAATTTTCAAGTTAAAATAACAGATAAGGTTGTATGTGATATTACATATAAACCATATATAAGCCCATTCGTTTTAACTTTTGGTGATGATGAGGATGAATTTGATTTTTTACTATACCTAAGTAATTTGATGTTAAGTAAAGATTCCATGTTAAGTTTTATTAAAGGAATGAATAGATTAAGACACTCTTAAGAAGTTTTAAAATCAGGAGCATAATTTTACTGAAAAACTATAAATTATTTGAATTCCTAAATTAAAATTTAAATAGAACATAACTACATTACAAAATAACGAAGATGGTTTGCTACATAATATCAATATTGAATTTGAGTCAATATCGTGGACACAAAAAAGTTAAATCTAAGCGATTTCTTTAACCCAATTTTTATTGCTTGAGGAGTTTTATAACGGATGTAAATATAGATTCGCTTACAGTTATAAAATCTCTCAATGTATTGCAATAATGCTAGAGTTGTTTGCTTAAACATAACATATTGTGTGCAGTGTAATTCTTTTTTTAGAATGGCATGAAACGACTTGATACAAGTGTTATTATACGGACACTTCCTCTTTGAAATCTATTGTAAGAAGTAAGAACTTCATGAAATTGCGTCCATATGACCATAAGAATATAAATGAACTTAAAGCACTTGATTGTCTACAATAGACGACGAGTGCTTTTTTGCGCTTTAGCATAGAAAAGATACATTATATTTTTATAAATGCATGAAGTGTTAAATTTTAATGCTGTTTTATAGATTTTAATGGCTATATACAGTGTAAGACGATAGTAGAGAAACATTGTAAAAAGTGTCAAAGCAACAAATAATCTTAGAGTACTAGCAAAATTGTGAGATGGAGAAATTAGTTTCAACCTAAATGTATTGCAATCATTGCGAGATAGCAAAAATATTACGCTTGACCGCGTGAGACCAGAAAGCCTAAAAGTAGAAAAATCTGAAAAATAAAAACTGTATCAGCTTGGCAAAAAAATAGCCGGGGGTGTAGATTATGTAACAGCTACACTCAAAGGCGTTGAATTTACTGAAGATGGTATATTGATAGGGAAGCAAGTTGGTCCAGGAAAGATTACCAAGTGGGTTAATGCACGCCATGCAGAGAGCAGTAAGAAAATTAATAATGAGATTCAGGGGCTTGAGGCTTCGCTTGCTAAGGGAGCTAGTAAGGCTAAAAATTTAAAACTAGAAGACTTTACAAAAGAAGTCTTGAAAACCAAGCCTATGAATTCTCCAAGACCTGAAAGGTGGCTATTAAAAAAAGGAGGGCAAATTTCTATTGACGACAAGGGAGTTTGGACATATACAAATAAAAATGGACAGTCAGTAAGATACCCAAATGGCTATCCTGATTTTACACCTTATGCCCATCCAGATATACCGCCGGTTACAATTAAAGTCCATTCTCCAAAAAATAATCAAAAAGATTTTGAAGCAGCAAATTTAGAAGCCGGGTTAAGTAAGGATTCAAATCCTCCAGTACCTAACAAAAATCAACCACCAGAAGGTTATACTTGGCATCATCACGAAGATGGTAAGACAATGATATTGGTTGAGGAAGATATTCATGATGAATTTAAACATATTGGGGGACAATCCACGGTTAATGGAAAAAATAAAAAATAGGAGGAAAATTTATGGCGAAAATTGAATTAATACATGATAAATTATCTTTGAAGGATTTAGAGGTTTTTGAAAGGGAACATAATTTGAAATTTCCTGATTTATATAGGGGATTTTTGCTGAATTATAATGGGGGATACGTAAATCCTAACGTGTTTTCTATCTCTTCTGAAGAGGGAGAGAGTGCTTTGAATGTATTCTACGGTATCGGTAACATGCATAATAACCTAGAGAAAAAATTTAATTTCTTTGATGAGATATTGGAAATAGGCTTTATTCCTATTGCGAGTGATTCAGGTGGAAACCAAATTTGTTTAGGTATAAATGAAAGTTTTTATGAAAAGATTTATTTTTGGGATCATGAACAAGAAACTGATGAGTCTATGGAAAATATGTATTTCTTAGCCGATAATATTAATGATTTTTTAGATGGTTTATATGAATCGAAGTAAATAAGTTAACTTTTGGGGTAAGATGGATAATAGATTGTTAGAGCATTTGAATAAAAGATACTTCATAAGATAGATAAAGTGTATTCAAATGAAAAAATTTAATCTTTAATAGATATAGAAAAAAACTAAATGAATTATTGATAGGTAAACAAATAGGGAATAAAACTATATTGACCTTGATTGGCTCCAAGCTTTTCAAGGTTTTTTATATTTTAATTAACATTCTATGATTGTAAACAGATGTACGAGATTGGTTGCAGTGTTAAAAACAAAAGTAGATTAGGGCATAAATCTAGTAAGACAGGAAAAGAAACTGGTGATAGATTTGGAGGTTCTTCAGATTTAGATAATCTTGCATTACTATCGAGTAGTGTAAATTTGAGTAAATATAAGAAGTTAGAAAATCAATGAGCGGCGGACATAAAAGAATA
Organism: Bacillus sp. 95MFCvi2.1; assembly: GCF_000374965.1. Taxonomy (NCBI): domain Bacteria; kingdom Bacillati; phylum Bacillota; class Bacilli; order Caryophanales; family Bacillaceae; genus Bacillus; species Bacillus sp. 95MFCvi2.1. The sequence goes on along the minus strand of NZ_KB895697.1, from coordinate 28,744 downwards.
ATGTAAAAGCTAATTATGAAGGTGCTGACTTAAGGCTTTGCTTGCGGTGAGGAAAGGGAATAGTGGGTGGTAGATGAGGCAAGGAAACTATTGGAGATAATAGGTTAGTGGATATGAATAAAAGTATTTGATTCTAAGGTAGAATGGACAGCTACTAGACCTAAAGGAACACAACAAACATATGAGGTGTTTAAAAAATGATATTGATTGGAATCAAATAAGGACTACGGATGAAAAACGATTCATCGGTAAAACAAATGCTGAAGCTGCCGTAAGTCGAGTAGCACCACAACTCCCGGATGGTGGATTTGCTACATTGCATCACATTGGACAGGATTCAAGGGGGCCATTAGCTGAAGCTAGTACAAGGTATCATGGTGTTGGAAAATATGGTCAAGATATTTTACACAGTCAATTTGGTAAAAGTAAACCTAATCCTAGTTTTCCAATTGATAGGAAAAAATTTGGAGTAGATACAAGAGAATATTGGAAATGGAGAGTAGAAAATAAATAAATTATAGAGAGAGGTATTAAAAGGGGTGAGAAAATCTTTGGAATGAAAAAAAGATATGAAGCACTATACTCTAATGAAGGAATTAATGCTGAAGATTTAGTGAAAATAGAAGAGAAATTGAATATAAAATTACCAGAAGATTTTTGTGAGATAGCTACATTTTTCAGTGGGGGATATTTTGGGGGAATAAGTAATCACTCATTTTCGAATGTAGATAACAGTCTAAATATCATAGATGAAACAATTAGATTAAGAGAGGTTGTTCATTTACCCTCTAGATTTATTGTTTTAGCTGAACCGCCTGAAAGTTTAATAGTAATGGATACTCTAAATACTCCTGCAATTATCTGGTTTGATGGAGTAGAAATTTCTGAATTAGAGAAAAAGTCTTTTACGTCCAAACCAGATGAGTGGGAGACTTATGCAGATTATTTTGAAAAATTGTTGGAGGAAGAAGAGGAAGAGCAAGGAATATAGGCAATAAATCTTTGTAAGGCGTGGTATAACTAGATTTATAATGAGTTTGAAAAGTTAAGTTGAAAAATATAAACTTTAGTAATTTATCCGAAAGTGTAAAATTGATGATTTTTATTGATATTTTTATATTTTGTATAATAAGAATCATTTGTGAATAACGAAAAAATACTTTAATGATACGGCTGGCACGATAGAATGTGTTAAGTCTCGATCTAATTCAACTTTGAAAGATATCTAACATTATCCATACGATATGGTGCATAATCAAAAGAAATAAATATAAGAATCCACAGTAGAAGATTTTTTTACCTGTGGATTTTCTTTATTTGTTAAACCTTTCATTGTATTAATTAAGTATAAGATAAGAAAATTGATAGCTAGATTATCTAAAACTAGCAAGCCTAAAAGTAGAAAAATACGGAAATGAAAAAATGTATCAGCTTGGCGGAAAAATGGCCGAGGGTGTAGATTATGTAACAGCTACACTCAAAGGCGTTGAAGCAGCTGAAGACGGTACATTGATAGGAAAGCAAGCTGGTCCAGGAAAGGTTACCGAGTGGGTTAATGCACGCCATGCAGAGAGTACTAAGTTTATGGATGGTAAGATTCAGGGGCTTGAGGCTTCGCTTGCTACGAGAATAGGGAATGCTAGTTCAGGAGTTAGTAAGGAAGTTAGTGGAGTTAAGGGTATGGGTGAAAATATTATTTTTAAGCCAGGATATGATACCCATTTAATAGAGGTAGAAGGTTTCAAGGCAAAACCAACAATTGGTGTTAAAGGAGGTCACAATTTTGACAATTTCAAGAAATTTGTTTTGGATAATTTCGGCAACCAAATAACGGATATCAATCAAGCTATTGTAACCAAGACACCTCACCAAAATATCGATGGTATATACGAGATAAAATATAAACTACCAACTTATGATGGATTGAGTACGGCAAATGGTGGAAAAGGGAATTTTACAGGTCAGTGGAAAGAGTATAAGAATCCTAAAACTGTTTATGACCCTAATGTAATTTCTGATGAACAAATATTAAAGTGGGGGAGGGAGGCGATGGCTGAAGGAATAAGCAATAACAGAATTAAAATAGATTCTCGGCCTAATGCTGTTTCCAATGAAGTTGTTGGATATGCAGATATAGGAGGAGAAAAGTTACAATTTATAGGGTATATTGATAAAACAACTGGAGAGGTTAAAAATTTCTTCCATGTGTTTCCTAAACAATAGTCTAAGGAGAATGTTGATAATGGATGATGAAATTTATTACGTAGAAAATTTTGAGGAAAAAGTTCAGAATATGGAAGCTTATTTTAATACCATTGGAGACGGATATTTCTTAGAAGCATTACATCATTTTAAACTTGCTAAAGGATTTGGAATTGGATTTACAAGTTGCTACTTTGCTACCGAATGTCAACCACATGATGAGGAGTATTTTGGAGATACTGGAGTCAACTTTACTACGATTCCGCCAGTAACAAGTGTGGAAGTCTATGCAATTGTAGACTATGAAACATTTTATAATTATTTAAAAGAGGTCAGTGAAAATTATGTATCTCGGAATAAACATAATGCAGAGGAAGTTGGAGCTTGCTTGAAAGAAATTAGACATAAATTTAATATTGGATAAACACTATGTACATGAAAATCAATTCGTGGGTTTACTTTTTAGAAGTAGGATTGTACGATACAATCAACAAATCAAACGCTAAAAAATTTGTCAAACACGCTTAATAAATTTAAAAGGCTTATTCCAACTTGAGTGATGAGTTGGAATGGGTCTTTTTTGCATGCAAAAAAGGCAAGGAGGAAAAGGAAAAAGTAGGTATAGCAAAAGTAAGGTCTAATATATAACTTTAAAGTCAGCTGGTTTGAGTGATGCACAAGCTCAGAAGGCTGTTCAACGAGAAATGGAACAACAATAACTGGAGATTCACTTGTTCCAAGGATTCCTGGTAGAATTAATTTACCAAAACTTAAATAAAGGAGCATTTACATGGAATTAAATACTTCTGTAGTGGAAGCGGTATTGTCTAGTAATTGGTTAAAACATTGTGGAACAGAGAGTAATTTGCCTCAAGGAATTGAGTATACCTATTTATCAAATAAAAAGAAAATGGTTAAGAGTGTGAATGGGATAGAATGGGGAAATATTTGTCTTGAAGAAAGTAATAATTTAACGGGTTATTTAGCAAAGAATGAACCAGAAATATATAATAAAAATTGGAACACCTTAGTTAAAAAAATCAAAGCAGAGGTATTACCAAAAATTACTGACAATATTGAAAAACAAATAACGATATTGGGGTTACCAAAAGATATATTAAATGCTATTAAATTCGATATAGTAAGTATAATAATGGTACTATCTTATGAAGAATATTATAAGTCAGCATTTTATAACGAAATGCTAGAAATCTATTTAAGTGGACATATTCCTTGTGGATGGAATGGAAAGTATCCAGAAGGAAATATATTTATATATTAGGGGGACAAAAATGACTAATGATGTAGAATATTACAGTGAAGTGAAAAAAATGATTCAGCAGTTTTTAAATACTTCACAATTGGTTCCAGAAATATTAAACGAACAAGAAAAGCAAATAATAGCAACATTTTGTTTTGGTATGATAAATGGTTATTCTTTAAAAAATAAAAAGAACGCCATACAAATACAGGGAGCTACAATTGATATATTGATAGAAATGTTCTTTTATTCTCCAGCAGCTAGTGCGGAATTCTGTAATTTTTTAATTGAGTGTACAGATAAATCATTTCATCCAACTATGCATTCTATCATTCATAGAGGAATTCAAGGGTATTATCAATATGAAGAAGCTAAAAATAATGAGTTAAAAGATAATATTGAGAATGTGATTGAAGTAGTAAAGAATCATTAAAATTAAGGGCATTGACTGAGGAAATTTAATCTTAGTTAATGCCTTTGTGCATAGCACCAATAAAAGGGATTGTAGGCTGGTCTGGATTAATATGGAAAGAGGAACTTATACTAAAATTAGTGATCATCGTATATACGCATTGGATCAAAAAATGTTAAGGGAATAGATGGATAGAAAACTTTTTATTATTGGTGAAAAAGATTATTAAGGAAAGAGGATAAATTATCTTCAATAGACGATGAGTGCTTTTTTGCGTTTTAGGATAGAAATAAGTAGACATATTATAATTTTATAAGTTCACAAAGTTTTAAATTTTTACAAACAGTAAATGTAGAGGAACGCATGTGAAAAAAGGAGTAGATTTTGATATTTTAGGATTCCCAATATTTAAAGGGAATGATGTTAAGTTTACAATGAGATTAGAGAAAGATTTATATATTAAGCCAGATGATACACACTTTAAAGAGTTTACTTGAATGCTAAAGGAGGTGATAGAGAAGGGGGAAATTCCAAAAGATATATTCACTCCCAAACAGTTAAAAGAAATAAAAATAGGGTTGCCACGTATATCAGATTTAACTTGGCGTCACCATCAAATACCTGGGAAAATGCAGTTAGTAGTATCCGAAACTCACAGTGTAAATCATTTAGGGGAAATAAGTTATAGGGAGGCGGAATTAGATGAAAAATTTAGAATGGAAGTATGCAGATGATCTGGTTACTGAAGAAATTATTGGAAAAATAGGTAAATCAATGGGGATTAAGTTTCCGAAAGACTATATCGAGTGTGCAAAAGTGAATCATGGCGCTAATGTAATACCATATTGTTTTGATGTTGAAGGAATAGAAAGAGTCTTTGGTTCATTACTTTCGTTTGATGAGGGAAGTAGTGATTACATTGTAACAGATTATAATAACTATCGTGCTACTTTGCCTAATGGTGTAATTCCTTTTGGAATCGATCCAGCAGGAAATTTAATCTGCTTTGATTATAAAAATCATGCAGACAATCCAATTGTTGTCTTTTGGGAACATGAAGATGCATGGGAAAAAGAAGCACTGATGGAAAGTGAAGGAATTACAGCAGAAGAAGCAGAGGAAGTAGCAAGAGAAAATGTATTTTATGTGGCAAGTAGTTTCACTGATTTTTTAAATAAATTGCATGATTAATAGATAGCCCTTTTGTTTTAGTATAAAAATAGTTTCAATAAAAAATTCATATAGGTAAAATAATAATTAGAGTATTTCCAGCTGGTCAGATTAAAAATAGAAAAATATAGAAAACACAAAATGTATCAGCTTGGCGGAAAAATGGCCGAGGGTGTGGATTACATAACAGCTATATTCAAAGGTGTTGAAGTAGCTGAAGACGGTACATTGATAGTGAAGCAAGGCGGTGGCCCAGGAAAGGTTACGGAGTGGGTTAATACGCGCCATGCAGAGAGTAGTAAGTTTATGGATGGTAAATAAATTAGATTTCGCTAATTGGGATACAAAAAGAGTTAGTGGGAATGTATTTAAACTTGATAAAAATGGAAATAGAATAATGCGAGTAGCTGATTTTAAAGCCTATAGAGAGGAGTTAAGTAAACATGGAATTGAAGTTGTAATTGATAAAAAAATAGTACCAAGAGGAAAAGCTGGTGGTTTCGATCCTGAGACAGGTAAAATTTATTTTAGAGGAAGACCGTCACAAATCGCTGCTTATCATGAAAATGTACATGCGCAACAATGGTTAGAGTTGGGAAAAGAGAATTACTTGAAATAAACCGTTTTACAAAGAGAAGAGCATGTATACAATAAAATTATGGAGAATAGAGCAAACTTCACAAGGGCTGAGATAATTGCTACTGAACGTTATATTTAAGCGCTTAGAAATGGCCACCCGCTGATTCTGAAATATTTAAGGGGGGTTTAGATGAGTAATGAACCCAGACTAACTGTAACGGAAGCACTACATGTTGTACAAGAATATTTAAATGAACGTAATAAGAATTACCTTCCATGGACAATAAATAATGATACAAGTCAATCAATTCAATTTTATAATAAGTTTTTTGCAATTGATGGTTGCGTATGGCTTGCTGAATTAGATTTTCAGGATTTTGACAGGTTTTTGGTTATTTCTGATAAAAAAAAAGCTATTGAGTTTTTAATAATAGGAGTTGATAAAAACAAAATACCAAGTATACATCCTAAATTAAATATAGACAGAGTGATTCAAATTTCTCAAGATTACAATGAGGAGAATCATTTGGAAGGGGTACTCCCCACAAATATTAGAGAATCGATAGCTTTTTATGAACGTTATGATGGTTTTAATGGCTATGCATGGCAAGTTAAAATGAAGGTACCACCTTCACCTTTTGGTGGTGATGATAATGTGTATCTTATTATTTCTGATGAAAAATCATGTGTTGAATATATATATGATCCATCAGGCTACCCTGTAACTTCGCATTTAGATGATGATTCAGATGAATATGATGATTAATCAATTAATATTTCGCAGAAATAATGAATTAACATCCATGGGGTACCAGCTTAAAGGAAAAGTCTTCATTGAGACATGCTCGGATCAAACCTAGAATGCAAACGGACATAAGAGAACACACGAGGGTTCTCTTGTTTTTTCTATCTTTAAGAATTCTACAATTATTGAATCTCTTTTTCTGTGATTTCCAAAGTGAAAATGGGAAATCTCTTGAGATTTGAAAAATACCTTAATCTTCATCTAATATTTGTGGATTCCTTCTGAATCTAGGTACGCCCTTCAAAACATCGGTTTTGCGGATTCTCCCCTAATTTTGGACATATACTATCCCTAACTTATTGTTTCATAGAGTTGCTCTTTATTTTGGCAAGTTGCTTCTTTTTTCATATGAGACAAGAAAAAATCTCGTCTCATGCTCTAACTTCTTTGATTTTTAACGTTTCTGTTTACGTTCGTCGATAAAATTCATTTGGTGATAAATCCAAAATATTAGAATGGATTCTGCGGTTGTTGTAAAACTCAATATATGTAGCTATTACTTGATAAGCTTCGGCATATGTTTGAAACATGTAGCGATTCAGGCATTCGTACTCCAGTAAACAATGAAATGATTCAATAGGGGCGTTCATATTTGGTGTCTTCGGTGGAATTCATTCGTGCTCGACCTCACAAGTTTAGCACACTTTTTCAAAGTGAGCGTATCTTCAAAAATTATGTAGTAGTTGAATTTCCGAGGTATAAGGATACAGAAGCGAAGATTCTTGAAGACATAGCTTCTAAAATAAAAGACCCAAATATTAAAGGTGAAGTTAATCTTTTCTCAGAGTTCGATACTTGTCAAAGTTGTACAAATATTATACTAGAATTTAGAGAAAAGTATCCTAATATAAAGATAAGCATCTTTATAAATAATACAGTAACTCCATAGGGGCATAGATTTAAGGAGGTTTGTGCTATGAATAATAATGTTGATTATGAAAGTATCAAAGATTCTGTTGTATATGGTTTTGAAGAATATGTGGAAGATGATGGATTTACAGCATCTCAATCTGCAGCAAAAGTATTTGAAGAATATTGGAGAGAGCTAAACTATAATGCTTTTACAAAGACTGCATACTATATTTGTGTTGCAATTGAGTGTTTTAAACTAAAAGAAATACCAGATTTTATATATGAAAAATTAGATTTTTATATCCATAGTACTGAACTTAAAGGTGATGCTAATAAAGAAGATATAGAACAATTATTGCAAGATATAAATAATTGTAGACAGTTAATGGAAAGTAAAGATTATAAGGTTATTGAATCAAGCTTTGGTGCAAAATCAAGAATTGAATATATTCTTAGTTTGAGGCCATAATTAAGAAAAAATGAAAAGTATCAAAATATTACAATTGAAGTTGTCCATAATGGTGATCTACTGATTCAACCTAAAACTTCAAAATGTATTTTCAGAGGTTCCTATAAAATGGTTTATAGTTAGGAAGAGTATGTAAATAAGGCCTACACTGAATATAAAGAATCTAAAAAAACGAGTAATAAGGAGGCGATTGCAAGAGCTTGTAATTATGATATCATGCTTGTTGGTTTAAAGATAGGATTAGTAATGAATTAATTTATATAGCTAACTATAAAGTAATTGATTGCCTTTAGGGTATCAGGTGTTTTTTGGGGGGGATTTATGCTTTGGACAACATGAATGATGAGTACATGAAATTCATAACTCATGATGGTTGTACCGTCATGGCGTATTACGTGCAATGATAGAACAGAAAACGAGGTGCGAGCTTAGGCGAGATGACATTTTAATGGGCGATGGGTATATTAAGGCTTAATAATATACCTATGAAAATAGATTGTTTTAAGGATTAATAGATGAGATAAATCGTTAAGATTATATAATTGAAACTATACGAGCAAAAATAGCAGACAACATAACCGCCATTTTTAAAGGTGGAGAAGTATTAGCCGATGGAAGCATAAGAAAATACGGCGGACGAACTTCAGTGAAAGAGTAAAAGAAGTCCACGATACCTCTAAAGCGAGTATTCAGAGTCGGATCTCGAATTTGGAGAGTGGTGGTATTAAGGGTACGGTAAACAATGTAAACGAGTATTTAGATGATATAGTTGTGGCTGGTAATGTTAATACAGACAAGATGAACAATATTAAAAATGCTATTCCAAATAATACTTTTTGTGTAGATGAGCTATCTGAGATTAGTAAAAAGATGTCTGATTTAGGCATTACTAAAGAATATAATGAAGCATTAATTAAAATTGATTTTGGTAAGTATCTTAGAGGACTAATAGGTGATCCACCTACTGCTATGATAGATCCGTATGCACATCATATTCTATTTAAAAAAGGTCTTGGCCAGAAGCAACAAGAACTGGTTCGAGAAGGTCAAGAAATATTAAAGAGGTATGGAGTAGAACCGATAATTGGTAAAGAAAATCTTGTTTAGGTACCAAATGCCGTAATAGGACAACATAGCCTTGATGCTTTAGAGGAAGTAATGAATCGGTTAAGGGCTGTTGAAGCAATGGGCGGTGACTTTGATGATATTGTTGAAGCTCTTGAAGATTTAGGAGACATAGCTAGTACAAGATAGTAGAAATACAGGAGGTAATGTTATGGATGAAAAAAGTCTAAATAAAACTATAAGAAGTGCTATTAAGCTTGGTGATATTAATGAAGTAAAGCGTTTAATAGGTGATAATCCAGAATCTTTACATTCAATGACACCATTTGGTACGTGGTTACATGTTGCGGCAAAGAAAGGACATTTTGGAATAGTAGAATATCTGATCCATAAAGGAATCGATGTTAATACAAAAGGTGATATATTTGATGCTTCTGCATTAAATTTAGCAGCAGGAGCGGGGCATTTGGAGATAGTAAAGTATTTAATAGAGGCTGGCGCAGAATTAGATGTGAGCTTAGCAAAAAGAAATCCATTATTTGGAGCGATTTATGGTGGGCATAAAGAAGTAGTTGAGTTTCTAGTTGAAAAAGGAATAGATGTTTCAATTAGATATACTGGAGAGAGTATTAAAAATATGGATGCATATGAATACGCTAGAGAATTTGGACAAACAGAAATTGCTGAATATTTAAAGCGAAAGATGGATGAAAAAGAATAGGCTGTTAAAAAGTAGATACTCCATGATGGTTGTAACATCATAGAGTATTACGTGCAATGATAGAATAGAAAAAGAAGTACGAGCTTAGGCGAGATGATATTTTATTAGGTGACGAATATAAACACATGAAACTAACGAACTCGTAAGTTTTGAGATAGTACTTGTCACAACATATACAAAGATGTAATCCACTCATTAGAACTATAGAATGTGTCATACTGTTGCTATAAAACTTACAAATTTAATGATACTTAAAAACAAATGAACTTAAAGCACTTGATTGTCTGCGAAAGGCAACGAGTGCTTTTTTGCGTTTAAGTATAGAATTAAAAGATTCATTAAATTTTTATAGTTTGTAATGGCTATGTACAGTATACGAAGATAGTAGAGGGAAATTGTAAAAGGTGTCAAAGTAACAACAAACTTTGGATTATTAGCGAAAAGGTGAGGTGGAGAAACTAGTTTTAATCCAAATATAGTACAATCATTGTGAGACAACAAAAATATTTCGCCTGACCGCATGTGACTAGCAAGATTAAAAATAGAAAAATAAAAACTGTATCAGCTTGGCCAAATAATAGCCGGAGGTGTAGATTATGTAACAGCTTCCTTCAAAGGTGTTGAGGCAGCTGGCGACGGTACAGTGATAGGGAAGCAAGGTGGCCCAGGAAAGGTTACCGAATGGGTTAATGCACGCCATGCAGAGAGCAGTAAGAAAATTAATAATGAGATTCAGGGGATTGAGGCTTAGCTTGCTAAGGGTGTGGATGATAGAAGAGTTATAGAAAGACTTGAACCAAGGCAAGGGAAAACTCATTGGATTATGAGATAGTATTTAATCAAGATCGATTTGCTCTTGAAACATATGAAAGATTAAGATTAACTGGTGTAGACATAAAGGAAATAGGAATTTTCGCAAAAAACACTGGATTAAGTGTTGAGGAGGCAACTACTTTGAAGCAACATTTATTTTTAACAAAACATGAAAATCTTGTGAATTATGGTGAGGGAACATATTTCGCTGATTACTTTCAATCCGACATGCACTTGCGTATGGCTGGGATCTTGCTTTGAAAGGTGAATTAACTGCAGAGCAAAAAGCTTGGTTTAAACAGTTAGCTGGACATGAACTTGAGGAAGCTAGATTGATGCAGAGTGGTTTGCCTTATAGAGATGTAAAGGCGATTGAAGATGGTCGTCCAACTGGTAATCCCTCTGGAGCACACGATTCAGCTCCAGAGCCTCCAGGAGATTTCCCAAATTTTATTCCAGATATAGGATGGTGATTTTGTGACACAATTTGAAAATGCAATACAAAGAATAAAAGACATAAATTGGGATGATGTAAAGAAGAATCAACCATCATTTGAATTATTGGTTTCAGAATTTATTAGAAGGGGTAATATTTTCAGGGATATATATAGTCCAGAAAATAAGTATCGTTTAGCAATTTTTAGTGCAGCTGAGACTATAAGCGCTGAAATTCAAGTGGATATTGAAGGTATTGTTAATGACCTAAATTTACTAAGATATGGTTGGACTGCTAGATATCTATGTAAGAGTTTTTTAGAATGGTCATATCTGATTAATTCAAATAATAAAATTGCTATGCAGTTTGAGGATCTGTATGAACCAATAATAATGCTATACGAAAGAGGTGGTAGAATAAGTTATCACCAAAATGAACTACTTTGTGGAAAATATGCTTGGCTACGTAACTGTTATGATCTTCCAAAAAACGGTATTATTAAAGAGCTTAAGCATGAAGAATTAGATAGAATAGATAATAAAGGCAATGCTTAAATGAATTGGAACATTAACTGATATTGGTGAAATTTAATGGAATAAAAATGAATAACACCCACTTTGACGAAGTGTCATTGTGGGTGTTGTTTTCTTTCAGAGGAGTAAACATGAATTTTCTTCTCCATTGCCAAAAAATTTCTCAAAAAGAACTTTGTTTGTAAAATATTTCAAAATAATGTTTAACTCCTCTTTAATTCAATTTTTTATTGCTTGAGGAGTTTTATAACGGGTGTAAATATAGATTCGCTTACAGTTATAAAATTTCTCAATGTACTGAAATAGTGCTAGATTTGTTTGTTCAAACGTGGCATATTGTGTGCAGTGTACTTCTTTTTTAGAATGGCATGAAACGACTTGATACAAGTGTTATCAAACGGACATTTCCTCTTTGAGATCTATTGTAAGAGCTTCATGAAGTTGTGTCTATATGACCATACGAATATATATGAACTTAAAGCACTTGATTGTCTACTAAAGACAACAAGTGCTTTTTTGCGTATTAGGATAGAAATAAGTAGACACATTATAATTTTATAAGTGCACTAAGTGTTACATCTTTGTTGCTGTTTTTATAGATTATAATGGTTATGTACAGTGTACGATGATAGTAAGGAGAAAGTTGTAAAAAGGATCAAAGTGACAACTGGCCTTGGATTATTAGTGAAACTGCCAGCTGGATGCGGTACATTGATAGTGAAGCAAGCTGGCCAAGGAAAACTTACCGAGTGGGTTAATGCACGCCATACAGAGAGCAGTAAGAAAATTAATGATGAGATTCAGGGGATTGAGGCTTCGCTTGCGGAGAGGATAAGAAAAACTGGAATAGGTGTTACTGGTGAAGGGATTCCTATAGAAGAAGTAAGTGAAAAGGTACTTAAAGAAATTCATGTTGATAAAAAGGAAGCATATGGTTATTCACCTAATGAAGGTACAACATATTCAAAGTATGATTTTACAGATATAGAGGCAACTAAAAATAATCATATTATTAGAAAAGAATACCTAGAACAATCACGGAAGATACAAGAAGAAATTGATTTAATGGTTGCAAATGGAGCCAGTAAACAAGAAATAGCCAATAAAGTGGTCGAAATGAGAAATCAAGATAAAATATTGTCAAGAGCAAAAATGAACCCAGAAGATTTAGCACCTATTGAAGCAAGGAATATGAAAATGTATGGAAATAAGGTTGGTCCGGATGCAATATGGTTATTTAAATCTAAGAAGGCTAAGTTGGAAGATTTGAAATTGAATCCTACTGATGATGAAGTATGGGATGCAGTTATAAATGGTTCTATGAAAAAAGATGATGTATTGAATACTTTGTTAGGATTAAAGCATTAAAGGAGGGTATATAGTGTGATTATTTTAAGGAATTATTTTGATATAGATTCAAAAATAGTATTGCATGACAACGAGTACAAAATAGAGAATATTAATAGTATTATAAATGGAGTTGGAGGGATAACGGATAATAATATATTATATGGTTTATATGTTTATAATAAAAAATTATTTTTTGTAATAAATACAAAATCATATGAGCTTAATAAAAATAATATCAATTGTAGTAATAAATACATTACTAAAACTGATAGATTATTTATTATATTAAGTTCGAATCAAAAGGTATGTGAAATTCAATATGAACCAGTTGTTGACCCAGGAATGATGTATTATGATATTGACGAAGAGGAATTTGACGTTTTGTTATATATTAGTAGTTTGTTAAAGGATAATGAAACAATTAGTAAATTTGTTGAGGCAATGAGTAAAAGGAGTTAATTGCTAGTATAGATTTTGATAAAAAAATATAAAATAAGATGTATTATTAAGGCATGTGTGAATTTGAGTCAATATCGTGGACACAAAAAAGTTAAATCTAAGCGATTTCTTTAACCCAATTTTTTATTGCTTGAGGAGTTTTATAACGGGTGTAAATATAGATTCGCTTACAGTTATAAAATCTCTCAATGTATTGCAATGATACTAGAGTTGCTCGCTTAAACGTGACAGATTGTGTGCAGTGTATTTCTTTTTTTAGAATGGCATGAAACACTTGATACAAGTGTTATCATACCGACACTTCCTCTTTGAAATCTATTGTGAGAAGTAAGAACTTCATGAAATTGCGTCCATATGACCATAAGAATATAAATGAACTTAAAGCACTTGATTGTCTACAATAGACGACGAGTGCTTTTTTGCGCTTTAGCATAGAAAAGATACATTATATTTTTTATAAATGCATGAAGTGTTAAATTTTAATGCTGTTTTATAGATTTTAATGGCTATATACAGTGTAAGACGATAGTAGAGAAACATTGTAAAAAGTGTCAAAGCAACAAATAATCTTAGAGTACTAGCAAAATTGTGAGATGGAGAAATTAGTTTCAACCTAAATGTAGTGCTCTCATTACGAGATAGCAAAAATATTACGCTTGACCGCGTGAGACCAGAAAGCCTAAAAGTAGAAAAATCTGAAAAATAAAAACTGTATCAGCTTGGCAAAAAAATAGCCGGGGGTGTAGATTATGTAACAGTTACACTCAAAGGCGTTGAATTTACTGAAGATGGTACATTGATAGGGAAGCAAGTTGGTCCAGGAAAGATTACCGAGTGGGTTAATGCACGCCATGCAGAGAGCAGTAAGAAAATTAATAATGAGATTCAGGGGATTGAGGATTCGCTTGCGAAGAGAATGGGGAATACTGATGGTTTAGGTAAGGTAGTCAGCGAAGTTAAAAATGTAGAAATTACTATTCCATTGAGTAAGAGAAATTCAGAACATATTAGGCAGCATACTTTGGATTCAGTGATAAAACAATCAAAATATTTAGATGATGCAAAATTAGCTCGAAAGTTAGCAAAAGATTCTTATTTTAATCCTGACTGGAACTTAGAGGAAGTTAATAAATATGCAGAAATTGCGTATAACGATCTTTTAAATCAAGGTAAAAGGGGTCGGTTAGAGTATGAGATTAATGGTGAAATTTTAGATGTTTTTATTCATCCAGATGGAAAATTTGGTAGCGTATATGGAAGATATAAATATACTGTTGAAGATATAAGAGATCTAACTAAGTAAAAAGAAAGAAGGTAGACTATGTTTCAAATTCGATATAAAATTTTAAGGGATATGTTGGATATAAGTGATGATTTAAAGGGAGAAGATGGATATTTTCAACTTATTGTAGATGGTGAAAGTTATGGAATGTATATTGATAATGAGGAAGTAATAGACTTTTCAGTTTCAATTCATTGGAAATTTAGTTATTTACTAGAGGCAACAATTCTTTTGAAAGAGCATAATGTAGTTTATTTAAGTGATATAGAAACACCTAGAAGCTGGATAGAAATAAAAAAATATGATAACGAAAAATTATTGATCAGTGAAGTAAATGCAGATAAGCCAATAGGAAGCTGTGCAGTTGAGATTGGTCCATTAGCAAATGTAACCTATCCATATTGGAAAGACAAAGTTATTTCTTTAAAAGACTTCAAACAAGAATCGTTGGGGAAATCTAAGAAGTATGTAGATGATTTAAAGAGATTAAATGATGGAAGTCATCCTAATATCTTACAACTAAGATCTCTAATAGAACAAGTTGAGAATAAATATAGTTAAGGAAATTATCTATTTTGCAAGATTTTTAGGGTAAAGAAAAAAGAGTTTAAAAGCAAATAATAGGTATGTTAAGTTAGAACGCGGCTAGGGAGCGCTAATGTAAATTGTTATTTTGTGAATTCTTTGGGTACTGATAAAAAATATACCATTAAAAAGAGTCAATAGCGATTCTGAGAAAATGAAATTGCTATTGACTCTTTTTGTTGGGAAATCTCTGTCCTAAGGGACGGAGTGGCAATGGTAAGATAATTACAATAAAAGAAGAGGTTTTTTGAAAAAACTATAAAGGAAAAATGGAAAGAAAGAATTTACGCCCCAATGTAAAACGAAATAAAGGGATGCAAGTAGTGGCCTAGGAAAGGTTACTGAGTGGATTAATACGCACGATGCAGAGAGCAGTAAGAAAATTAATGATGAGATTCAGGGGCTTGAGGCTTCGCTTGCGGAGAGGAAAGGGAATGTTGGTTCAGGGCGAGCGCAAAATGCGAACCGGTTATCTGGGGAGAAAGTTCCTGAAGAGGGGATAAGAAAAGCTGGAGTAGGTAAAACTGGTGAAGGAATACCCTTAGAAGAAGTAAAGCCAGATGTACTTAAGCAGATACCCCCTGATGATAATGGAGCATATGGGTATTTACCAAATGAAGGTACTGCATACCATAAACCAGAATATGATTTTACTGATGTTGATTGGGTAAAAGGAATGCAAAATGTTAGGAAGGATTATCTTGAAGCATCTAAACAATTAGAAATTGATATTAAAAGAATGACTTCGGAAGGATTTTCTAAAGAAGACATAGCAAAACATGTTGTTGATGCACGTAATCAACAGAAAGTTACAGCTAGAGCAGACATGACAGCAGAAGAAAGAGCAGGATTAGAAGCGAGGAATATGGAAAAATATGATAATCCAATAGGTCCAGATTCACAATGGTTATTTAATAAAACTAAGAAGAAATTAATTAAAGAAGGCACATATATAAATGACGACGAAATTTGGAGTAGTATTATTAAAAAATCCATGAAAAAAGATGATGTAATAAATACACTATTAGGGTTAATTCATTAGGAGGAGTTAGTTATGATATTTTTAGATAATTATTCTAAAAAGAACACAATTAATATAACACCAGAAGGATATTCACTAGTTGATGCAAATAGTATAAATGATATAGAAAATGGAGAAGGTGGATTTAGTGAAGATGGTGAGCTATTAGGGCTATATATTGACGATGGCAAATTATATTTCCAATATAATGATAAAAGGTATGAAACTAAGCCAGATGAAATAAATTGCACAAATGAAATATTAGATGATGGTAAGCGTAATTTCAGAATGAAAATAAAGGAAGTCCTTGTCTGTAATATTATATACAAACCATATATAAGCCCATTCGTTTTAACCTTCGGAGATGATGAAGATGAATTTGATTTTTTACTTTATTTAAGTAATTTAATGGCAGATGAAAATTCTATTATAAATTTTATTAAGGGCATAAATAATTTAAAGCAATATTATTCTAATATCTAAGAAAGAGAAATTCTATTTTACAAATAGTTTTTTACTGCAAAATTAAGTAGTACCTAGATGCATAAACTAACAGAATTAATAAATGGTATAAAAACTAGGAGAATACTATATATAAATGAATTCATAATTGTAATAATGCAGTGAAAAGATTAAATGAATCAGCTGAAATTTAAGTAGGCTGATTCATTGTTTTTTTAGTAGTTAACATATGCTATAAATATGGACAGTTTCATAAAAGAGTTTTTAAGAATATGAATAAAAAATGACTAGTTAAAAGTTATTAGATTATAACTCCAATTTCAGGATGCTAACAGATAAAAAATTGGCATAGAAATCATATAATAAATCCAAATATAGGGAGTATGCTCCCTTCATATGAGATTTAACGATTGATAAATATAAAACTCGAAATATCATCGGCATGAAAGAAACAATTGCTGTTCCTATGTCCAAACGACAGAGCGCGTCAAAGACAAAATCACTATGAATGATATCTTCATTTCCAACAATGTGTTTACGACCATTATGATAATTTTATGATTAGAACGGAAAACCTACAAGGTGGCTTTGCTGAACCTTGTGATAATTGTAGTAGAACGTTTTCTGGATTCTATAACATTGATTACTAGGAGGAATGAAAATGAAAATATCAAATAAGACAATAGAAGAATTAAAAAAAGCGGGATGGTACGAGGGGAGAAAAATAGACATATCAGAAAATGTAAAGTTTCTTGAAGAAAGAGGCTTTGAAGTTTTTGAAAGTGCAAAAAAATTTATGGAGGAGTTTGGAGAATTACGAATCAATGTTGAAAAGATTCGTTCAAATGGGTCTAAGACAATATCTGAACATACCACTTGTATTAAGGAAGTGATAGGTGTGTTAGATAGTTCGTGTTTTGGCTTAGATGATTTTATTGATGATAAAGTTATTCCTATAGGTTCATTATATGATTTCGGGTTAGATTTATACATATCAGAATCAGGAAGATTATTCAAATCAACAGGGTGGGTAAGAGACAATGCTTTGGAGGCATTTGATAATATTATTCTTGGAAAAGGAACAGTGATTTGGGATAAATTTGAAGGGTAATAATATTTTTCAATGCAAAATTCTGTCCTAACCTACTGCGTAACTGTAATTAAGCAGTGAGTAGGGGAAAGGGAGCAGAGTGGTAGATAAAATTAAAAAGTAGTTTTAAGTTGATGAAACTAAAAAAAGTTTTAAAATATTCTGCTATTTAACCACCTTTTGCTCTAAATTAAAGATGTAATGAAAAGAAGAAATAGATTTATATTATAACTAAGAATAGAACCAATGTTTCTAATGGAAGAAGCGTTGGTTCTATTTTTATGCAAAGAAGCTGGGAGGATTAATAATAATGTATCTGAATGTAGAAAGAAAAACAGATATGACCATATACAAACGTAAAAATAGTTAGAGAAAATCTGGATTCAAGGCTGCAGCCAGCAGGAGCTTTTAAGTGTAGAGTATAATGCAGGTAAAGAAGGAAAAGGCTTTAGTTATAAAGTCTATCAAAGAGGAGATATTGATTGGAATATGGTTCGAACAAAGGGAGTGGGTCCATTATTTGAAACATCGACTAGGTATCATAACATTAGTAATGCCAAAAGGGCACCATTACATCCATATAAAGGGAAGTTAAATCCATTTTATCCCATGGATGAGCCAATAAGAAGAGCACTCAAAAAGTAGAGTCTATAAATTATTGGAAAGCTAGAGGGAATGAAGTTTTAGGAGGGAATTACAATGAATGCTTTGCCTGATGAATTAGACCAAGCTCTTGAAGAAGATATTTATAAACGTGAAGATAAGAATAAAGTGAAGGAGACATTAACTAACCTAGGTGTAGAAGTATCTGATACATTCAGAGAATTTTATTATCGATATGCAGGACCTTTTTGGGAAGAACACGTTCCTTACGAGTTACTAGATGTTGTAGATGAAGAAAATAGTATTGAATCATACACAATTATTGCTCGAAATGAACATGGATTTCCTAAAAAGTATCTAGTTTTAAGTGAAATGTCAGCAAATGCTGTACTAGTACTTGATAGTGTAACTGATAAAGTTTACTCGGTTAATTTTGAAGGTGGAGATGAGCTACTTTTAAGCGGAGGGTTAAAGGAAACTTGGCCAGCATTTTATGTGTTTTTAAAAGAATATTTTAACTGTTAGATGGAGATTAAGTTAATGTTGGATAAAATGATTTTATTCATGATGCTAAGTAGGCGCAAGGGGTTATAGTAACTTTATAAGCTTATATATGTATGAAAACGATAAAGCTCTTGTAAACATACAGGTGAAGAGAATTTATTTGAAGTTGATAAAAAATGAATCAGTTGTTTAAAAGTAGAGACTCATGATGGTTGTACCATCATGGGCTACTATATACAATGATTTAATTGAAAGAGGAGTACAAGTTTAGACGAGACGACATTTTACTGGGTAACAAATACAATGACATGGAAGTTAAACTAACGAACTCGTACAAAGTCGTAAGTATTAATGTATTACTTGTTACAACATGTAATAGGTGTCATACTGTCGCTATAAAACTTACGAACTTAAAGCGCTTGATATGAACTGCACCCCAATTGTTAGTCGTGTCTAACAATTGGGGTGCAGTTCATTGTCTACAATAGACGACGAGTGCTTTTTTTCGCTTTAGCATAGAAAAGATACATTATAATTTTATAAGTGCACTAAGTGTTACATCTTTGTTGCTGTTTTTATAGATTATAATGGCCATGTACAGTGTACGATGATAGTAAGGAGAAAGTTGTAAAAAGGATCAAAGTAACAACTGGCCTTGGATTATTTGTGAAACTGTCAGCTGGATGCGGTACATTGATAGAGAAGCAAGGTGGTGGACACCAGGGAAGGTTACCGAGTAGGGTTAATGCACGCCATGCAGAGAGCGGTAAGAAAATCAATGATGAGATTCAGGGGATTGAGGATTCGCTTGTGGAGAGAATAAAAAATGGTGGTTTAGGTAAGGAGGATATTGGTGTTGCAGGTAAAATAGATCCTCTAAGTAATCCTAAAATAGCAAAAGAAATTGAGGCTAACTCTGATGCTGTTTATGGATATTCACATAAACAAGGGTCGCCTATAGATAAATTCTGAATCGATTAATCTAGAGGAAGTTGCTTTTGCAAGAACTTGAAGTATCTTAAGAAATTGGAATAAAAAAGCAATCAGCTTACAAATGAGGTAGGTTACTAAACTTCAAAATGAAGGAATGTCGATTGAAGAAATTGCAAGAAAGAAGGTTGAAAAGCGAAATTTGGATAGAATACAATCATATCTTGATTCCAATAACCTTGAGGGACTAAATGTAATAAAAGTATGGTAGAGAGAAAGAACCTACACCAAAACAACTTTTTGACAAATATGGTTCATGAGAAGATGTAATATACGGCAGCACAAAATCAACTCCAACAATAGATGTGTTAATGGGTTTGTATAAGTAGCAGGAGGTTATGATTATGATTGAGGAAAAACAAAATCAAAATACACGGTGGTATGTGGATAATAATTTAAGAATCCGCATACAAGAAATAGAGGATGGAAAGGCGAAACTGTGGATGGCAATTGATAAGTTAAACATTTGTTTTACATTGATTATGTATGATTTTATGGATTGGTGTGAGCGAGAGATAAGTATAAACTTGGAGATTGATAAGAGTTGGAATAATCATAGAGGTTTTATTATAGACAGAAAAGACCAAGTAATAATTATGTCGGAAATAAAAAGGTTCATTAATGAATTTAACGTAAAACCTAATGAAAATGCTGACCAGTTTTCAGATAATGAGTGGTATGCATAAATATGACCTTTTTCTGATGCTATAAAATACTTGGAAAGCAGAACTTTTAGCTAGACATTATTTTTCTAACAAAAGAATCCGGGAGTTAGTGAGGGTAAAGGCTCAATAACTAATTTAGAAAAAGCTCATCAGTGGGGAAGTAAGTATTATGATAGTTGGATAGAATCACTCAATGAAAGTGAAAGGAATGCTATCAAGCAGTATACTGGAAATGATTATAGTAAGATTAATTCCTATCTGAGAGGATTAAATGACTCTTTAGAAGGTATAGATTTGCAAGTAATTAGTGATATTAAGAGTGGCTTAAATAAAGCATGAGTTCCGTATGATATGCAAGTATATAGAGGGACAGATATAAAGCCGTTTAAAGATTTGATTGAATTAGGAAAGGATGGGAGATCTGATTTTGAATCGTTAATTAATAAAACAATTAAAGATGATGGATTTGTTAGTACTGCGATTTTAAAAGCATCTTCATTTGATTACATGGAAGTGTCATGGGAAATAAATGTCCCAAAAGGTGCAAGTGCGGCGTATGTAGGTAAAATTAGTCAATTTTCAAATGAGGCAGAGTTACTTTTGAATGCAAGTCATGAAATGATTATAAAAAGTGTAAATGTTGAGAGTAATGGTAAATTACATGTTACCTTAGATTTAATATTAAAAAAGTAGGTGAAAAACATTGTCTGGTAGAAGAATGATAGAAAGATGGGAAGATGATAATAAAATTTTTCTTGGTTTAAACATAAAGAAGCGAGTACTTCCTACTTTATATGGTGGTATTCTTGGCGATTTAATGGGAGTTCCAGTAGAATTTAAACAGAGAGGTTCATTCCATATACAAGATATAGTTGGGTATGGCACATACAATCAACCACCTGGGACTTGGTCAGATGATACCTCGCTAACTTTATGTTTAATAGAAAATATTATGGAAGAAGGAACTACAGAAAGTTTGCTCGAGAAATTTGTACAATATCAAGATGAAGGGTATTACACTCCGTTTGGAAAGATGTTTGATATAGGCAATGCTACTGCTGAAGCAATTAGGAGGTTTAAAGAAGGTACTTCACCAGATAAATGTGGGGGGGATTCTGAATATGATAATGGTAATGGTGCTATAATGAGAATTTCACCATTGGTATTTCTACTGCATAATGAGTTTGATTTTGTGAAAAAGACAGAGGTAATTAAAAAATATACAGAAATCACTCATGCTCATCCTCGTTCTATAGTGGGTTCAATTATTTATATAGAATTATTATTAAGGCTGTATCATAATAATTCTCTTGAAAAATCTATAAAAGAAATACTTGAGCTTTTTAATGAAAATTTTAACGTAAACCACTTATATAGAAAAGAATTAAAGCGTTATATGCGAATTTTTAGTAAAGATTTCTTTAATATACCTGAGAAAGAAATACTTTCAGGAGGTTATGTAGTACAAACTTTGGAAGCGGCAATATGGTGTTTAGGGAATTCAGCAACCTTTAAAGAAGCAGTTTTAAAGGCTGTTAATTTGGGAGAAGATACAGATACTGTTGCAGCAATAACAGGAGCATTAGCAGGAATGTACTATAAAATGGATAATATTCCGGAAGAATGGTTAAAGAAAATAGCAAGAAAAAAAGATATAGATGAGTTGATAGGGGAATTCTATAAATATTGTATAGAAAAAGCAATTATGGAGGAGTATGGTAGTCTTTAAAAGCAACAAATTAGAACTGAAAGCATTAAATGATAGAGATATATAAGCTAATTATTTAATGTTTTCTCTTATTAATATTACATGCATAGAAATTAAAGTAATTGGAGAGATAATTGAGAAATTGTGTGACAATAATTTAAATTTTATGGGGTATTCAATAAGAGATGTTATTCAATCATCAGAGAAATTTTCAGATGATTTTGTATCAAATAATGTTGTTTGTTGAAGATATGGTGGAAGATTTACATATGTGCACCTTAAATCGTTTAGTAAATGAAAAAGATAGTAATTTTCACAAAAGAATTTTTATAGCTTATACACTCGGTGATTAGGAAGGCGCGTATCTACGAGGAAAAATAATCGTCTATTTACCTAGAAAAGAATAAAATATTAATAACACAATTAAAAATTGTGGACAAATAGCAAAAGCTGATTCATAAGAATCAGCTTTTACTATTTCAAATGTGTATCTATCATATTGAAAGGTTGAATTTTTGGGTAAATTGGCTGCTTGAATCATATAGCAGCTAGATTCAAAGGCGTTGAAGCAGCTGGAGTCGGTACAAGTGGCCAAGGTTAAGAGCATCATGTAGATAGCAATAAAAAATCAATGATGAGATTAAGGGGCTTAAGGCTTCGCTTGCTACGAGAATAGGGAATGGTGGTTCAGAGGTTAGTAAGGAAGTTAGTGGAGTTAAGGGTACGGGTAATGTTGGTAAGGGAGCTAGTGAGGCTGGAAAACATGTAGATGATGTGAAAATCCTTGAAAATATAAAGAAATGGGATTATCCATCTAATGAAGGATTATATAAGAAATATGAAAATGTATATAAGAATCCAAAATACTATGACCAAAAAACAGGAGAAATCCATTGGCCGCCTAATGATGGATTTGTTTCGGGAACTCAAAAAGTGGAAACATTACATCCCGGAATGAGACTAGGTAGATATGGTAATTCAGCAGGTTTCTCTTTAGCTCCTGAAAGAGATTCGTTCCCAAGTAGGGTTTTGGCTCCGCATAGTGAATAAGCGCCTTATAATGTTTATGAGGTTATTGATGATTTTGAAGTAACTTCAGAGAAAATTGCTCCTTGGTTTAATCAGCCAAGTGGAGGAACGCAAATTATTAAATATAAATCTAATGGTCGACCTTACTCTATAGAGGAATTAATAGAGCTTAAAGTTATTAAACAAATAAAGCTATAAAGGAGTGTGAAATATGGACTTAAGTGGTATATATAATTTAATTGAAACAGTATTTAAAGTGATCAAAAGGGAAAAAGATATTATTTGTGTTGCACCATTAGGTGGGGAAGATCATCCTGAAACTATTGTTAAGTTAACTTTTAATGAAGCAAATAATCATTATGAGCTTTTTGAAGTTGTTAGAGGAAAAGAATACAAAGTAGATACATTTTCAGATAAATATAAATCAGCATTGGCTTTATATATTTTTTCGAAAAATAAATTAGAAGTAAGAAAATATGATACAAATGTTCAAAATGAAATCGAGATTGCAACATCAATAAATAATATTCAAAAGATATTCAAAACTTTTTCAGATGAACAGTATCATTCTTTTTTCGAACTTAAGCCAGATAGAATAATTTTAGAAAAAAGCACAAATGATAGATATAATGTTTTATTTTTAGGGAAAAGAGGCTCTAAGATTTATATAGATAGATTTAGAAAATTGAATAGTGCCGCGGTTGTTCTATACAATTTTTCTTTTAAATTAAGCCAATTTTATGATCTTATTAATATGATTGAAGTAAAGACGGATTCTGATTTTATAGAAACTCTAAAAGAATTATATCTTTTGGGTTGAAGAATGCAAATATATATCTTTGAAACTATTGAGTAAGCAACAACCTAAAGCAGGTTGTTGCTTACTCATAGGTAGAGTCAGTTCAGAGGATAATCGTGCACCAGGAAATAAAGATATTGCTTCTGATAATCGAATACAGTCTCATTATCCATTGCAAAATGAATAGGTAAAAGGATGGGCTAAAGAGGGAGGCTTTTTGATTATAAGGAAAAGAAAGCTTCTGTAATACTTCTCCCTTCAAGCTTTGGCCGATCACGTGCAATAATTTCTTCTATGCAGAGGAAACGGAGAAAAAATGAAGGCTTGAATACTGATATACGTTATGAATTTAATGAGATCTATAGGTAAATGATTAAAGCAGGATCAAAAAACGGCACGAAAGGCAATGATTGATGCATATAAATATCTTGATAGTTTAGGAGGATTTGTCAAATGATTAATCTATCCAAGGTTCCAGACTTGATAAAAAAAACGGCAGCAAGTGATATTGAAATCCAAGAAGTAGAAGATCGTATGAAAGTTAAATTCCCCAATGTATATAAGGGTTTATTAAGATGTACAAATGGTTTTTCAATCGGTGGTGGGTTAGTTATTTATGGTACGGAGCATATTGTAGAAAGAAATGAGGTTTGGGAAGTAGATGAATATGCAATTGGGTATATCTCGATTGGTGATGACGGTGGAGGTAATGTTTTTTTAATGTCTCAAGATGCAGAGGGAAAAGAGGTATTAGTTATTGATTCTGGGGATATGAATCCAAACCATGCTACTATAATTACCTCTGATTTTAACAAATGGGTGAATAGTGGTTGTTTAAGTGAAATAGAACAGAAAACAATAATTAAGCCATCTGATATTTGTAATATAGTGTTAGCAAAAACTCCTAATGAAGGCTTGACAGATTTAATAAGAATAAAGAACGTATTAGGGATTGAGATTTCCACAGCAGATTTGCTAAAGGGTTCAAAAAATCCTCCTTATATATTAGTAGAGAGATTTCCATATGGTAAGGCAAAAAAACTAATTGAAAAACTAGGAACCAGTGGTACGGTACTGAGTATAGAACCTATTGGTAATAACAATTAATATTAGAGAGTAGGATAGAACAACTTTTTAATTGGTTTAAACAACTTTATAGCAGAGTAGATTAGTTTTACAATAAAAATAATGTTAATGAAGAGGATGACTTTTGTACTATCAGAGAAGTAAATCTTGTCCCAAGAGATTTTCTGATAAATAAAAAGGGAGAGTTTGAAAATGATAATAAATGATGTGGTTTTTGGTGAGCTTGAATATACATATGGATGGGTTAAGTATATTACCATTGAATTTTGTGGGAAAGAAGCTGAAATAGCATTGATGGTTAAAGGTGAAGAAGACGGTAAGTTTGATGAAGAACAATATACTGTTTATAACTCATTAGTGCAAAATTGGGAACAATTACAGCAAGGTTTTTTACAAGCTATATTAGACTATTACAAACAAGAGCGTCAAGAACTAGGGTATGATATTGAATTTAATGAAAATTATCCACACATCGAAACAACTGATCAATTACTTGAGATGATAACTTTAGTTGGAATTGTAGTTCCATATGGAGATATTTATGAAAAGCGAGATATTGGGATAACTTTTGATTGTACATGGGAAACAGAAAATGGACTAGGGATTCGTCTATTAAATGAAAAAGTAACTGAAGTGGGTTACCAAGACGTTGCCATTTAAATCTTAATCGAAATAGCTATTTCCGTATGCCTACTCCATCAAGTGTAGATAGTGGTTATGCAGAACTTGTCATGCATCTGCCAAAAGATTGGGAAGTATCAACATCTGCTTTGGATAGTGCGAAATACGGTTGGCCCTTGCGCCTTTTACGACAGCTTGGGGAAAATGTACGGCGAAATGGATATGGCTTAGGACAGTGGCATCAATCAGAGGGATATTTAAAACAGACGTATGGAGTCCAATTAGGTGAAATGAAGTGGGATCCAAATGCGTCAATTCATCCATATGATAAAGAGACGGAATTTTCTGGTGCATTCAAAATAGAATTTCGTGAGGATGGTAAAAGAATAGAGGTGACTGGCCAATCTACTTCCATACATTATTACCATATAGAAAAAATGAAGACTTCAAGGAAAGACACTTTGACGTTGAAGAAGGTGAATGGTACGATATATAGGAATAATATGGATATGGTGGAAGTAACGAAAACGGTTTTAATCAGTAAAATTTAAAGGGGATAAATTAGTCATGAAAGCAAAGAAACTAGTAGGTGTAGCAATTCCAGTTATGTTATTATTCGGTTGTGGGGTATCGGATAAAACTGAATCTAAGGAAACAAAGACAGAAGAGTCTAAATCCGCTAAAGAAGATGAAAAGAAGTCTTCTGTTAAGAAAGTGAAGGTATCAAAAGAAGACTACACAACTAGGGTAGTTGGACTAGTTGAAGAGTTTGATACTATATTTAAGAAGCATAATGATACAATAGGAGAACTCTTTGACGGCAAGAAAAAGAAAACAGACGTATTAGATTCAATAAAAGAACTGGATGGGGTATTAGATAAGATTGAATCTATAGACCCACCTAAAGAGTATATAGAAGAACAGAAAAACCTTGAAAAAGCGACTGGTTACTTTAGAGAGTCCTCCAAAATAGTAGAAGAAGTGTTTACTAGAAAATCAACTAGAGAAAAAGGCGAAAAGACTGACAAAGAAATGGTTGAAGAGTCAGAGAAGATTCTGAAACAAGGTGACGAATACTGGTATAAAGCAATTAACTCACTTAAAGATAAGAATACAAAAGTCGGTGATGGTAAAGTATCGGTTAAAGATATTAAAGACTTAGATAAGAAAGCCGGAATCGACTATGATGCGGTACAGAAGAACGTAATAGATGGTACTGAATTAATTGGTAACTGGGGCGTACAGACTTCTGACGGATTTAAACCATCATTTATCTTAAAAGGTGGAAGTCCTAAAATTTTCGAAGTTTACAACGCAGAAGAGTATCCAAAGAAAACGAACCATATAGAAGGTACATGGGAATATGATAAAGCTAGTTTAATATTAAAACTACATATCACAAAACAAATGTCAAACGGTGTAGAAGCAGAGGTTGTTCAAAAAGACATAGATTATAAAGTTCAAAACTATGATAGAAAGAACTTGCAATTATTCAACGATAAATCATTTAATACAACTAGGTATGTGAAACAAAGTTAATAAATGAAATAATAATTGCTGAAGAAGATATTAAATGAATATAAAATAGTTTGTTAACAGGAGAAAGATAAATATAAAAATTAGAAATCCACCTTTAGTGAAGTACACCCCAATTGTTAGACACAGTCTAACAATTGGAGGTGCTTTTCTTATGGCTAAATTTGCAATTGAAGAGAAATTATAGATTGTTTCTAGAACGAAAACAAACACAAACACCTCAACCAGTGGTTCACTATATATGACAGAAGACATGGGGGATGTTTGCTTTGCTATTTCATTTTTTATTATGTATCTCTTTTTTCAATTCGATTTGTTTTTCTATCTCCTTTTTAGCTCCATCGCTCATTTCATAGATATGAGACCAATATTCCCTTGCAATCGGATCATATTCTACCCTAACCGTGATATCTTTTTGGGAATCCGTGTTTAAATATCCGTTAATGGTTAGCGCATGAATTGCATTCGATGGTCTATTTTCTTTCTTATAGGAACTTGTATGCTTATTAAGCGTTTTTTCAACAATTGTTAAATCCAAATTATACTCATTTTTCACATATTGAATCGCTTTCGATTCAGCATTGTTACAGATATTTAGCTCTTCCTCAGGAGTAAGAGCTAGCTGCTTTTCTACTTCTACAGCACGTTGGTTATCTTTAGATAGATTCATAACACCTGTATTTTCTTTTGAATTATAATCTACCAGCCACTTTTTATCTTTGTAGTATGCTTCGACAGAAGATTCACATGAAAAGCCACTGCCTCCACCATTTTGTTTAGCACAGTTTAATAACTCAAAATGAATGTTTATTTTGGGATATACAGGACTTCCTGAACTTTCATTCGATTGCAGTACACTTTCCTTTGTCACATATGTAATCTGAATGGGACCATTATTTTTTTCAATCGCTTGTTTTATTTTTTCTTCAATACGTTGATCATGAACCTGCTTCGTGAATATGTAGTTCTCCTCATAAAAACCATAAATTTTTAAAGGAAGAAATAAAGCAAGCCCTAAAACAAAACAAGAAAGTGCATAATAAGCCAACATTCGCTCTGAAGTGTATATACGGAAACAGGAAAGTACAACGCGAATATATACTAAAGGCAAAGCAATATAAAAAATAGGCACGGAAAAGTAACATGTAAAGGCTGTTATTAGAGCGATCTCCCCGAGCAACTTGATATATTGCGGAATCCCCATACTGTATGCCGCTAGAATCAAAAACCAAATGTAACTTGTTGATACAAGAAAAGCAATTCTATAATATTTCTTACTTCTTGTTTTTTTCTCTTCCATTTTCCCACCATCTTTGCAAAATTGAACTTCTAATTTCCATCCTTACTTTAAACAAAGGTTTTGTTTAAATTTAGTTTCTTAAATATACAAAGTAAATACAAGAACAAACTCCATTCATTAAATTGGTTTCATACCTTATCTGAAAATGATATGATTGCATTGTCAATATTATCTAATTATTCAAATGTATTATAAGGGAATGAAAAAGAGGAGGAGAAATCATGGTTTTTTTCAATAGATTTTTTAAGAAAGTGGAACAAGTAAACAATAATGAGGCAACCCTCAATGAATTAAATGAAGAATTGTATGTTGAATCCCCATTAGAAGAAGCCAATA